>AP024676.1:1556203-1867444 GCA_025998955.1 Candidatus Roseilinea sp.
CAAGATGGAGATCGCGCCGATGTAAATCAACACCTGCGCCACGGCGAACAGGCCGATATCGAGCAGGACGAATAACCCGGCCACGCCGAAGAACGTCAGGATCATCATCAGCGCCGCGCGAAACAGGTTGCCGGTAGTGACGACAAAAATCGCCGACCCGAGGACGGCCAGGGCGATCACAATGAAGAGCACTTGATGGATCGTCATGTTCGTAGCAACTTCCAGCTCATGACTTCCGACCCAGCGAACTCAGAACTCAGGAGTCGGGAGTGGGAAGTCGGGAATCACTTTCACACGCTCACCGCCGCCATGTTCTCCGCCCGGCGCTGCTCGAGCACCGCTTCTTCCTGTAGGCGCATAATACGTGCGCGACGCGCTGCGATCGTCAGCGAGCCGATCAAGATGAGCATGCTCGCGGTGAACAGAATGGCCGCCTGAACACCCGGCGCCACGAGAATGCCACCGTTGGCCTGCGCCATCGCCGGGCTGGTCACGAAGAGCTTCATCAACGCCATCACCACGACCAAGTGCACGATCGAAACCGGCACGAAGAACTTCCAGTTCAGGTTGTGCATCTGATCCACGCGAATGCGCGGCAACGTGCCGCGCAGCCACATGAAGATGGTGAACACAGCGGCAGCTTTGAGCAGCAGCCAAATGTAAGGTGGTAGGACCGGGCCGGCATAGCCGCCCAGGAACAACGTCGAGAACACGAACGCCACGGCCAGCGCGTTGACGTATTCGCCTAGGAAGAACAGTGCAAACTTCATGCCGCTGTACTCGACGTGGAAGCCGGCCACGATCTCCGACTCGGCCTCCAGCAGGTCGAACGGCGAGCGCGCAGTCTCGGCAATGCCGCTGATCAGGAAGACCAGCGCGCTGAGCGGGAAGAACACGATAAACGGGATGCCCGGATTGCCGTCCAGCGTCGTCTGCTGATTGATGATGTCCACGAGGCCCATCGAGCCGGCCAACATCACCACCGGCAACACGTTCAACAGCATTGGCACTTCATAGCCGACCAATTGGGCCACCGTGCGGAACGCGCCCAACAAGGCGTACTTATTGTTGCTGCCCCACCCTGCCATGATGATCGCCACGATGCTACCCGAGCCGATGGCGATGATGTAGAACACGCCGACGTTCAGATTCGTACCCACCACACCCGGTGCAAACGGCAGCACGGCATAGGTCGTCAGAGCGAACACCGCAATGACCAGCGGCGCAAGGTTGTATACCCAGCGATCGGCGGCCGCCGGCGTAGTGTCCTCCTTGGTGAACATCTTGATGCCGTCGGCGATGGGTTGCAACAGCCCAAGCGGGCCGGCCTGGTTCGGTCCGACGCGATCCTGAATGCGCGCGACGACCTTGCGTTCGACATATGTCAGCCCCATGAACGACAGTGCCGCGAAGGTGCACAAAATGACCGCCGCCAGCCCCATCGTGATCAGGTCCGCGATGAACGGGCTGAACCCGAAGATGCTATTGATGATCCCGGCGACGAAATCGCCGATGATCTTGAGCAGGTCGTTGATGAAGTTCATAGGTCAGGTCCCAGAGGCCGGTGGGTAAACCGAACGTTCGACGATGTGATCTTCATTCCCAGTCCAACGCACCCTTGCGCCAGGCATATAGCAGCGCGATCAGCAAGACGACGATGAAGAGGATGACATTGGCGACGGCGAAGAACGTCAATGAGTTGAACGCCACGGCGATCGGGAAGAGCAGGATCGCCTCAATGTCGAACAGCACGAACACCAGGGCGAGGATGTAATACTGAACGCGGAACTGCACCCAGGTATCGCCAACGGTCTCCATGCCGCACTCGTACGTCTCGAGTTTGGCTTTGCTGGGCTTCTTTGGACGCAATAACGAAGCCGCAACGAGCGTCACCCCCATGAGCAACGCAGCCGTCACCAGCATCACACCGACGAACGCAAAGTCTGTTCTCATAGGCCTATGCACGATTTAGCCACAGCGCCGCCACGAACAATCGTCTTTCGCGGCACTGTGGCTAATTGAGATCCGGACAAGTGCCAAACTTCACAAGGCGCAGGCATTATAGCTGCATGAATTTTGTAGCGTCAAGGATTAACATAGGTTGAACGCGCGCCGAATGTCACATCCCTTGCCACAGGCGGTCGGCGGCCTCGCGCGTCTTGGCGATCAGCGCCTCGGGATCAGCATTCAGGACGACGTAATCACGCTTCAGCCATCGGCCGGCCACCATCACACTGTGCACGTCCACCGCATCGCGCCACAGGATCAGTTGGTCGAGCAAATTATGCGCGGTGATCGGCGTCGGCAAATCGAGGTCAATTGCGATCAGGTCGGCCTGTTTGCCCACGGCCAGCGACCCAATCGCATCGTCCATCGCCAGCGCGCGTGCGCCATCGCTGGTGGCCATCTGCCACACTTCGCGCGCTGGCATCGCGCCGGGGTCCAGCAGCCGCGCCTTATGAATCAGGAACGCGCCGCGCAACGACGCAAAGAAGTTAGCGACATAGCCATCGGTGCCCAGGCCAACGATGGCCCCGGCTCGGCGCATCTCCGGTACCGGCGCGATGCCGCCGCCCACCTCGCAGTTGCTCAGCGGCATCGTCGTCACCCGGATGCCGCGTTCGCCGACGATGCGCACCTCATCCGACGAGAGCTGAACGCACTGCGATGCCAGCGTGGTCTCGTCGAGGATGCCCAGGTCGTCGTAGTGTTCGATCGTGCGCCGGCCCCACTTCTTCAACGCCTGCTCCGGCTCATACGTCCCCTCCGAACAGTGGAAATGCAACAGCACGCCGAGTTCCTTCGCCAACCCATACGCCTTGCGGATGAAATCGTCGCTACACGTAAAGGTGGTGTGGTGACACATCGCGCCGCTGATGAGTTGCGTAGCATGGAATGTGGATCGTGGACCGAGTGACGACCCAGGCTCTGCGCTCCGCGACTCCCGACCGGCGCGACACGCTCGGATGAACTCGACGTTCTCGCGCAGCCCCAGCTCGCCATTCTCCTCGCCCACTCGCTGTGTGGCCTCGAAGCACAGCACGCCGCGCAGCCCCCAGCGCGCGACGACTTCGGCCTGGACGAATAGCCCGCCGGGGATGGCGTTGGGCGCCTCCAGGCAGTCGAAGAACGTAGTGATGCCACTGCGGATCATGTCGTAGCACGACAGGTCCATCGCCGCGCGCAGCATATCGTGGTCGAGCCGGTCTTCGATCTTGCCCCACCAAAACTCGTTCAAGAAGGCCCAGAAGTCCGCCGGCGCATGCTCGGTGGGGATGCCATGCGCCAGCACGCCGTAGCAGTGCCGATGCGCATCCACGAAACCGGGCGAGATGGCGCAACCGCGCAGATCGGTCAGTTCGGCATCGGGATATTGCGCCCGCATGGCCTCGATTTCGCCAAGGCCGGCGATACGATTACCTTCAACCAGGATAGCGTAATCGGGCTGGGGCGGCTCGCTCGCCGAGGTAATCAGCCACGAGCAAAGCAGAAGTTGGCGCTTCGGGAAATGATCCTGAGTCATGGACTCATTTTAGGTGGGAGGATTTTAGATCTGTAGAGGGATTGACGACGCTGCGGTATCTGCGATACTCACACCCAACGAGGGGATTTCAAATATGTCAACTTCAGCGGCCTCGTCACGCCGGCGAAGTCGCCTTGCGGCGATGCTCACGCTCTCGATCGTCGCTGCATTGATGCTATCCGGCCTCTCCCTGTCGCTGGCAGATGACGGCGGTGAAGAGGAAAAGGGCCGGATGATCGCACCCGCGCGGAACCCGGCAGCATCCGACCCGACAGCGCTGCGCGCGCAAGTTTCACAGCGCGGCCGGCTGCGCGTCATCGCCACGTTGAATGTGAACTACCGGCCCGAAGGCCAGCTTGCCGGCGCAGAGGCGACGGCGCAGCGCGCCGCCATACGGGCGACGACGGCACGTGTGCTGTCGCGCCTGGCCGGCGCAAATTACACCTTGAACGCTGAATTCGAGGTCTATCCATTTATCGGGTTGACGGTTGACGCCACGGGGCTGGAGGCGTTGTTGGCCTCGCCGGACGTGCTGGCCGTTGTGGAGAGCACGCGCAAGCGCCCTGCCGACCTGCAATCGAACCAGATCATTGGTGCCGACATTGCGCACAACCTGGGCTACACCGGCAGCGGCTATGCCGTCGCCATCCTCGACACGGGCGTGCAGACGTCGCATCCTTTCCTCGCCGGCAAGACCGTCGCCGAGGCATGCTTCTCGCGGACCGATGCCGGCGAAGGCGCGACGACGCTATGCCCGAACGGCCAATCCACCGGCCCCAGCGGAACACCGGGCCAGGCCGGCCCCGGCGCCGGCGCGAATTGCAACATCAGTATTGAGGGCTGCGACCACGGCACACATGTGGCCGGCATCGCCGTCGGCAGGAACTACGGCGGCGGGCCGGGCTACAACGGCGTCGCTCCGGGTGCGACGCTGATCGCGATCCAGGTCTTCTCGCAGTTCAACGATCCAACCTTCTGCGCGCCCGATCCGTCCTGCATCGCGGCCTTCGACGAAGACATCCTGGCCGCGCTGCAATACGTGCAGACTACACTAGCCGCCGGCTACACCATCGCAGCGGTAAACATGAGCCTGGGCGACGGTTCGAACAACACCTCGCCATGCGACTCCAGCCCGTATTTCACCGCCGTGGCCGGCCTGCGCGCCCTCAACATCGCCACGGTCATCGCAGCCGGTAATCAAAGCTACCCAAACGGCCTGAGTAACCCGGCGTGCGTCTCGAACGCGATTAGCGTCGGCTCGACGACGAAGCAAGACGCCATCTCTAGCTTCTCGAACCGCGCCGGCTACATGAGCCTGTTCGCGCCGGGCTCGGCGATCAACTCCTCGGTGCCGAACAACAGCTACGCCACGCTCAGCGGCACGTCTATGGCTGCGCCGCACGTGGCCGGCGCGTGGGCCGTGATGCGCCAGCGCTACCCGACAGACGACGTTGGGCAAATCTTGACGCGGCTGCAGACGACCGGCAAGCCGATCACGTTCGGATCGAATACCAAGTCGCGCATCCAGCTTGCAGCAGCGGCCGGCTTGCCTACGGCAACGCCAACCAACACCGCTACACCCACAGCGACTGCGCCACCGCCGCCGCCAACCAGCACACCCCATCCCAATTCGAACTACATGATCCAGGACGGCAGCTTCGAAGGCGGCACGACGTCTCCACATTGGGGTCAAGGGTCGAACGTGTTCGGCACGCCGTTGTGCACACTGGCCGCGTGTGGCGGCGTCGGCCCGCGCACCGGCACGTGGTGGGCCTGGTTCGGCGGCACCACGCAGGCCGAGCAGGGCTTCTTGCAGCAACAGAAGCGGATCGCGCCGGGTGCGAAGACGCTCACCTTCTGGCTGTGGTGGAGCGCCGGCCATCACGCCAATTCGACGTTCAAAGTCAGGATGGATGGCCTCGAGATCTTCTCGATCACCGGCGCGACGAACACGGCCTACCGAGCGGGATGGACGTTGGTCGGCATTGACATCTCGGCTTACGCCGACGACAACGTGCACACGCTGCGCTTCGAGCAATCGAACCGGGTCGGTGAATTGACGAACATCCACATGGACGACGTCAATCTGGATGGTGCACCGCCGGGCACACCTGCGCCAACGCCCACACCAACCGCAATGCCGAGTATGCCCACGCCAACGCCCACGCCAACCGCAATGCCGAGTACGCCCACGCCAACCGGCACCCCACCTACGCCTACAGCGACACCTACGGGCGGCCTGGGCGGCAAAACCTTCCTGCCCATCGTCATTCGCTAAATCGCGACACGGGTGAACCGTTCAGCGGCTGAGGAAGTCGGCGCTGGGTGCATTCCAAAATGGGGGAGCGCGAACCGGCCTGCAGCGGTGTTCGCCTCAGTCGCACTGGGATAAATCCCAGCGCTGAGCATACGGGCAAGCCGCGCGCATCCCGCCCCCTTCAGCCCAGGCGTTTACGCCGGGCCGGTCTACGTCTGCCCCCATTGGCGAATGCACCCTTCAGCGGCGTCGTTTCGTTTGAGCGAACAGGCATCGTGAGATAAACTCCGGCCAGCTTATCAACTTACAATACGGCCATGGCACACGCCAACGGCAAACGGCCGAAGCTGCTCCTGCTGGACGGCCACTCACTGGCCTACCGCGCGTTCTTTGTGGTCTATCCGCCCAACCGGCCGGACACCGGCCTGGCCCAGCTCTCGATCACCAACGAGCGCGGCGAGAAGGAATTCACCGGCGTGGTCTATACCTTCGCCAGCATGTTGCTGCGCGTGTGGCACGAGCAGCAGCCGGATTACATCGCCGCGGCGTTCGACGTCGGCGCCACCTTCCGCGACGACATCTACCCGGAATACAAGAGCACCCGACAGAAGTCGCCGGACACGCTGGAGGAGCAAGTCGCGCGCATCCAGCATCTGCTGAAGACGTTCGACATCCCGATCTTTACGGCGGATGGCTTCGAGGCCGATGACGTGCTCGGCACGCTCGCCCGACGCGCCAGCAGCGAAGGGATGGAGGTGATCATCGTCACCGGCGACCGCGACGCGCTGCAGCTCGTCTCGCCGGCGGTCAAGGTGCTTACCTCTCGCCAGCGTTTCGAGGACACCATCATCTACGACGAAGCGCTGGTCGAATCTACCTACGGCGTGCGCCCCGATCAACTGATTGATTACAAAGCGTTGGTGGGCGACACATCGGACAACATTCCCGGCGTGCGCGGCATCGGCGAGAAGACCGCGCAGGCGCTCCTGCAGCAGTACGGCACGCTAGACGGCATCTATGCGCACCTGGACGAGATCGCCCAGAAGCGCGTGCGCGCCGCGTTGGAGGCCGGCCGCGCGTCTGCCTACCTGAGCAAACAGCTTGCCACCATTCGCACCGACCTGCCGCTGGAGGTGAACTGGGACGCCTGCGCTGCTCAGTTCGACTACCAGCGCGTGCTCGGTTTGTTCCGCGAACTGCGCTTCGAGAGCCTGGTCAAGCGCATCCCGCACGCGCCGGCGACCGTGGCAGAGGCCGAAGACGCCGGCTCCGTTGCCCCACCCGCGCAACTGAGCATGTTCGATGCCGGCACCGACCGGCCACTGCCGGTCACTCCCACGGTAGACGCGCCTACGCGCGCGCGCCTGGTGGACAGCGATGACGCATACAAAGCGTTGCTCGCCGCGCTCAACAATGCCCGGCGCATCGCCTTCGACACCGAGACTACCGACACCGACCCACTGCGCGGCGAGTTGGTCGGCTTGTCGTTCTGCGTGAAGGAAGGCGAAGGCTGGTATCTGCCCTGTGTAGCCCATACTGCATCGGTGGATGGCGAAAAGGCGCACCCGTGGCATCTCGATCCGACTTCACCCAAGTTCGAGCCGGTCGTCCTGGCGCTGCAGCGGCGCGAGGTCGAACTCATCGCCCACAACGCCAAATTCGACCTGGAGGTGCTGCGCGGAGTGGGAGTGACGCTTGACAAGCCGGTCTTCGACACGATGATCGCCCAGTTCCTATGCGATCCCGGCGGGCGTGCGCTGGGGTTGAAGCAAATGGCCTTCAACTATTTCGGCTGGCAGATGACGGAGATCGGCGAGTTGATCGGGCGCGGCAAGAGGCAAATCACCATGCGCGAAGTGCCGATCGAGCACGTGGCGGCCTACGCCGCTGCCGACGCCGACGCGACCTATCGCCTGCGCGACGTGCTCGAGCCGATGCTCCGCGAGCGCAACCAGGAGCGGCTGTTCCATGAGGTCGAGCTGCCGCTCATCCCGGTGCTGGTGGAGATGGAGCTGACCGGCGTCGCGCTCGACGTCAAGTATCTCGGCGAGCTTTCGGGCGAGATCACCGAACGCCTGCGCGAGCTGGAGAAGCAGATCTACAACGTCGCCGGCATGGTGTTCAACATCAACTCCACCAAACAGCTCAGCGACGTGCTGTTCGGCAAGTTGGGCCTGCCCACGCAGGGTCTGCGCAAGACCGAAGCTGGTGGCTTCTCCACCGCCGCCGACGTGCTGGACGGCCTGCGCGACCAGCACGAGATCGTCCCGCTCATCTTGGAACATCGCGAGCTGAGCAAGCTACAAGGCACCTACGTGAACGCGCTGCCGCAATTGATCAATCCCAAGACCGGCCGTCTGCACACCGACTTCAACCAGACCGGCGCAGTCACCGGCCGGCTGTCGTCCTCGAATCCCAACCTGCAGAACATCCCGATCAAGACCGAGATGGGCCGGCGCGTGCGCAAAGCTTTCATCCCGCGCAAGGGTTGGCGGCTGATCAGCGCCGACTATTCGCAGGTCGAGCTACGCATTCTCGCCCATCTGGCCGACGACCCGACCCTGAAGCAGGCCTTCGCCAACAACGAGGACATCCACGCCACGACGGCCGCCGCGATCTACGAAGTGCCGCTGCGCGACGTGACGCCGATGCAGCGCAACAACGCCAAGCGCATCAACTTCGGCATCGCCTACGGCATGGGCGCGTTCGCCCTGGCGGCCAACACCGGCATGACGCAGGCCGAAGCGCAGGAGTTCATCAACCGCTACTTCGCCCGCTTCCCCAACGTGCGGGCATGGCTGGACGCGACCAAGCGCCGCACCGCCGAACAGGGCTATGTCGAGACGGTGCTGGGCCGGCGGCGCTACTTCCCGGAGCTGACCTCGCGCACATCGCCCGAGCCGGTGCGCCGCCGCGCCGAGCGCGAAGCGATCAACCACCCGGTGCAAGGCTCGGCGGCGGACATCATGAAGATCGCCATGATCAACGTGCATCGCCGGCTGCGCGAAGGGGGCTACCAGGCGCGCATGACGTTGCAGGTGCATGACGAGCTGGTGTTCGACTGCCCGCCCAACGAGGTTGCCGAAGTGTGCGCCTTGATCAAACGCGAGATGGAGTCGGCTTATCGGCTGAGCGTGCCGTTGCGCGCCGACATCGCCGCAGGCAAGAACTGGGACGAGGTGGAAGAGGTATCGTGAGCAGAAGGATAGTCATCGCCGCGTGCGCAGCGTTGCTCACGGCGTGCGCCGGCGACCCGGCCGGTGAGCCACTGATGATCACCCCCGAAATCTTCAGCGTGACGGTGATTCCCCAGGCCACCGCCACGCCGACGCCGGAACCAACGCCCACCCCTCTCCCGCTCGCCGCGCGCGTGAACGGCCGGCCCATTACGTTGGCCGAATACGAAGCCGAGTTGGCGCGCTACATCGCAGCGCTGCCCGACGCGCCTGATCCGAACAGCGACCGAGGCCGGCTGCTGGCCCTGCAGCTTAGGGATGCCGCCCTGGAAGCGCTGATCGAGCAGGCACTGATCGAAGAAGAGGCCGCGCGCAACGGCATCGAAGTGAGCGACCGGCAAGTTGCCGAAGAGCTGGCGATCGCCAAAGCGCGCGCCGGCGGAGAAGCGAAGTTCCAGGCTTGGCTGGCCGCCACGCGCCAGACCGAGGCCGGCATCCGCGAACTCATCCGCCGCGAGCTGCTGACCAACGCCGTGCGCGACCGCGTGCTGGCGACGATGCCGCGCACGGCGGAATACGTCCACGCTTACCACATCGTCGTCGCCACCGAGCGCGAGGCACGCCAGATATTGACGCGCCTGCAAAACGGCGCCAAGTTCACCGCGCTGGCGCAGTCGCTCTCGCTGGACGAAAGCACCCGTGCGGATGGCGGCGACCTGGGCTGGTTCGCGCGCCACACCGGGGCTGTGTTGTGGCCGGAGGTGGAAGACGCCGCCTTCAGCCTGCAGCCGGGCGAGACCAGCGACATCGTCAAAAGCCCGATCGGCTATCACATCATCCGGGTGACCGAGCGCGAGGTGCGCGCACTGACCGAGGCCGACACCATCCATCTGCAGGAAGCTGCGCTCGCGCAGTGGATAGCGGATCTGAAAGCCAGGGCAAAGATCGAGAAGTTCATTTAGAGCTCATTCTGCTCGGTGGCAAACTCGCCGTCTGTCGCGCCCCATCGCCCGCTACCCCCTACAATCCAGCCATGCCAGCCAACGACTCGACTTTCCGTGAAGAAGTGACCGACCTGCGCGCCGAGATCATGCTGACGGGTGTGCTCGCACCGATGCTGATCTTGAGTTGGGTTGCAGCGTGCGTCGTGTCGTTCTCCTCGTTGCGGGTGCCGGATTAGGTGTGCGTCAGTCTTGCAGCCCTGCCCCTGGCGCTAGGCCCGCTCTGCGTTACGCTCAAACAGCTATCTACGCGCCGGCTGCTGCCTCCGATCACCGATCGGACGGCCGGGACGGCGCCCTGGCCGAGCGCAGCACTTCACCACACGATGTCCTCACAAAGTCCTGAATCTGTCCGCAAAGACTTGACGACTGGACAAGCCGAAGGTTAGATTTTGCCCAAGCCTGCTACATCAGGTTGTGGCCAAGATCCGATTGCGGTTTTATCCGTCTGAGGAGGTGAACGAGCAATGAGTCCACGACATTATGGAGAAGGCGGGATTGACACCACTGCCTCAGAACACGACCTTCGATGAGCTCAACGACTTCCTGACCGAAGCGCAACGCACACTCGGTCCAGACGAATTTGCGGTTGGGCCTGGGTCTTAGCCATGACCACAGCCGCCAGCGCCGCAGTGACCTTTCTGACCACCGACGTGATCGTGCATCGCCGCCAGGCGGAAGCGTCGCTCCGGCCGTGACTCAGGACATGAACATGAAGACGAAACGCTCGCGTCGTCGCCTGCTTGGAGCCGTCGCTCTTCTCGTGGCAAGTGGTGCGAGCACGGCAGCCGGTTGTGCCGCGCCGCCCACGCGCCTCACTCCATTGACACCACCGACCCCACCGCCCCCAACCGGCCTGCGCCCACTTGCCGACAAGATCCAATTGCGTTTTGGCTCGGCCGTGTCGCGCGTATTGTTCGAAAGCCCGCATCGGCGGAGTTTGCTGGACATTTTTGCGCGCGACTTCAACATGGCGACGATCCATAGCGGCTTCTACTGGCCAGCGTGGGAGCCGGCACAGGGCCACATCAACGCATCCGTTGTTGATGAGATGAAGCGGCAAATTGACGCTTTGCACGGCGTCGGGATCAGCGACCTGCGCGGCCATCCGCTCGTCTTCCCCACATTCGAACCGCAATGGTTGACCGATCAACTATTCGGCGGCAAGCTGTCCAAAGCGCAGGCGAGCGAGTTATTGGTCAACCATGTCCGCGCTGTGATCGAACGGTTCAAGGGTCTGATCGGCGAATGGGTCGTGGTCAATGAGCCGTTTCGCTTCTACGGCGCCGATCGAGGCGACCTGTGGAAGATCGTCATCGGCGAGGACTATGTTGAGATGGCCTTCCGCGCTGCGCGGGAGGCCGACCCCGGGGCCAAGCTTCTGTTGAACGACTACGACAACCACGCCCGCAGCGGTCGCGGCGTGTACAGCAGCGAGCAAGACCCGATCAACCGCAATAAGATGTTGATCGAACGCCTGCGGGCAAAGGGCCTGGTTGACGGCATAGGCTTGCAGATGCACATTCGCGCCGACAAGCCGCCGAAGCACGATGATCTGATCGAGACCATGCGCAGCTATGGCGTTCCGGTGCACATCACCGAGCTTGATGTGAACCTGAAGGATGTCCCGGGCACGGACGAGGCGCGATTCGCGTTACAAGCGCAGGTATACGCCGATGTGTTGGACGCGGCCTTGCGCTCCGGCGTGTGCAACAGCGTGTGTCTGTGGGAGTTCGGCGACAAATATTCATGGCTCGAAGATCCCTACTTCGACTTCGCCTCACCGCGTGCCGACGGCACGCCTTACGATGACGATTTGCAGCCGAAGCCAGCCTATCATGCCATGAAGCGCATGCTGCTTAACCCGCCGGTCAGGCGATAGTTCTCTCATATGTTTTACCCATTTTTTAGGATAGGCTCTTAGATCAACTGTGCCCAACGATCGCGTGCGGCGCGTACGGCGCTTCCATGTATGCCATCTCTTCGGGGGTTAGCCGGATGGATACCGCCTCGACCGCCGTCTCGACATGCGAGACTTTGGTTGCGCCGATGATCGGCGCGACAACCGGCTTCTTGTGTAGAAGCCAAGCCAGGGCGACGTGCGCGCGCGGAACGCCACGCTTTTCGCTCACCTCGGCAAGCCGCTCAACGACCAAGCGATCCGCCTGTGCGGCAGCGTCATACTTCTGCTTGGCGATCGGATCGGTCTCATAGCGCGTCGTAGTTTCCGACCAATCGCGCGCCAATCGGCCGGACGCCAGCGGGCTGTAGGGCGTCGAGGCGATTCCCTCGGCGATGCAGAGGGGCATCATCTCCCGCTCTTCTTCCCGGTAGATGAGGTTGTAGTGGTTCTGCATGGACACGAAGCGCGTCCAGCCGTGCTTTTCGGCCACGTAGAGCGCCTTCTGGAACTGCCAAGCCCACATGGCCGAAGCGCCGATGTAGCGAGCCTTGCCGGCCTTGACCACGTCGTGCAGCGCTTCCATGGTCTCTTCGATGGGCGTGTTGTAGTCCCAACGGTGGATGATGTAGAGGTCCACATAGTCCATCCCCAGGCGCTTCAGGCTTTTGTCGATCTCGCTCAAGATGGCCTTGCGCGACAGCCCCTCGCCGTTGGGGCCTTCGTGCATGCGGCCGCGCACCTTGGTAGCGATGACCACCTCGTCTCGGTTGGCGAAGTCTCGGATGGCCCGCCCTAGGATCTCCTCGCTGACGCCACGGGCGTAGACGTTGGCCGTGTCGAAGAAGTTGACGCCCAGCTCCAGCGCGCGCTTGATGATAACCCGGCTTTCTTCCTCGTCCAGCGCCCACGGATTGTGGACCCATCCTTCAGCTTTGCCGAAGCTCATACAGCCGAGGCAGATGCGCGAGACGTCCAGACCGGTGTTGCCGAGTTTGATGTAGTCCATGTTCAAGCCTCCTCAAAGTCTTTCTGTTGTTTTCGGGATGATTTTGAGTGTCGTTGACCGCACTTCGGGCGTCACCATCGGCGCCACGTACTGCGGATAGCGGCCGTACTTGGCGCGGTAGGCGGCGTCAATCCGGTCGTTGATTGCTGGATCGCTTTCTTCGATGAAGACGACCTCTTTCTCGACGCCGCCGGCCCGGATGCGTCCCTCGTGGGTGGTCTGCGCAGCGCGGAACCAGGCGCCCGCGTGCCCGCGATACGAGCGAACGTAGAGGTTATCGTTGACGCGCACCACCCAGACGGGCAACGGCTTACGCAGCGTGCCATCCGGTTGCCGCGGCGCAATCTCCATCTCCTCCGCGTTGCCGATTTTGTTGAGTTCTTCCTTTGTCCATGCGTTCATAGGTTCCCTCTCCATGTGAATGGAGGCGCAGCTCGTCGCTGCGTTGCGCCGGTCTACCCACAACCTTGTGCTTTGCCGAAGACGGGCGGCTGCGAGCCGCCCATACGCCGAACCCTCGTCGTTTCGCCTGGTCAACGCCCCCTAGGCCGGAAAGGGGACGCCCGTAAGCTCCTTGCAAATGCTCAAAAATCGCTCTTGCAGCGCAACGTCACGGGCCTGGGGATGACAGGGCTGTGCTTGCCGATGATAGAAATATCGGCCACTCACCTTCGCTTCACCGTCGTCGCTCGTCGCCAGCCAGACCTGGGTTTCATAGCCTTTCTCAAGATCGTCGGAGGCATGCGGCCCGCCCATCCTCGTGGGCACCCAGCCCGGATCCACGGCGTTGGCGTAGACATCCGGCCACTTGCGCGCCACGGCCATGCAGAGCATCGTGACGTAGAGTTTCGAGTCGGAGTAGCTGACCCGGCTCTGATCCCCGGCGAGCCGGTCCAGGTTGGCGCGGCCTTGCAGATGCATGCCCGAGCTCAGGTAGATCAAGCGTTTGGGCCTTTCCATCAGGCAGGTCAGCAGGTAGGGCGCCAGGGCGTTGACCACGAACACGGCTCGCGAGGGCGCCTGGTAGATGCCAGCGTTGTGAATGACGGCGTCGAACGGCCCCCATGCATTGGCCTCGTCGGCAAGACGCTTGGTCTCCGCAATGTCCGACAGGTCGCCGGCGATGGCATGGATGGCGCCGGGAACTTGGTGATGGGCGTGCCGTGCACGCTCCACATTGCGCGCGTGCAAGACGACCTCGTGTCCCTGGGCAATCAACGCCCTCGCTGCCAGTTGTCCCAGGCCATCGGCTGAGCCGGTGATGGATATTCGTGCCATCTTTTATGAAATTATGAAATCCCAGGCTCAATCAGGCGCTAGAAACAGGCATGGAATGAAGTTCGCGCCCACTGCCACATAACGTTGTTGCCTTCATACGCGAATGCAGTCTGAGAAAGGACATCAGTCCGCAAGCTCAATCGTCGCAACGAAATCGCCGGTCTGTCTGATGAGAGCATTGATGGCGTCCATGCCGCCGTCGAACTGACCGAGCCGCACGATGCCGTTGAAGTAGCCTATGTCCTCGTAGTAGGAAACGATGACGCCGGCTGGCGCGTAATAGCCGATCTCGCCCGGCAGCGGGTCGTCGCCTGCCGGCACGCCTTCCGTGGTCAGTCTCCTGGGCAACGTGGCGAGCTTTTCCTGGCGGCCATATGAAGGTGAGCGTCAGGGGGAGTTGAGCGATCAGATCGCGCGCCGTGGGGTTGTCCCAGAGCCGCGCAGTCAGCACCGTATCTCCGAAGAGCACCCGGATCCGTGTTTCACCAATTGACGGTTGGCTTGTGGACATCGATGTTCCCCCATCTGTTTGGGCGTGGGTCTGGCGACGCAGCAGGCAGCACGGTGGGCGTTGGCGGTATGGCGGTCGGCGTGGCAGTTGGCGGTGGGCTCGTCGGCGCGGCGACCATGGCTGTCGGCATTGGCGTCATCGGCATCGGCAACGAAGGGGATGTTGGCGCGGGCGCGCAGGCGGCGACGAAAACAGCAGCGAGCATCAGCGTAATCCCAACACCCCGTCCTGTGCCGACCATCAACCAGACTTTGTCCATGTGAGTCTCTCTTTCCCTTACGTAGAGCGTTTGACCTGGCCCAGCCACTTCACCACGGCCGGGTCGCGATGGTCGAAGAAGGCGCTGGTTTTCGTGTCTAGTGTGGCGACCGCCGCCATGTCCTCTGGAGTGAGTTCAAAGTCGAACACGTTGAAGTTCTCCTCGATGCGTTCCTTGCGCACCGACTTGGGGATCGCCACAATGCGGCGCTGGATCAGCCAGCGCAGGATGACCTGCGCAACGCTTTTGTGATGCCTGTCCCCGATGGAGCGCAGCACCTCGTTCTGGAAGATGTTATTCCGGCCCTCGGCGAACGGCCCCCAGGCTTCCATCTGCACCTTGTTCTCTTCCAGGAACACCTGGGTGGCGATCTGCTGGTGGAAGGGATGGCACTCGATCTGGTTCACCGCCGGAACCACCTCGTTGTGCACGATCAGGTCCATCAGCCGGTCGGGGTGGAAGTTGCTGACCCCGATGGCGCGGATGCGTCCTTCCCGGTATAGCTCCTCCATGGCACGCCAGGCGCAGTGCACATCGCCGTAGGGTTGGTGGATCAGGTACAAATCGAGATAATCCAATTGCAGCCGCTGCATCGAGCGTTCAAACGCCCGTTTCGTCTTTTCGTAGCCGGTGTCCTGAATCCAGAGTTTGGTCGTGACGAAAATTTCTTCTCTCGGCACGCCGCTGCGTTTAATGGCATTGCCGACGGCGGCTTCATTGCCATACGAGGCCGCCGTGTCAATGAGCCGATAGCCCACTTCCAACGCGTCCAACACGCAGCGCTCGCATTCGGCGAGATCGGCGATCTGAAAGACCCCGTACCCCAAAATCGGCATTTCGACGCCGTTGTTCAAAGTCACCTTGAGCATGGTCTTCTCTGTTTCGTCTAGCATCTGTTCTTCGATTCGTTTGAGTGATCCAAACCGATCCGTCGCTCACACCTGCTCCATCCACTCGACAACCTGGCCGTCGAGCGCCTCCTAATAGTGATTTCGAGCTGGTGTGAATTGCTGCGACCAGAGTGACAGAATGCAACGCATCGTATGAGCCTGGAGAATTGTAGGGATGATCGAGGGCGAGGTGATAGAACGATCGTTGAAGATGATTGGATAATCCTACAAATCTCGAGGCCGAACACCGCTTCGGGCAATGGCGCTACACACTCACCACGGATTCAACGGCCTTCTAGGGCAATTCAAGTGTTATCCCTATACATAAGCGGAGTGTTGAACTTGACCGCTGCTGAATTCTGATTTAAGACTTACGCTGCAACAGGCGATCATGCAGCAGATCCAACATCACCGGGTGGAACGTGCAGCACAGCAATCACAAGCCCATCGCGAGGAGCTTGTAGAACGCATTGCGGGGGCAATTCGTGAGGACGGGTCCGTTCAGCCGTTGCCGGGGTTACACATGTTTCGCCTTTCGGCGACCCGCGGGTTGGTCCACGGCATAAACAGGCCGGCGTTCTGCATCATCGCGCAAGGCAGCAAAGAGCTATTCGTAGGCGATCGCCATTACCGCTACGATCCGTATCACTATTTGCTCGTCACGGTCGAGCTGCCAGGTGTCAGCCGCGTGCTGGAAGCGTCGCCGGCGCGGCCTTATCTCAGCTTGAGTTTATCGCTCTCACCCGCGCTGGTCGGCTCGGTGATGGCCGACAGCGGCATCATGAGTGCTGCGGAGTTTACCGACACCGGCGCAGTTGACGTGAGCCCGTTGGAGGGCGAGCTATTGGATGCAGTAGTACGTCTCGTCCGGCTGATAGACGCCCCTGCAGCCGAAGTGCAGGTGCTGATGCCACTGATCACCCGAGAAATCGTCTACCGCCTCCTCGTAGGCGACCAAGGCGCGCGCCTGCAGCATCTGGCGGTCATCGGAGGTTACACGCCGCACATTGCGCGCGCGATCGAGCGCATTCGTTGCCACTTCGATCAGCCGCTGCGCATCGAGCACCTGGCCCGCGAGGTGGGCATGAGCGTCTCCGGCTTTCACCACTACTTCAAGACCGTCACCGGCATGACGCCGCTTCAATTCCAAAAACAGTTGCGCCTACAAGAGGCGCGACGGTTGATGATCGAAGAGCGCCTTCCTGCTGCCGGCGCTGCCTATCGCGTGGGCTACCGCGATGCGTCTCACTTCCATCGGGAATACAAGCGGCTGTTCGGCGCGTCGCCCTCGCGCGACATCCGACGGCTCAGCGACGCGCTCGTCCAGCCAGGGATGAGTGGGCCGGCGCGATAAACCAGCACGCCGGAGATGAATTTCGCCCATTAAGGAGGCACCCTTGACCCGCAAGCGCATCCTCGCCATTGACGGCGGCGGCATCCGCGGCATCATTCCGCTATGCGCGCTGGTGGAGCTGGAAAGACAGCTCAACCAGCCGGCGCGCGACTTCTTTTCGTTCATGGCCGGCACGTCCACCGGCGCGATCATCGGCGCCGGCCTGGCCCTCGGGCTATCCGCCGAGCGTTGCCTCCAGCTTTACATCGAGCTGGGCGACCGCGCCTTCCGCCGCAACCCACTGGATTGGATCATCAGCCTCGGCTCGTTCAAATATCGTACTGCGCCGCTGGTGAAGCTGCTCAAGGAGTTCCTCGGCAACCCCACCCTGAACGAACTACCGATTGACGTGATGTTCACGGCGACGCGCGTGCGCGACGGCAAGCCGTTTTTCTTCGTCAAGGACAACCCGGTCAACGAACAGCTCACCGGCAAGTTGCGCCTGGTGGATTGCGTTGCGGCATCCTCCGCCGCGCCGACGTTCTTCGAACCCTGGCGCGTGCCAGGCATCGGCGCATGTGTGGACGGCGGCATCGGCATCGCCGGCAACCCGTGCTACCAAGCGTGCGTCGAGGCCTTTCATTACATGCCGGCGGGCAAATATCCTCTCGCCGAAACGACGGTCGTATCGCTCGGCACGGGCTTCTACAAGGCGCAATACAACCCGTCCAACCTGATCGCGTGGGTGCAATGGATCATCGGCGAGTTGTTGGACGAGCCGGCGGCGCAGCAAACGCAACTCGTGCAGCGGCACTACGTCACGCAAGGCTTGCACCTGGTGCGCTTGAACGTGCAGATGCCTCAAGAGATCGGCATGGACGACATCGGCGCCATCCCGCGTCTGGTGGAGATCGGCAAAGCCACAGCCGCCAAGCTGAACTGGAACGAACTGCTCACCCCACCCGCCGGTGAGCGGGCAGTCGAACTCGCACCGTCGCAACTGCCGCGCAACATGCCAGCCAAGAACGCACAGGTGGTCAAGCCGGGGAAGCGCAGGGGTCAGGGGTGAGGGGTGAGCTTCGTGCGTTGCGTCTTTCGTCTCGCGTCTTCCGCGCTGCGTCTCACGTTTTACGTTTTACGTCTTGCGTTTCGCGATAGACATGGACGATGCGCTCGATGGTGGTGTAGGCCGTCAAGATCGCCAGTGCCCAAACCAGGATGACGAGCGACACGGGAAAGACCGGCGACAGCAACAATCCGACGACCAGGAGCAGGAAGCGCCCGAACCGGCTGAACAAGCCGACCCGACACTCCAGGCCCAGCCCCTCGGCGCGGGCGCGCGCGTAGCTCACCATGAACGAGCCGACCAGCGCCGCAAACGTGACGACCACGGAGAGCGCATCACCGCGTGCGGCGAAGTAATAGCCCAAGCCGGCCAGCAGCGCGCCCTCGGCCAACCGGTCGAGCGTCGAATCGAAGAACGCGCCGAACTTGGTCTGCTTGCCCAGCTTGCGCGCCACCGCGCCGTCCACAGCATCGAACGGCATGCCGAGGGCGACCATCACCCCCCCACCCCAAAACGGCTGGCCAACGGCGATAAGGACGCCGGCGACGACGTTGAGGAGGAAGCCGGCGAATGTGAGCGCGTTGGGAGAGACGCCGGTGCGCGCCAGCGCATCTACCAGCGGGTCGAGCAGTGGGCTGAGATGCTTGCGCGCCCAAGCTTCCATGTCCGGGGTCAGAAGTCAGGGATCAGGAGTGGCGTGGTGTGCTAATGCCGATCCCCGGTCCCTGGTTATTCGCCTCGGATGAACGCCTCGACTTTGTCGTGTGCTTCGTCGTCGGTATATTGCTCGGGCGGCGATTTCATGAAATAGGACGACGGCCCAAGCAGCGCGCCACCGATGCCGCGGTCGAGCGCGATCTTGGCGCAGCGCACGGCGTCAATCACCACGCCGGCGCTGTTCGGGCTATCCCACACCTCGAGCTTGAGTTCGACGTTCAACGGTACATCGCCGAAGGTCGTGCCCTCCATGCGGATGTAAGCCCACTTGCGGTCGGTGAGCCACGGCACATAGTCGCTCGGGCCGACGTGGATGTTCTCCTCGGGAATCTCGTAGGGGATCTGCGAGGTGACCGCATTGGTTTTGCTGATCTTCTTGCTCTCCAGCCGCTCGCGCTCGAGCATGTTCATGAAGTCGGTGTTGCCGCCGAAGTTGAGCTGGTAGGTGCGGTCAATGCGCACGCCGCGCTCGACGAACAGGCGCGCCAGCATGCGGTGGGTGATCGTCGCGCCAACCTGGCTCTTGATGTCGTCGCCGATGATGGGCAAGTTGCGCTCGCGGAAGCGACGCTGCCAGTACGGTTCGCGCGCGATGAAGACGGGAATGCAGTTCACGAAGGCGCAGCCGGCCTGGAGCACCTGCTCCACATACCATTTGGTCGCCTCTTCGCTGCCGACCGGCAGGTAGTTGACGACCACATCGGTTTGCGTGTCCTTCAGGATTTTGACCACGTCGCTGGTCTCGCCGGGCGCTTTCTTGATCACCTGCGACAGATACTTGCCCAGACCATCGTGCGTCATGCCGCGGTGCACGCAGCAGCCGGTGTAGGGCACATCGCAGAACTTGTAGGTGTTGTTGGGCGCTGTGAAGATGGCTTCGCTCAGATCCTTGCCGACCTTGTTCACGTCTATATCGAATGCAGCGGTGAATTCGATATCGCCCACGTGATAGTCGCCCAGTTGCACATGCATCAAACCGGGCACTTTATCTTCAGGCTTGGCGTTGCGGTAGTAGTGCACGCCTTGCACCAGCGAACTGGCGCAATTACCCACACCGATGATCGCGACGCGCACTTTGCGGTTGGCCGCAGCGCGCAGCTCACTCAGTTTGTTCGACTTCCTCGCCATTTCTCGATGTTCCTCTTCCGTAGCCGGATGCAGCTCTGCACTTGGTGCGCAAGGCTGTCTTCAGGCCCATTTCCTTAAAACGAGCCGGCTGATTATAATCACTTTGCCGAGAAATCTATGCCATACCGTCCAGAGGATTTGGAACTCGACGAAGGGTACTGGCGCGCATTGCTGGAAGAAGTAGAGAAACTGCCTATCCCACCGACGCGGCCACCATCGCACCATTCGACGCCACATGCGCCGGCACAATCCGCTGCTGCTCACGAGACACATCGCCCGGCCGGTCAGCACACGAGCGCAGCTTCCGAAAGCGCGCAGACCTGGGCCGCGCTGCGAGAAGCGATGGCTCACAACACACCGCTGGAAGTGGAAGTGACCGGCTGCAACCGGGGCGGCTTGATCGTCCACTATCGCGGCCTGCGCGGCTTCGTGCCTTCCTCCCACCTGGAGGCGCTCGCGCCCGACATGGACGAGCCAACACGCCGCTCGACACTCGCCGGCCATATCGGCCGCCACCTCACCGTGCGGGTGATCGAACTCGACCCCACGCTCAATCGCGTCGTCTTCTCCGAACGCGCACCATCGGCGGAGGCCGAATCCGCACCACCGGAGATCCCGCCCATCCTGCACGAGATTCACCCCGGCGAAACGCGCCGCGGCGTGGTGACGAACCTCACCGCATTCGGCGCATTCGTGGACCTGGGCGGGTACGAAGGACTGGTTCATGTGAGCGAGCTTTCATGGAGCCGGGTGAACCATCCGCGCGATATGCTGCACATCGGCCAGGAAGTGGATGTTTACGTGATGAGCGTGTCGCCGGAAGAGGGGCGCATCGCGCTCAGCCTGAAGCGGTCGAAGGCGAACCCCTGGGAGACCATCGAACAGCGCTACCGCGTGGGGCAGATCGTGCACGGCACGGTGACCAACGTGGTGCAGTTCGGCGCGTTCGTCAAAGTGGAGAACGACCTCGAAGGGCTGGTGCACGTGAGCGAGATGGCCGAGGGCAACTTCATGCACCCGCGCAACATCGTGAATGAAGGGGATCGCGTAGTGGCTCGGGTGATTGCGGTGGACAGCCAACACCGGCGACTGGCGCTCAGCCTGCGCGGCGTGTTCCCAGATCGCCACGCCGAGGGCGAAAACGGCAAGTGAGCCGCAACGACGCCGTTGCAGCGCCCATCCTCTTATAATCCTCCTGCCGCACACGGGCGCAACTCGCCGTGCGACGCTCAATCATGACGAAGCGGGGTTCTTCGATTCCGGCGGCGCTAGATGTGGCATTCGCCCGCATGATCGCCCATGGCCGCCTCTGGCGCGTGCTCGCCGGCGCGGCGCTCATCCTTCTGGGCGCGACGACGCTTCTCACGCTCCTAGGCCTGAATACCGGTGGTTTGATCGTGCGCTGGGCTGCGTTCGTGCAACGTGCCGTAGGCGTCGGCGTCTTTCCGCTGTGCGCCTTCATGATCGGCGTAGGGCTGCTGGCGCTATCGAACGTGACCATCCGCCCGACGCGACGCACGTGGGCGCGCATCATCGCCGGTGAAATCGCATTCTTCTCCTCGCTCGCGCTCATGCACTCCCTGGCGTTCGGCGCCGACCCCTATCAGCTCGCGCGCGCCGGTGGTGGAGGTGGCGCGGCCGGCTGGGTGCTGGCCGAGGTGCTATGGCGTGCGCTCGGCACGCCGGGCGGCGACGGCGCGACGCTTCTGCGCCTGCTCTCCGTTTTGATCTGGTTTGCGTTGTTCGCGCTCAGTACGTTCATCGTCGCCGCGCCGCTGCTACAGACGACCGAGCACTCCAGAGTCCAACCGGCAGCAGACGCCGGCGCATCAACAGCATCCAAGCGCGACGTTCGCCCTGAGCCACGCGCCGAAGATCCTGCGCCGGTAGGATCGCTGCGCGGCGAACAGTTGCCGCTGCCCGATCCAGCAGCGCACAAGGCCGAAGACCGGCAGCGCGCCAAGCCCTCGCCCACCCCGCCATCCGTCAAGTCCGAAGCAGTGATCGTCAAGGACGGCAATCGCACGGCGGATGGCGCAGCGAAGTCAAAGCCCGCACAGCCCAAACTACCGGCGCCGCGACCGAACACCTTGCCACCGCTTTCCCTGCTGCGGGTGAGCAAACAAACGGGGGCGGCGCGCAGCGATGCCGATGCGCGCCGCCAGGCCGACATCATCGAGACGACGCTGGCGCACTTCGGTCTGTCGGGCAAGGTAGTCGAAATCCGGCGCGGCCCGACCGTCACGCAGTTCGGCGTCGAGCCGGGCTACGTGGACCGCGGCGCACAGAATCGCGACAAGGCCGCGCAGAAGATCCGCGCGGCCGTGGCCGGCGCGCTCTACGACGCGATCCTCGTCGAGCCGAATGTGGATCGCACCACGGCGGTCATCGAAGTCCCGGCGGCCCTGGTAGACGCACGCGAAGCTGGCTTCAAGGCGCTGCTCAAGTCGCTGCTGAGTGATCTCGACCTCAGTACTAACTATCTCGAGGGCGAACGGCGCTCCGGCCTTGCCTATTTCGAGGTCGGCGCCGACACAGAGCGCAAGCTCAAGATCAAAACCGGCCAGCTCAGCGCCCTGCGCCGCGAACTGGCCGGCCGACTCATGGAGCGCCTGTTCGGGTTCGACAGCTTCGAGGAATCCGACCAACTCACGGATCGGCTGAAGATTACTTTCCCTGCCGGCATGGGCGAAGCCATCGCCTTGAAGGAGACGCTGGAAGACGTCATCGCCGACCTGGGGCTGGCCGGCAAGGTGATCATGGGGAAGAAGGCATCGCACGCGGTGGTCGAGTGGCAGAAGCAAGCGCAGAAGGTGCGCGTCGGGGCAATCGCCGCGCTGCAGAACGACCTCGCCCTGGCGCTCGCCGCGCCGTCCATCCGCATCGAAGCGCCCATCCCCGGCCGTGGGCTGGTCGGCATCGAGGTACCCAACAGCAGCATCGGCGAAGTGGACCTGCGCTCGATCATCGAAGGCGAGGCATTTCGCAAGCTGGCCGAGAAGTCGCCACTAGCCATCGCGCTGGGCCGCGACGTATCCGGCATGGCGATCGTCGCCGACCTGGCGCGCATGCCACACCTGCTGATCGCCGGCACCACCGGCAGCGGGAAGAGCGTGTGCATCAGCGCGATCACAGTGTGTCTGGCGATGAACAACCGGCCGGAAGACCTGCGGATGGTGATGATTGACCCGAAGATGGTCGAGCTGTCGCGCTTCGCCGGCTTGCCGCACGTGATCGGCAAGCCGGAAAGCGACATTGACCGCATTCCGGCCGTGTTGCGCTGGGTGACGCGCGAGATGGACGCGCGCTACAAGAAATTTGCCGAGATCGGTTCGCGCAACTTACAGGAATACAACCAGGCGATGGAGCGCCGGCGCGAGGAACCACTGCCGCGCATCGTGGTGCTGATTGACGAGCTGGCCGACTTGATGTTGCAATCGCCGATCGAGACCGAGAAGACGATCTGCCGCCTGGCGCAGATGGCGCGCGCGACCGGCATCCACCTCGTCGTCGCGACACAACGCCCCAGCGTGGACGTGGTCACCGGCTTGATCAAAGCCAACTTCCCCGCGCGCATCTCGTTCGCCGTCGCTTCGGCCACCGACTCGCGCGTGATCCTCGACCAGGTCGGGGCCGAATCGCTGCTCGGCCGAGGCGACATGCTCTTCCTCAACCCCGAACAGGGCAGCCCCATCCGCCTGCAGGGATGCTATGTGAGCGAGCGGGAGATCGAAGCCGTGATCGGCTGGTGGAAGAAGCAGACTGCGCTAGAGCAGTCGGAAATCGGGAGTCGGGGATCGGAAGAAGAACATGTCGCGCACCGGAAGCCGGAGCCGGAGACGCCGTGGGAGACGGTGGTCGCCGAGATTGCTGCCGAGCGCTTTCAGCAAATGGGCAGCACCAAGGGCGGCCGGGGCGGCGAGGACGACGATGGCGACGACGACTTGCTGCAGCGCGCCATGGAGATTATCCGCACCAGCGGCAACGTGAGCACGTCGCTGCTCCAGCGCAAGCTGCGCATCGGCTACCCGCGCGCGGCGCGCCTGATGGAAGAGCTGCAAGAGATGGGCTACGTCAGCGGCCCCAGCCGGCAAGCCGGCAAGGGACGCGATGTGACGGTGCAGGACGAGTGAAGGACGGCACAATGCCCGTTATCCGGGCGAGGTCGGCAAGAAGAAGAACGCGATCCCCACGATCAAATACAACCCGATCAGGAGCGCCCCTTCCAGCCAGTTGGAGCGGCCATCCATCGAAACTGCTGCGGCGATGAGGCATGAGGCCAGCAACGCCACCAGCTCGAACGCAGTGAACTCGAGCGTGAGGTACTGGCCGAACAGCAGCGCCACGAACACCAGCACTGGCGCAACCAGCAACGCCACCTGCAGGCTCGACCCGATGGCGATGCCGAGGCTGAGATCCATCTGGTCCTTGGCTGCTACCTCGATCGCTACGACATGCTCGGCGATGTTGCCGATGACCGGCACAAGGATGATGCCGACGAAGACCTCGCTGATGCCGAGCTGCGCCGTCATCGGCTCCACTGCGCCGACCAAGAACTCGCTCACCAACGCGATCAAGGCCGTGGCTACGACGAGCAGGCCGATTGCCAAGGGGAGCGACATCGTCGGCGCGTGAGCCGCCTCACGGGTGAGCGGATCGCCGGCCCTGGCGCGTAGTGTGTAGATCACGCTCAGCACATACATCACAATGATGACCGCTGCCGTCAACAGGCTCAGCTCTTCCACGCGCTGTGTGTCCGGCTCGATGGCGAAGGCGAAGAAGGCCGGCACCGTCAGCACGACGGCTGACACCAACAGCATCGTGGCGTTGAGCCCGGCCTGAGATGGGGTGAACTTCTGGATGCCATGCTTCAAGCCTCCGATCAAAAACGCCGCGCCGAGCACCAGCAAGATGTTGCCGATGATCGAGCCGACGATGGACGCGCGCACGAGATCGAGCAACCCTTGGCGAATGGCGAGAATGGTAATGATGAGTTCAGCGGCGTTGCCGAGCGTCGCATTGATCAAAGCGCCGATCTGCGGGCCGGTGCGCGCGGCCAGCTCCTCGGTCGCATCGCCCATGAGGCCGGCCAGTGGCACGACCGCCAGCGCTGCCGTCAGGAAGACGAGCACCGGACTCCAACCGGCCAATTCCGCCACGATGGCAACGGGGATCATCAAGAGTAGCGCATTGAGAGGTTTGAGGAAGGGCCGGATGATCGTTTGCATAGGCGCGATAGTTTAGCGCGTTCCGATGCCGCCTACCGGCACGGCGGCACGGTTTGCAATCTCCCCTTAATGAACGCATCACGAGACCATCACATGGCTCGGTATAACGCCAAACACGTTTTGCAATGCGACGCATCCGGCATAAACTCCCTCTCGGGTCACACGACGCCACCTCAACGAATACCCACCATCCCATCCACACTTCCAATCCAACCTGATATTCAACCAATAGGAGGCACGTGAGCACACAAAAGCTTTCCAGACGCGCATTTCTGAGACGAACCGTTTTAGCTGGCGGCGCCACGCTGTATGTCTTCGCCAACGGGCACTACCGCATCGCCCTCAGCCAGGCGCCAGTGGTCTACCGGCTGCGCATCCTACATACCAACGACCACCATGCCCGCATCGAACCGGCCAACGTCACGCTCCAAACCAGCCCCACCACGGTCACGCGCAACTTCGGCGGCGTCGCCCGGCGTAAGACGCTGATCGACCAGTTGCGCGCGACGCCGGACGCGGATGACTTGCTGTTGCTCGACGCCGGCGACGTCTTCCAGGGCACGCTCTACTTCAACCTGTATGAGGGCAAGGCCGACAAGTCTTTCTACAACCAGATGGGCTACGACGCCGTCGCAGTGGGCAACCACGAGTTCGACCGAGGGCAAATCGCGCTGCGCGACTTCATCAACGGGGTCACTGGACAAACACCGCCCAACCCGCCGATCAACTTCCCAATGCTCAGCGCCAACGTCAACGTGGATGCGAGCGCGCCGCTGGCCGCCGCGCTCGCGCCGACCGACGTGGCCGTGCCGGGCAAACTGGGCAAGCGCATCATCATCAACAAGGGCGGCGGCAGCAGCCGCAACATCGGCATCTTCGGCCTGACGCCAACCGATACCGGCATCCTGAGCAACCCTGGTGCAGGTGTCACCTTCAGCACAGATCTCATCACCATCGCTCAGGCGCAGGTGAATGCATTGAAGGCCGCTGGTGCGCAGCACATCATCGCCCTGACGCACATTGGCTACCCCGTGGACCGGGAAATCGCAAAGAACGTGCACGGCATTGATGTGATCGTCGGTGGCCACTCACACACGCCGCTGTTGCCGACCGTCAACCCACCCAGCCCGGTTGGCGTAGCCTCACAGGGCCCCTACCCCGCGATCGAGAAAGACCCGGACAACAAGGACGTCGTCATCGTCACCGACTGGGAATGGGGCAAGTGGCTGGGCGATATTACGCTCGGCTTCGACGCAAGCGGCGCGGTGTCGGTGATCAGTGGCGTGATCCGGCCGGTGTGGGCCGATGGCTTGGGTACTCCGCCGCGCAGCTTGCTGCCGGGTGAGCAGCCGGAAATTCTGCCGGATGCCGGTTTCCAAAACGAGATCACGACTGTGTGGAAGCCGGGCGTGGATGCACTGGCCAATCAGGAGATCGGCAGGACGGCCGTATTCCTGGACGGTGAACGCGCCAGCGTGCGCAATAAGGAGACCAATCTGGGCAACTTGATCACCGACGCGATGCTGGAACGGACGCGAACAGCCGGCGCACAAATTTGCATCACCAACGGCGGCGGCATCCGCGCCTCCATCCCCGGCCCCACCGGTGGCGCACCAGATGCCCCGATCACCGTCGGGCAAGTGCTGACCGTGCTGCCGTTCGGCAACACGCTCGCGCTGGTCACCCTCACCGGCGCACAGGTCATCGCCGCCCTGGAGAATGGCCTCAGCCAGGTGAACCTCAGCAACCCCAGCGCCTCAGCAGGACGCTTCCCGCAAGTAGCCGGGCTGCGCTTCATCTGGGATCCTAAGCGGCCGGCC
The DNA here is from genome assembly GCA_025998955.1 of Candidatus Roseilinea sp. Taxonomy (NCBI): domain Bacteria; kingdom Bacillati; phylum Chloroflexota; class Candidatus Thermofontia; genus Candidatus Roseilinea; species Candidatus Roseilinea sp. Next base: position 1,583,300 of record AP024676.1, read on the forward strand.
AACAGCCGCATCGTCAGCGTGTTTGTGCAGACAACGACCAGCATGAACGGCACGCAGAACACTACCTTCGTGCCGATCAACCCGACGGCTACTTACCGCGTGGTGACCAACAACTTCATGCTCACCGGCGGCGACGGCTACTCGGTGCTCACCCAGGGCACCAACCCGGTAGATACCGGTCTCATCATGGCCGATGAGGTGCAGAATTACATCACGGCCAACTCGCCTATCAACCGCGGCGTGGAAGGACGCATCACCCGTCTGCAGGCCTGGCTCCCTTTCATCAGCAAACAACCCGCTACCGTGGAAATCTACCGCGGCAATTGACAGCCGGCCCGATGAATGTGGATCGGCTCAATAGACGAAGCGGGACAGGAAGGCTACCCCTGTCCCGCTTTCTCATGCTTGCATCTGCGGCAAGATCACGCGGAAGAGCAGATACGCGTCGAGCGCCGCCAGGCCGATTAGCAAGACGAGCCACAACCACCGTCCGATCGTCTCGCGGCGCGAGAAGAGGAAGCCCCAGCCCAGCGCAAACGCCGTAGCGATCGGGACGAGCGCCGGATACAGATAGCGCCCCTGGTGCTGCACGAACTGCAGGTTGTACCAAATGTACGCCAGCAGCGTGAACAACGCCAGGCAGGCCAGCAACGTGAGCGCGCGCGACTGCTGCGCGGTGAGCACGAGGTAGGGTGAATAGATTTCCTCACCGGCGCGTGCCTGCGTTTGGCCGTCCAGGCTTCTCCGCACAGCGCGCCCATGCACCCACCAGGCGAGGAAGAGTCCTGCAGAAACCAGCGTGAAGACGAGCAGCGCCAGATAGATGCGCCGGTCGAGCGGGATGCTCATCCAGCCGAACTGCCCCCAGAACGATTGGAAGGTAGTCTGCAGCAGGCGCGATAGCACACCGTCCAAGCCATACTCCGCCAACCACTCGGCAGTGGTAGGCTGACCGACGACCACCTCGTTGTGCCGCTGCAAGCCGAGGAAGTCGGCCCCGCCGTAGAGACCGATGCTGCGTCCCCACCACGGCAGGCCGATCAGCGCGCTCAGGCCGAGGACGAGGAGGAGAGAGCGACGACGGGAGATGGTGTCGTTGGCGTCAGCAGTGTCAATAGTGTCGGTAGTGTCAGTGGTGTCGGCGCGCTTCATCGCCAGAAAGACACCGATCAATGCAACGGGCAACGCGAGATAGGCCTGCGCCTTGGTGACGAAGCACAAGCCCACGACGATCGCGAGGACGACCAGGTTGCGCGTCGTGAGTGCGTTGCGTCCCATCACCAGCCAGACGCTCAGCAGCAGAGCGAGCGCCAGCAAAGCCTCGGAAAGCGCATCATTGTTGTAGCTGGCCATAATGGCCAAGTGCTGCGGCAGCAACGCGACGAAGGCGGCAGCAAAGGCAGCCAGATGAGGATGCGCCGGGAAGATCGCTGCGACGGTGAAATAGGCGAAAGCGACCACGAACGCGCCGATCAGCACAGCGAACAAGCGCAATGCGACGAGCTGACCGTCGGCGATGATGAACACCGGCACAGAGAGCAAGTAGAACAGCGGCGGTTGGTGATCCTCGTAGGTCATACGGTCCACCGGCACGTCCTTCACATCCGGGCCGATGGGCACGAGACCGGCGACCCAATCACCCGGCTCGATCATGGGAATGCTGCCAGAACGGACTAACTGGCGCGTGTAGTTGTAGTGGGCAGGCTCGTCGGGGTTTTGCCAGGCCGGGGTGCGCAGGGCGAACAGGCCGCCGATCACGAAGTAGGCAACGACGATGACGGCAAGCGGCCAGTGGCGGCGATGAGCATTCATTGTGCGATATTCTAATGATTGATGAACACGCTGATCCGCTTCGCCTTCAACCAGCTCTACACCACCTTTGCCTGGGCGTATGACCTGGTAGCGGATGCCGTCTCGTTCGGCGAATGGAAGGCCTGGGGACGGGCGGCGATCCCGTTCCTGGCGCGCGAAGGCCGGCTGCTGGAGATCGCACATGGGCCAGGCCACCTGCACCTGGCACTGCGAGAACAAGGCTTCGACGTAATCGGGTTCGATCTATCGCCGCAGATGGCGCGCCTGCTGCGCGAGCGGATCGTCAGGGCAACCGGCCAACCACCTGCGCACGTGCGCGCCTCGGCGTTGCGCCTGCCGTTCGCCGACCAGTCGTTCGCCTGTGCCGTCAGCACCTTCCCGGCAGAGTTCGTCTTCGCGCGCGCGACGCTGGACGAAGTGCACCGCATATTGCACCCCGGCGGGCGCTTCGTGATCGTGCCGATGGCGCGCTTCAAGGGGAGCGACGCACTGACCGAGTTAGTCAAGTTCGCCTATCGCCTCACCGGTCAGGGGGAATCACCGGTGGACGGCATCCGCCGGCGATTTACGTCCGCCGGCTATGCATTCGAGCCGCACATCGTGCAGACCGAACGGGCCGAAGTCACCGTGTGGGTGTGCACTGCGCAGCTTCAGGTGGATGCCGCGCGCAGGTCTTCCGGCGCGTAGATCGGCGCGCTGCACGCCGTCCCTCGACAGACGAATGCGACCGGCAGCCGCGTCATGGGATAGCCACGCTGCGCGATGAAGGCCGCGTCTCGGTCGGGATCGAGCGCGCGCACGATGCGCCAGGGCGAATAAGTCGCATGCGCTGTGCGAATGAACGGCAGCACTTCATCGCCGCGCCCGACGATCATTACCTCGTCGGGAAGTTGCGTCGCGCGCATGACGGCCAGCGCGTAGGGCGCGGCATGTTCGCGGTAGCGCTTATATTCATCGCCGAACGCTGCCAGCGCCACCTGCGCAACTTGCCGCCAGTCTGCTTCATCGGCCAGATAGCTCATCATCAGAAGCGCCTCGGCCAGCGTGCAATTGTCGAAGATCGGCTGGATGCGGATGCGCAGCATTCCCTGCGCATTCGGGTTGGCCGGCGAGTCGTAGAAGTTCCCCTCCGGCGCGCGCAGTTCGCGCATGGCGAAATCCACGATCCGGCGCACGACGGCAAGTGCGTCGGCGGCCAGCTCCGGCCGGAATTGCGCCAAGTCGAGGCCGGCTTTTGCCAATGCTGCCTGATCACCGAGCTGGCCGCGCAGGCTGGCGTGCACCATGGCGCCGTCCTTCGAGACGAGTGAATGCGTCACGCTGCCGTCGTCGTTCACGCAGCGATCTACCAGCGTGTGCCAGACGCGCGCTGCGAGGTCGGCGTATGCCGGCTGATCGAGCACGACGCCGGCTTGCAAGAGAGCCGAGACCATCAGCGCGTTCCAATCGGCATACAGCCGCCAGTCAATGAACGGGGCCGGCAGCTTGGCGCGCTCTTCGCGCGAGAGCAGGTAATACACTTCGTCGGCGTCCTGGCTGCCGGCGAAGTAGGTGAGGCCAGGCGCATCATGCAGCAGCGTCGCGGTCAGGTAATCGAGCGAGGCGCGGACGACTTTGGTGAGCGTGACCGCGTCGTCCTCACGCCCTGTTTCGCGGCACAACTGAACGGCATGCAGATAGACCGGCACGAGGCGGCCGTGATCTTCCAGCATCTTTTCGAAGTGCGGCACGCTCCAATCCGGCGTGGTGGAATAACGGAACCAGCCGCCGGCGACCAAGTCATACATGCCGCGCGTGCCCATGGCGATCAGCGTCTTCACCACCATGTCGAGCAGGCGCCGCTCGCGCGTCTGGGCGTAGATGGCGAGCAACAGCTCCCAGGCGTCGCTCATTGGGAACTTTTGGCCGTTGCCCAGCCCGCCGTGCCTCGGGTCGAAGTTGCGGATGATCGCGCCGGAGACGTCTTCGATGATAGAAGATGGATGATGGATGACGGATGATTGAAGCTCTGCCAGCGTCGGCGGAGCTGCTTGCGTCTTGCGTTTCGTGTCTTCCGTCCTGCTTTTGAGCTGCTTCAAAATTTCCTCGCGGTCGTTGCGCCAGACTTCGACGACGCGCGGGAGCAACTGGCGCATCTGCGCCGGCGCCAGATAGGTCGCACCGTAGATCACGTCGCCGTCGGGTGTGAGAAAACAGGTCGTCGGCCAGCCGCCCATGTTGTAACGCGCGTTGATGTCGGGACGCTGGTCGTTGTCCACACGGATGGGGATGAAGTTGGCGTTGATGTAGTCTGCGATTTGCGAGTCGTTGTACACGCCGGTGTGCACCGGGTCCCCCGGCACACCGCGATCCATCACATGGCACCAATGGCACCACACCGCGCTGATGCCAAGTAACACCGGCTTGTCCTGCGCCTTCGCCTCTGCAAAGGCTTCATCGCTCCATTCGCGCCATATGACCTTAGATTCGTTCGCCATAGGCAAATTATCCACGGAAGGCGGCAGAATACCCTCCGAGCAGATACGACCCATGAACAGCTAGAAACAAACAGCGTCAGACACGGTATCCGAGCTCCGGCGAATGCATGAACCGAGGGCCACCCTCACATTTGCGTCAGGCGGGCGTCAGGCAATGCATGCGTATCGCTAATACAAGCTGAGCTAACATCCTCACCAAGTTGCGGTTAAACTTCGGAGGGCAACCTGGACGCGTCACAAACGAGGCAGGGGAGGTTCAACCAGATATGAAAGGCAATCGGATTCTGTTTGGCGTGATCGTCGGAGCGGCGATCGTAGTCGTCATCGCGGTGCTGCTCGGCCGCGCGATCGGCAACTTTATCGCCGGCGCGTCGCCGACGGTGAACAAGCCGGACAACGCGATCGAGGTGTCGTTCATCTACGCGCCGGAGTTCGACAAGAACTTGAACGTCAGCACGATCATCACTGACTTCAACCGTGCCTACGCACAGGGGCGCAATCCGCTCACCGGACAATCGCTCCAGCCGGGTGAACGACCGATCTGGATCGAAGGTCGCAGCGGCTCATCGGGTACGGTGCACGAGGGTATTATTAACGCGTTCATCGCGCCGAACAACGCCAACGTCGAGCGGCCGGTGCTGTGGTCGCCCTCGGTGCGACACTGGCTGGCGCTGGTGAACTACCAGACCGGCCAGCGCGTGTTCGACGTCGAGGGCGCGCCGGCTACGGCGATCGCGCCGGTGGTGATGGCGATCTGGGAATCGCGGCTGAAAGCATTGCAGGCCAAGCACGGCGCGGAGATCGGCTGGGAGGAGTTGCTCGCCGTGTTCGACAACCCACAGGGCTGGAACGCCTACGGCCTGGGCGGGCGGCCGTCGGTGTATTACGGCCACACCGACCCACGCGTGTCGTCCACGGCGCTCTCCACGCTGATGGCCGAGTTCTACGCCAGCGCACGCTACAACGCCGGCAAGACCGATGCCTCCTCACGGCTGACGCTGGAGCACGTCAACGATCCGCGCGTGCAGGAGGGCGTGCGCCGCATCGAGAACCTGATCAAACACTATTCGGCGCGCACCACCGAGTTCATCGAATACATCGCGCAGGGGCCGGACTACGTGGACTTCGTCGCGCTGGAAGAGAACGATTTAATCTTCATCAACCAGGGCAAGACGCAAATCAAGCCGCCGGAGAAGTTGGTGGCGCTTTATCCGAAGGAAGGCACCTTCGTGCATGACCACCCCTTTGCCATTCCCAACGCCCCCTGGGTCACGGATGAGCAGCGCCGCGCTGCCGAGGTCTTCACCCAGTACTTCCTGAGCCGAGAAGTGCAACAGAAGGTGCTGGAAGCCGGCTTCCGGCCGGCCAACAAGGCAGTGCCCCTAACCTACCCCATCAGCCCGGAGAACGGCGTAGATCCGAACCAGCCCAAGGCGCTGCTGCCGGTGCCCGATCCGGCAGTCATCGCGGCGGTGCAGCAGTCGTGGCAACTGGTGAAGAAGCAGGCCGACGTGATGCTGCTGATTGACACGTCCGGTTCGATGCGCGACGAGGACAAGATCGGCCAGGCGGTCGAAGCTGCGAAAGTATTCCTGGAAGACCAGGCCGGCAAGAACAACGTCGGGTTGATGCGTTTCAGCAGCGACGTCGAGGTGCTGGTGCCGCTCGGCCCACTGGAGAGCAATCGCGATGCGATCCTGGCGGCGCTCGACCGGGTCGAGGCGCGCGGCAACACATCGCTCTACGACGCAGTGATCGCCGCCGTTCAAAAGCTTCAAGCCACATCCGACCCCGAGCGCATTCAGGCGATTGTGCTGCTCTCCGACGGACAGGACACGTCTTCACAGGCCAGCTTGCACCAGGCCGTGCGCGTGATACAGGAAGCCCGCAACAGCCGCGCGCCGATCCTGGTGATTCCGGTGGCTTATGGGCGGGACGCCGACATCAACGCGCTGAATGCGATCGGCCGCGCCAGCGACACCAAGGTGCAGAGCGGTGATCCACAGAACATCAAGAAACTGCTGGACGTGATCAGCAGTTACTTCTAGGCCATCAAGTGCCCGGCGCGCAGAGAGCGCGCTGGGCACTTCCCAGTCCGTTCACTATAGCGCCAGTGCCTGCTGGTAGGCCTGTGCGATGTCAAGTATCCATCCGGCGTCCCATGCCTCGGCGAACATTTCATCGCCGAGCTGCGCGTGGCAGGCGGCGATGTCGCGGTCGTATTCAGCGATATCCGCCGGCGCGAGGAATGGCGGTCGTTCCGCGAAGTAATGCTGCGCCGCGCTCAGCAACGTCGTCGCCTGTTCGAGATGGCCACGTTCGAGCGCGAGGCCGCCGATGGCTGCTACGCAGCGGGCAATCATGTCATCCTTGCCCAACCGCCTGAACACGCCCAGCGCCTCGGCCAGCAGATCCATCGCTTCCGCCAATCGGCCCTCTCTTCGGCGCAGGCGAGCCAGATGATGCAGCACGAATGCTGCGCCCGAAGCGTTGCCAACTTCTCGATGTGACCGCAAGGCGGTCTGCCATTCTTCTTCGGCCAAAGCGAAGTCGCCCATGAAGTAGCTTTCCTCTCCCAGGCTCTCGTAGCCATAGGCGACGACGCCCTTCGCGCCGATGCGCTTGAAGCGTTCCAGCCCTTCGATGAACAACGCGCGACCATGCGCATAGTCGCCGCGCAGGTGTGCGATTTGCGCCAGCCCCCACGCAACGCTGCCCAATCCCTCGTCATCACCGACTTCCCAAAATAGCATGCGGCTCTCGACGAGATAGCGCGCCGCGCGCTCGTAGTCGGCATGCGCCTCGCGCGCCATGTGTGACAGGTCGAGCAGCGCCTGCGCGATGCCGCGCTTGTCACCCAGTGCGCGATACAACGCCAAACCTTCCTCGAAACACTGCGCTGCCACCTCACAGCCGAGGTTGGAATAGCGCGCCCAGCCGAGCGCCAATAACGCGTGAGCCAGACCACGCGCGTCAGCAAGGGCGCGATACAACGCGGCACTTTCTTCGCCATAGCGCAGCGCGGCAACCGGATCGCTCAACCGGCGGGCGATCCGGCTCAGCCAATACAAAGCACCGGCCCGCGCAGGCACATCACTTGTGGTTTTGCTCAGCGCTAACTCCAGCCAGCGCCGGCCCTCACGCCACCGGCCGGTGATGTGCCACAGCGCGCCCAGCGCGACGCACAGGCGCAACGCAGTTGGCGAGTCGTGCTGCATGTGCCACTCCAGCGCTGCGCGCAAGTTGCCCTGTTCGTGATCCAGGCGTCGCAGCCACGGGATCGGCTGGGGGCCGTTCAAGTCGGGCTCAGCTTCGAAGGCAAGCGCAGCGTAATATTCGGCGTGCCGCTGCAGCGCTTCGCGCGCGCCCTCTACATGTAGGCGCTCCCACGCAAACTCGCGAATGGTCTCCAGCATGCCGAAGCGTGGTTCGCCATCTTCGACTTCAGTTTCAACCAGCAGGTGCTTGTCGAGCAGCGACGTGAGCGCATTCCATACCGCGATGTGGCGCTCGTCCGATCGTTCGTATGGGTCTTCCACCACATGCTCGACCGCCCGCAAGTCGCACCCGCCCACGAACGCGCCGAGCCGGCAGAACACGATCTGCTCTTCGGGCGCAAGCAGGCGATAACTCCAGGCAATCGCGTCGCGCAGGGTGTGATGGCGTGCAGACGAATAGCCAGCTTCGTCGGCAACGAGTCCGATGCGCAGATGTTCACCCTCGCCTGCAAGGCGCGCGAGGAGCGCGCGAAGCGTCATCAGCCTCAACCGTGCAGCGACCAGTTCGATGGCCAGCGGCAGGCCGTCCAGCCGCCGGCAGAGCGCCTCGATGTCCGCCATACCCTCGTCAGAGGGCTTGAAGTGTGGATTGGCTGCCTGCGCGCGCGCCACGAAAAGCGAGGTCGCAGCGGCGCGCATCAGCGGCGCGACGCTGACGACGCATTCGCCGGGTATGTGCAACGCTGCTCGGCTAGTGATGAGTGCGCACGCCTGCGGGCATCCGTCCAACAAGGCTGCCACCGCATGCGCGGCCGGCATCACGTGCTCGAAGTTGTCGAGCACGAGCAAGGTTGCCTTGTCGTGCAGGCGATCACGAAGCGCAGCCAATGTGGCTTCCGGTTCATAGACACCCCTATTGCCGTCGAGCGCGTTCAGGCTGCGCGCGATGGTCGGGACGACCAGGCTGGGGTCGCGCACCGGCGCCAAGTCCACAAACGCAATGCCGTCCTGAAAGAGCATCCCTCCCTTTGGGGAGACCAGCCCCTGTGCACAGCGGGCTGCCACGTGTAGCGCCAGGAGCGTCTTGCCCACGCCGCCCGGCCCGACCAGCGTCAACATGCGCGCATCGTCCCCAGCTAACTGCTGTGTGATCGTTTCGACGTTCAGATCGCGGCCAATCAACGCCGGCAGATCGGAAGGCAGGTTGTTGGGAATCAACCGGAGCGACCGTCCAGCCGGATCGTCCATCTCCTGGCCACGCGCAAAGGCGATGAACGCCTCGCGTTCGGCGTCGGGGATGCGCAGCGCCGTCGCCAGCGCCTGCGCCACTTCGCGCGAGGGCCGCCGCTCGCCGATCTCGATCTTCTCGATGGTGATGACGGCGCAGGCCGCGCGGCAGGCCAGCTCCTGGCGCGTTAGGTCGAGCGCCTTGCGACGCTGCCTGAGCCATTCGCCGAAGGATCGGGAGCCAGCCATACCGCTTCCTCCGCTGTATGAGCAATTGTATGACCAGGCGTGTTTTCGGCGTGTGCGCGATCGGGTTGAATGATGGCCGAGCAAGCCGTTCAAAAGGAGATGCAACTATGTCAAGCGAATTGAACAAAGCCCTCGTGCGCCGGTTGATGGAAGAGGTGTTCAATGGAGGCAACTTCAAAGTCGCCGACGAGATCGTCGCTGTCGATTACCACAGCCACGATCCACTGCCAGGCGAGGGCCCTGGGCGCGCCGGAATGGCAGCGAACATCCAGGCCATCCGGACGGCCTTTCCCGACGTGCGCTTCGAGGCCGAGCAGATCCTTGCCGAGGGCGATAGGGTCGTCGTGCGCTGGCGCGCCACGGGCACGCACCGCAGCGAGTTCATCGGCATCCCGGCCACCGGCCAAACGAGCGTCACCACCGGCATGACGATGTACCGCATCGCCAACGGCCAGATCGTCGAGAGCTGGAACAACTGGGATGCGCTGGGCATGATGCAGCAACTCGGCGTGTTGCTGCAAGCGGCGGATAGTTGAACCCGCCATTTCGACGAACTACATGACAACGTAGAGGTGCCCATGTCTATCGCCGAAAACAAAGCCTTGATCCGCCGCTTCGTGAAAGAGGTGCTGAACGAGAAGAATCTCGCCGCCATTGACGAAATCTGCCCTCCCGACTTCGTGGAACACGACCCATTGCCGGGCCAAGGACCAGGGGCAGCGGGGCTCAAGCAGTTTTTTACTGACTCCTTCTTCCGCGCCTTCCCTGACCTCGAATGGGTGAATGAGGATATGGTTGCCGAAGGCGATTTCGTCATGGCGCGCTCCACCTGGAGCGGAACGCATCTCGGAGAATTTCTCGGCATCCCGCCCACACGACGGCGCGTCAGGGTGGCAGCCTGGACAATTGACCACATCGTCGGTGGCAAGCTTGCCGACAGCCGCATCCTGGTGGATGCCTTGGGCCTACTGCAGCAGCTCGGTGCGCTGCCAGCTTGGCCGCCGCCGGTCAAAACCTTCCAAGGCATGGCCGACGAAGCCTATCGCGCCGTGCCGACGATCAAAGCCGCCGACCTGCAACGCCGCCTGCAGCAGGAGCCGAAGTTGCTCGTCATTGATGTGCGCGACGCCGCCGATATTGCCGATACGGGCACCGTGCCCGGCGCGATCAACATCTCATACGGCGCGCTGACCTACATGGCCGATAACGCAGTGCCTGAGGACTGGCGCGACCCACGGCTGGCCGACCGCGCCCGACCCATCGTCACCACGTGCATCCAAGGGCCGCTCGGCGCGCTGGGCGGCAAGCTGCTGCACGACATGGGTTTCAGCAACGTGCACATTCTGAAAGGCGGCGTGCAGGGTTGGATGGACGCCGGGCTGCCGGTGCAGAAATGAGCAGGGAGGAAGAACGATATGTCTACTCAATCGAACAAGGCCATCATGCAGCGGTTCTGGGACGAACTGTTCACCCAGGGCAACACGAAGGTCGCCGACGAGATTGTCGGGGCCGATTACCTCAACCACGACCCCGCGCCCGGAGAGCAGCCGGGGCGGGCGGGACTGGCCGAGTTTGTGGCGCATCTGCACGCCGCCTTTCCCGACGGGCGATTCGAGGCCGAGGCATTCGTGGCTGAAGGCGACAAGATCGCAACGCGCTGGCGCGCCACGGGCACGCACCGCGGCGAGTTCATGGGCATCCCGGCCACCGGCAGGACGGTGAACATCACCGGGATGGCGATTCACCGCATTGCCGGCGGGCAGATCGTCGAGAGTTGGAACAATTGGGATGCGCTGGGTTTGCTACAGCAGCTCGGCGCGCAGCCGCAGCCGACAGGACGGTAGACACATGAGCCAACAACAAGTCGCCAATCCTGCCGAAGTCTACGAGCAGTTCATCGTCCCGACTTTCTTCATCCCGTGGACGCCGGTGTTGCTCAAATACGCCAGGCCAAGGTTAGGCGAGCGCGTCCTGGATCTGGCTTGCGGCACCGGCATCGTGGCGCGTCATGTTGCGCCGATCGTCGGAGCGAATGGAAAGGTCACTGCCCTCGACGTCAGCCCGGCTATGCTGGAAGTGGCGCGCAACCTGCCCGCGCCAGTCGGCGCGCTGATCGAGTGGCGCGAGGGTAACGCTGTGGACCTGCCGCTGGCGGACGGTGCGTTCGACCTCGTGCTGTGCCAGCAGGGGTTCCAGTTCTTCGCAGATCGCGCCGCAGCGGCGCGTGAGATGCGGCGGGTGCTCGCGCCTAGCGGGCGCGTTGCCCTCAGCGTGTGGCAAGCGTTGGACCACCACCCATTTTACCTCGCCCTGTTCGAGGCTATGGCGCGCCAACTCGACGCGCCAGTCGCTGCCCTGGCGATGGCCTTCTCGTTCGGCGATGCTGAGGAGATGCGCGCGCTGCTCTCCGCAGCCGGATTGAGCGAAGTGGGGATCACGCCAGAGTCACTCACCATTCGCTTCCCCTCGCTGGATCGTTTCCTGTCGCTTTCGGTGCGCAGCGCAGCGGCGATCATCCCGGCTTTCGCTCAGCTCGACGAGCCGGCGCGTTCGGTGCTCGTCGAAGCGGTGGGCGGTGAGATCAAAGGCAACACGGCGCTGCGCAGATACATCGAAGGGGACGTTGTAGTCATTCCGATGTCTGCGCATGTGGCGGTGGCGCACGCGTAGTGCACTGCTTTCGGCTCCGAGTTGAGCAGGAGGGAGCCACATGAAAAGCTCAGATGCGATAGCAGAACGCCTTGCATTGTGGAATACCACCTTGGAAAGATTGGGCGCTGCGAGTGATCGGCTTTCCGATCAGGTGGAGCGCGCAGGCGAACAGTTTCCCGAACTCGCAGGCGCATTCAATCTGTTGCTTGCCTACGTCAGTCATCTGCACGAGATTATCGAGAAGTTGCCAGGAGTCAGTCCGCCGCTGTATGCGCTGCCGGAGAAGTTTTGCACTCGCAACCCGCTGATCTGCAAGTGCGCACACGGCGATCAAACCGCCTGCAAGCTGCTCGGCGGGGAGCTTGTGCCCGTTGATCCCGAGCCACCAACCTGCGAGGACTTGTGGGCGCAGTATCTCGAAGCGCTGGCCAAAGAGCGCAGTGAACTGCTCAAGGCACTGCAAGCCGCTCGAACATCGGGTAAGCCGCTTCAGGTTGCCGATGCAACGCAGTTCCAGACGCTCGTCACTGCGCAGCGCGCATCAGATCGCCTGCGAGCCGCGCTCTGGGCGCACAAGTGTGCGTTGCCAAGCGCAGCTCCGTGAGAGAGAAACTGGAATGGGGGTATGACCGACCAGCTCCAAACTTTAATCGTTTCGACCGCACTCGCGGGCTGGCTGGCGCTGATGGCCTGGCCGGCAAGTCTTGCTGCCTCGCTGAACATGCAACGACTTGTATCCGCAGCTTCCCCCGCAGTTCAAGGGCAGCCCGCGGGTATCTTCCTTCCTACACTGAGTAACGTCGCACACCCCAGCATCGCCGTCGATCGCGCGGGAGGCATTCACATGGCGTTCGAGCCGGTCAGCGGGGCTGCGGGTCACCGCATGCCCGTCCAATACGGCTATTGCTCGGCGAACTGCATACGCCGGGAAAGCTGGCGAGTGATCGTTATTGGCGACGCCGGCCTGCCAGGCGCTGAAGTCCGCCTGGCGTTGACTGCCTCCGGCAAGCCGCGGCTGCTGTGGTTCAGCCAAGCAGACTGGCGCAAAGATGGGCAGTATGTGTTCGCCAGTTGCGATCGCGCCTGCACCGAGGCAGCCAACTGGCGCAGCCTCGCTATAGCAACGGACAGCGTTGGTGTGGGAGAGGGCCGCTATTTCGCCCTCGATGCTGATGACAATCCCCATTTCTTTTACACCAACTCCAATGCCGATCACCAGGGCACTTTCCATCGTTACTGCCTGGCATCGTGCCTCTCGGCGCAGAATTGGCGCGAGCAGAAGATCAGCGACAATTTCCTGCTCGGTGCATTCTCGCTGGCGTTCGACGCCCAGAACCGGATGCGCCTGGCGCTCGCGGCCGAGCAGAACAATCAGCGTGGCCTTTTCTACGTCACCTGCGAAGTGGAATGTATATCCCTCGCCAACTGGAAGATCACGGCATTGATGCGATTGGGAAACGAGTATGACCTCAGCCTGCGACTGGATGACGCCGGGCGCCCCAGGCTGGCCGTCTACGCCGGCAACTCCGATGTGAGCGGCGAGGAGAAACGCCTGCACTACCTCCAGTGCAACAGCGACTGCCATTTGTTTGCTAACTGGACACGCAGCGCCGTCGGGTTAGCAGAAGGTGAAGGGGGCAACGTAGACCTTCTCCTGGACGGTCAATCCCGCCCGCACATGGTCGTGGCCGATAGCGCCTTTCTACCGAAACGGATTAGCCTGGTCGCATGCGACAGCCGCTGCGACACGCCGCGTCTTGTCTGGCGGCAGATCGAAATTGAGAACGACGAGTCGGTGAGCGCTCGCCTGTGCAGCGTCGGATACGCCTACATCGGCAAACGTCCTGCGCTCGCGTGGCAACGCCCGAATCGCCTGCTGATTGCCCATGGAATCGAGAACAAGTGCCTGGGACGAGAGACGAGCATCCACCTCGTGCGCCTGACGGCGGTAGATTGATGGGCTGAAATATCCACTGCTCCACCCACAACTCCTCGAGGCGCTCGGCGGCGCGGCAGATCAAGTGGTGTGCAGGTTCACTTCGACCGGGCGCGACGCTTCGACGGCCGGCGGCGCCGGCGCACCTGATAGGTCGGTGCTGCTTCCGCTACACGGGCTCGGCTCTCGTAAATCGCGCTCAAGATGTCTTCGCGCGTCAGGCGCACATTGCAGATGCATCCGATGAGCTAAATGGCCGCGCTGGATCCGTCCACCGCATGTGGGTGGCCGTACTGCCGATTCACCGGCGACATCGGCGCGGTCTCGTGTGGGCTGCAGCACGTTCAAGATCGGCCCACCACCGGCGACACGAAGCCAAGCTCGTCGTCCGTCTGCGGGCGCAGGAAGTCGAAGTCGCAGCCCTCGTCCGGCTGCAGCACGTGCTCCTGATACAAGCGCGGATAGCCGCGCCGGTGCGGCGATTTCGGCGGCTGCCACGCCGCTCGGCGGCGCGCCAACTCAGCTTCATCCACGAGCAGATCGAGCGTCCGCGCCGGCGCGTCCAGCGCGATCAGGTCGCCATCGTGAACCAGCGCCAGCGGCCCGCCGACGGCCGACTCGGGCGAGATGTGCAGGGCAACCGTGCCGTAGCTCGTGCCGCTCATGCGCGAATCGCTGATGCGCACCACGTCGCGCACACCCTGTGCCAGCAGCTTCTTGGGGATGGGGATACTGCCCCACTCCGGCAGCCCTGGCACGCCCACCGCGCCGGCGTTGCGCAGCACCAACACCGTCTCCGGCGTGACAAACAGGTCATGCGAATCAATCCGCGCCAGCATGTCGGCGTAATCCTCGAAGACAAGCGCGGGGCCACAATGCTGCTGCAAGTGTGTTGAGGCCGTGGTGGTGCGCAGGATCGCGCCTCGCGGAGCGAGGTTGCCGCGCAGCACAGCCAGCGCGCCATCGGCTTGCAGGGGATGCGCACGCGGGCGGATGACGCTCGCGTCGCGGTTACTTGCTCCAGAAATATTCTCGCCAAGCGTCGCGCCGGTCACGGTCAGCGCGTCGAGGTGCAGCAAATCGCGTATCTCGTTCATCAGCGCCGGCACGCCGCCGGCTGCATCGAAGTCGGGCATCAGCCGTTCGCCGCTCGGCTGCAGGTTGAGCAACATCGGCGTCGTGCGCGAGATCGCGTCGAAGTCGTCCAACGCCAACGGCACGCGCAGCCGGCCGGCGATGGCAATCAGGTGGATGACAGCGTTCGTGCTGCCGCCGATGGCGGCGTGCACGCGCAAGGCATTCTCGAATGCGTGGCGGGTCATGATCTGGCGTGGGCGGATGTCGCGCCGCACCAGTTCGACGATCTGTCGGCCGGTCGCCTCGGCGACGGCGACGCGGCGAGGGTTATGCGCCTCGATGGACGACGCGCCGGGCAGCATCATGCCCAGCGCCTCAGAAATCGCGGCCATGGTCGAGGCAGTGCCCATGGTGTTGCACGTGCCGGCACCGCCGGCGTAGGCCGTCTCCAGCGCCTGCCAGTCCTCGTCGCTGATCTTGCCCGCGCGATATTCGTCCCAGTACTTCCACAACGACGTGCCGCTGCCCACCTCTTGGCCACGCCATTTGCCGGTGGCCTTCGGGCCGGCGTTGAGTTGAATGGCCGGTAGATTGGCGCTGGCCGCGCCCATCAGTTGCGCCGGTGTGGTCTTGTCGCAGCCGCACAGCAGCACGACGCCGTCAATCGGATAGGCGCGCAGCGTCTCCTCCAGCTCCATCGCCATCAGGTTGCGATACAGCATCGCGCTCGGCTTCATCAGCTCCTCGCCCAGCGAGAGGGTGTTGAATTCGAGCGGCACGCCGCCGGCGGCGATCACGCCGCGCTTGACGGCATCAGCGACCGCGCGCAGCCCGAGGTTGCAGTTGTTCAGCTCGCTCCACGAATTGGCGACGCCGATGATGGGCTTGCCGCGCACCAGGTTGGGATCCCATCCCACCACGCGCAGCACGGCGCGGTTCTGCAACCCCAACTCGTCGTCGCGGTCGAACCATTCGGCGCTGCGGAGAGAGATCATATTGTGTATTAAGCAGCCCCTAACGCGCTCGGAGCGCGTTGGGGACTCTTATCGCGCATGGCGCTTTGGCCGCTTTGACACCTGGCGACGCCGGCGAATGCGATGGGTCGCAGGTGGCTCCGCCAATCGCGACCGGCTTTCGTAAATCGCACCCAGAATTTCGTCGCGCGTCAGGCGCACGTTCACCTTGCCGACGTCGAGCGGCGAAGCTTCACGCGCCTGCGGCCTGACTACGAACGTCTGGCCATCGCGCCTTTGAATGAGCACCTCACCCGCCTCCAGCGCCTGGGCTAGCAGCCGGGCCAAATTCTGTCGAGCCTCGGAATAGGTATAGACGATCATCGTTTCACCTCCAGAACCGGGATTTCCAGCTCGCGCGCGATTTGGACGAGTCTGTCATCCAACGAAAGATGATCACGGCTTCGTCGTGAACGACCCCACCGGCCCGCCGTCGCTGCCAGCGGTGAGCGCGGGTGAGCCAGGCTGCAGACGAAAATCGCCCTTCTCCGGCGCGACGAATTGTGGATCGGCCTCGATCGCCGCTTCGCCGGTGAAGCCGAAGACGTCGGCGAAGTCGTTGGGCGGCCAGCCGACGCGAATCGGGAAGCTCACGCGATCCGTGCCGTGGAACAGGTTGTGATGCACCTCGATCCGGCGCAATTGCAACGCGCGTGCGCCATCGTCGTCGTACTTCAGCCAGCGATCGCTGTAGCCAATCTGAAAGCCGCGATTGGCGCTGAGGATGTTGTCGCGGATCTCCACGTCTTCGAGGTTTGCGCTGTAGAGGTAGATGCCGCCGGTGATCCAGAAATAACCGGTGGATGAGGCAGGGCCGTGGCCGTTGTGGTGGAGGGTGTTGTTGTAAATGTGCACGTCGCTGCGCGGTCCGTCGCCGCCCCAACGCGCGAACAGGATGCCTGTGCCGAGGTTGTCGTGCAGCAGGTTGTGATGGAAACGCACGTTTCGCAGCGCCTTGCCGCCTTCGACCGAAATGGCGAAGCCCGCGCCCCGGCAGTTGCGCACCACGTTCTCATAAAGCTCGATGTCTTCCAGCTCGCCGAACCAGGCGTCCACGTACAACCCCTGACGGTCAGCTCGCTCGATCAGATTGTGATGTACTTTGCCGTGGCGGCTGACCTCCTTCACGTCAATGCCCTCTTTGAACACGTCGTACACGTGGTTATAGGCCACCTCGAAGTGCGCCGCGCTGCCGATGCTGATCGCCTCGTGCGGCGCTTCGCTGTTGCGGCTGTTGCCGGTCGGCAGCATGTCAAAGCTGTTAGCGCGAGTGACCGTGTTGCTGAGCACGCGGATGTATTCCGTGCCTTTGGCATCGTGGTTCGTGTCCCATACCGAGATGCCCGATGAATACGTGTTATCGGTGTGATTACCGATGATGTCCACATACGAGCTATCCCGCACCGAGATGCCGGCGCCGCGCGAGTTGCGCACGTACAGGTTTTCGACGCGCACATACTGCACGGCATGCACTTGCAACGCGCCGTTGTCGTGCGAGAAGCGCATGCCGATCTTCGGCGCACCACGGTCAATGGCTGCAGCGTCTATGACGGTCTTCTCGCCAGGGTAGCCTTTGAACGTGATCCATGCCTCTGGCGCGCCGCTGTTAGCCACACGCACCGGCGTGTCGAGATCGTACTGTCCGCCGCGGATGAGCACGGTGTCGCCAGCGCGCGCTGTTTCGGCGGCCTTGTTGATCGTCAGCCACGGCTTGGCCAGCGTCCCAGGATTGTCGTCATGTCCATCCGGCGCGACGTAGAAGGTATTTGCCGGTATTGCGTCATTCATGGATGCCGATTGTGCACGCTGGCGCGGCGGCGGCGCGGCGCAGGCGGCCAGGACGATGCCAGCGACAAGCGGGCAAAGGAGAACGAGTTGTTTCATAGTCAACGTAAGGGCGACCCTATGTGGTCGCCTGCTATGTGGTCGCCCGCATCCCGCAACGTCGTCAACGTGAAAATCGAATACGGCAGCACGAAAGCGTCGATGCCGTTGAACGGCCAGTTCGGCCCGCGCACGGGGATGCTGCCGATGTAGTGGCAGTTCTCGCCTTCGCTGGTGCGGTAGTGCGCCACGCTGCCCTGCACCACCGAATCGGCCAACCCCTCCAACCAGGCGTTGAGATACAACGCCTCGCCGGTCGTGTTCATGCCGACCAGCGTGACGCCATCGCGCGCCTCGTTCGAGAAGGCCAGTACGCGCAAGCCAGCGACCTCGCTCACGGCCTCAACGCGCTGCCAGCCGGGCGGCACAAAGCGGAAGGCGTGCTTCATGGCGTGATAGCGCTTCTTCGGCGTGTGCACGCGCAGACCCGTGCGCAACAAGCCGTAGATCGTCCACGCCTCGTCGTGGTCGTGATAGTTGTCGTAGGCGTCCCACACCAGCGCGCCGCTGAAGCCGGCCTCAAGCAGGTCAAACAAGCGCGACGCCATCCGCCATGCCACATACCATTCCTTCTCGCCGCTCTGGTCGAGGTCGCCGAACTCGGTCATCCAGGCGCGCGCTCTTGGAAAAGCGTTTGCGACGGCCAGTACATCGGCGAACTGACTCGGCGTGAGGTCGGTATAGGTGTGCAGGCCAAAGACGCCGATGCGATCCTGAAGTTGTGGCAGCGCGACGATGGGCTTGAGATAGTCGGCGCTGAAGCGGCCCTGCTCTGCAACGACGAGCTTGATATGGTCGAGGCCTCTCGCGCTGAGCTTCGCATCGAGCAACTCGATCACTCTCGCAAAGGCCTCTGGCGAGACATGCGGCCCTTCCGGCTGGCCGAGGTCGGTCTCGTTGAGCGGGCCGAACAAAGTGAACCTGAGGCCTTCGCGCTTGACGGCCCACTCGACCAGCGAGACGAGCATGTCGCAGAAGCCATCGTAATCGGCCAGCGTCTTGCCGTCATCGCCCAGCATCCAGCGCGGCACGTCGCCGCTGCACGTCAGATACGGCTCGATGCCGTGCTCGTTCAGCCATCGCATCATCGCCCAGCCATTGCTCGCGACGGGGCGGGTGTAAATGCGTTCGAGGTGCGCCGAGTCGAGCGCCGCGGGGCCGAGGCTGCCATCCTCGTCAATCCAGTCGCTCTTGCCGAAGATGTCCACGCGATACAGGCGCGCGCCGAGGTCGTCGTGCAGCCGGCGCATGGTCGGGATGAGCTTGCCGCGGTTCCAGTATTTCGAGTTGATGTTGACGCCGAAGCCGTCAATCGTCTGATGCGCGCACGACGCATCCACACGCACGCAGGCCATGATGCCGGGTCCCTGCATCGTTTTCTCCCTCACCCCTGCCCTCTCCCGCTGGGAGAGGGAGACTATATCGCCGCGCTGGCCGCGCCGTCCACGTAGAGCGCGCTGCCGGTCACGCCGCTGGATTCGTCCGACGCGAGGAAGAGCACGCAGTAGGCCACCTCGCGCGTGGTGGCCATGCGGCCGGTGGGCTGCTGCCGCTTGATCAGCGCCTTGAGTTGCTCCTCGCCCATCTGTTCGAGCAGATGCAGGTTCATCGGCGTGTCCACCCAGCCAGGGCAAATGGCGTTGCAGCGGATGTTCTTCTCGGCGTACGACACGGCGATGGCCTTGGTCAAGCCGATCACCGCTGCCTTCGACGAGGTATAGGCCTCGTAGCCCGGCTCGGTCAGCGTCGCCATCACCGACGAGGTGTTGATGATGCTGCCACCGCCCTGCACCAGCATGGCCGGGATGACCGCCTTGCACATCAAGAACATGCCTTTGACGTTGACGTCCATCACCTCGTCCCACGTCCCCTCGGTGAAGTCGAGCATCTCGCCGTGGGGCATGATGCCGGCGTTGTTGAAGACGACGTCAATGCGGCCATGCTCGCGCAGCGCGTTCTCGACCACCCGCGCGATGTCGGCAGCCTTGGACACATCGGCTCGCACGGCCAGGGCGCTCACGCCCGCCGGCAACTGCGCCTGCGTCGCGGTCAGCCCATCCAGGTCGCGATCCACCAGCACCAGGGTCGCGCCGTGTTCGGCGAACAGGAGCGCCGTGCCGCGCCCGATGCCCGAGCCGGCGCCGGTGATGATGCAGACTTTGTCTTGGAGTCTCATGTTCTGCTTTTCGTAAGAGCGCGTTCGCACGCAGGGGCGACTCTGCGTGTCGCTCACACCATGCCCGAACGATGCGCGGGCAGGCACACCAGCCTACCCCTACAAGAAAGTGCGCTCCCTTTGTAGCGAGCAAGGCTTACAGCAGCTCGCGACGAACCGTCTCCACCCAGCGCTTGCTGAAATGTAGCGCATCATTCACGCGAACTTCCAGGTTGATCGTCACATGAAAGTGCGTTTGTGACGCCTGCACGACAACATCGCTGGTGCCTCGTATTGTTTGATTCGAACGCACGATGCCCAGCATCGTTTGACCGTGTGCGCTGGCGCCAGCAGGGTTGCGCGGATCAACCTCGCATCTCACAGACAGCTTGCGTTGCATCACCGTGTGTTCATTCAAACGACTCTCGCCCTCGTTGACAATCGTGACAGCGACATGCCCATTGAGCATATTCATCGTTGTTTGCCACACCGGCGGACGCACAGCATCGGCATGTCGCAGCCTCGTTTGGCGGGATGGCAGGAACTTAGGTGGCTGCGCACTTCCTTGTGCCGGTATGGTTGACAGGATGAGACGCGAAGGCGTCGTCCCGCCGAAATACACGGTGTTCGTTGCCGGCTCGGGCGTAGGCCACACATTCGGCCAGTCGCTGCTGGCAACGCTCAGCCGAATCCGGTGTCCCTTCTGAAACTTCCAAGCGGTGCAGTCAATCTCAATATCCAACTCGTAGACTTCCCCCGGCACCAAAGGTTCAGGCTCACGCAGCGACTTGCGACGCGTTGCGTTCAACATCCCTTTGGCGACCAAGTGCGAGGTGCCATCAGGCGCAACATCACAGAGGCTCACCGCAAAGCCAATCACAGACGCCGTGGACGAGATGAACAATACAGCGCGTGGATTGCCCGCGATATAGACGTCTTCTTCAAGCGGCTCGGTCGTATACACCAGCGAGTAAGCTTCGTCCAGCCGCTGATCGCCAGGCAGACCGAAAGGCAAACCACCCGACCATAGGCCGCCCATAATGCCTACCGCCGGGTTGTAATCAAACGTGTGATGGCCTGACACAGAAGGAACTGAGCCTACCAAGCGGCCACCCTGAGCCATGTAGAGCGTCTTTTGAGCGAAGCCCGGCGGCGGCCAACTGACTTCAGCGCGCCATTCGCCCTCGCTCTCCAAACGGTCCACAATCGGTTCTTGGTAATGCTGCATGTAGAAGACCACCGGCGGGTCATCCATGACCCCGTTTTGTTCTCCCTTGCACCAGTAATCCAGCCAGCGCACCACCTCGTGCAAGTAGTCAATGCGCGGGCCAGGGACTGCAACGTCCGGCATGGCGTGATTCCAAGGGCCGATCAGCACTTTACGCGGCACCTTCAGAGCCTGCATCAGACGGAATGGGGGATTGGTGTAGCCATCCTTCCAACCACCGATCATGAACACCGGACACTTGATTCGTTCGGGGAAGTCGCGCACAGAACCGGGACGCCAGTAGTCCCCGTCGGTTTGGTGCTTGAACCATTTCAGGATATAGGGTTCGTTGCTTTCCAGATGTTGCTCCCACAACGCCGCCCACCTTTCCCCTGACCATTCCATATGCGGTGGCATGGCGTTGTAGACGATCATCATATTGCCGTAATGACCGATATCGTAATATTTGCGCATGAGGCCACCGCGATAGTGACAATCGTCGGTATAACGATCATCGGTGAAATCTACGGGAATGATGCTGGTCAGATGGGGTGGCGCGTGCGAGGCGACCTGTAGGCAGGTGAAGCCGCCGTAACTGATTCCCATCATGTTGACGTGACCGTCACACCACGGCTGGGCAGCTAACCACTCGACTGCATCGTAGCCATCTATTTGTTCCTGCAGGGTGTATTCGTCTGTGTTCACACCTTCCGATGCGCCGGTGCCCCGAATGTCTACCCGCGCTACGACATAGCCATGCTTCGGCAGGTAAGCGTAGTAGTCATAGCTTGTATTCACCTCATCCTTTCGGTAAGGGATATAGTCCATGACCACGGGGAACCGGTCCCTCCCCTGCGTTGCCATATCGCCATGCGGCATATAAAGGTCGGCCGCCAAGCGCACGCCATCACGCATAGGAATCATCACATTTTTGACGAGCTTTACGCCTTCTACAGGATATAGGGTAAGCGTTGTTTCCATGAGTTAGTTATCCAAACGCACGCGCGGGTCCAAACGTGCAACAAGCAGATCGGCAACCAGGTTGCCGAGACCGATGAACAGTCCTCCCAGCAAAACCGCTGCCATGACGACAGGGATATCACGACTCAATGCAGCTCGCACAGCCATCCAACCGACACCCGGCCAATTGAAGACATATTCGACGATGGCCAGGCCGGTGAGCAACGCCGCAAGGTCCATGCTTACCATGGTGACCACCGGCACGAGGGCATTGGGCAACATGTGACGGAAAGTGACGGCCCACTTCTGTAGCCCTTTGGCGTGGGCGGTGCGCACAAAGTCAATGTGTGTAAGGCTGAGCAGATTCGTACGCAAGATATTCGCATACCACACCGACCAGGGTATGGCAACGGTCAAGGTTGGAAGAACCAGATGATTGATCGTGCCGTATCCACCAATCGGGAACCAGCGCAAACTGTATCCCAACACATAGATCAGCAGCAATCCGAACACGAATGCAGGGATCGAAATGGTCGTCAGCCCGAGGATATTTACGGCCTGACCGATCTTGGATTGACTTCGTTGAGCTGTAAATACGCCTAACGGTATGCCAATGAGCAATGCGACGGCAATGATCGAGAACGCCAAAAGCGCCGTGGGACGCAACTTCTCACTCAGCTCCTCGGCAACCGGACGGTTATAAGCATACGAATAGCCTAGATCTCCACCGAGCAATCGCTGCATATAGCGCGCATACTGGATGTAGATTGGCTGATCTAGCCCATACTGCTCACGTATCTGGTTCAGCACCAGCTCATCGGCTCGAGAGCCGGCCAATGCGCGCGCCGGATCGCCCGGCGCTGAGAGCACCAGGGTAAAAGTGATTACTGAGACACAAAACAGAGTGATCAGTATCCACAGGACTCTGCGAACGAGGTATTGGATCATCTTTCCCTCCTGACGGGATCTATAGCCTCGCGCAGTCCAGTACCGACCAGGTTGAAACAAACGCCGGTCAACATGATAGCCAGTCCCGGGAACAGAACCAACCACGGAGCAACGCGATAGTAAGGCTGCCCGTCCAGCACCATCGAACCCCAGGTGGGTGTAGGCGGCGGCACCCCCAGGCCGAGATAACTCAAAGTCGTCTCAGTAAAAATGGCGCTTGGGACGCTGAGGGACAGATAAACGACCAGTAGGGGAAATATGTGCGGGAGAAGGTGGCGAACGAAGATCATGCTCGTAGGGGCACCTAGACTTTGCGCCGCCAGAATGAAGTCGCGGCGTCGCAATGAAAGCGCCTCCGACCGGAACACACGCGTAGGGTATGGCCAGCCGAACAACACGATGACAGACACCACAGCGAGCGGGCTTGGCTTGAGCAAGGCAACCAGCAGCAGGATCACGAAGAAAGACGGTATGCTCATCATCAGGTCAACCAGGCGCATGATGATGTAATCCACACGACCGCCCGAGAATCCTGCCAACCCTCCTACGAGCACCGCTATGCATAATGTCACTGTGCTGGCCGTGACGCCAACCGCTAACGAGATGCGCCCACCCCACAGCAAGCGACTCAGCAAGTCACGTCCACGACCGTCTGTGCCTAACCAGAACTTTTCATTGGGCGCGAGAGGATTGCCCAGACCCTCGGGAAATATCCTTTCGGGATCATAAGGCGCGATCACAGGCGCAAGCAATGCGCTCAGCAGGATGGCGAGCAACACAACACTTGCCAGCACGGCGAGCCGCTGACGCAAGAACCGGCGCCATATGCCACCGAGCCACGTTCGTCGCGCGATATCCGGTTCCCTTATCCTTGACAAAGTTGCTTGCGCCTGCATTCCGTTGACTATCCCTCGATCCAGGCATCTTCCAACGCCGGCAAACTGTAAATCGGATGCAATTGATCGTTGCGCACCCGCCTGGAACTCAACTGGAAGGCCTGACGATTGAACAACGGCACCGACTGGACGTCCTGATTAACCAGGATATCGTTCATTTCACGATAGGCGGCAATTCGCTCCGGCGATGTCAAAGGCAGACCTTCCGCTTTATCCAGTAGTTCGTCAATCCTCGGATTGCAGTAATTGCTGCGGTTGAAGGCTTCACGGGCTTGGCAAGTGAATAGCGGTGCTGCGTAATCATAGCCGTCTGGGTAGCTGGCAGCCCAAGACAAGATGTGGAGCGTGATGTCACCACTTTTGAGCCGATCCGTTATCTCCGGAGAATTGTAGAGGCCCAGAACGATCTCGGATTCGATCCCCACAGCCTTTAGCTGTGCATGAATCACCTCGATTTCCGGTGAGGACTTGGTCGAGCCACCGAGGATCTTACCGACATTGACGCCATTCTCGTAACCCGCTTCCTTTAGCAGTGCTCTTGCCCTGTCAGGATCATACTGATATTGACTCCTGAAGTTGGGATCGTACTGGGGCATGGCCATCGCAAAGACGCTGTCCGTCACTTTATGCGGTGCGCCGGTTGCCTTGACCACTGCGTTTTTGTCAATGGCGCACGCGATCGCCTGCCGCACCTTCAAGTTGTCCAGCGGCTTCGCCGTCATGTGGATGTTGAATCGGTGAACCGTCATCGTCGGCGCAGCGCGCAGCACATCTTTCAGGCTCTCATCGGCCAGGATACGCGGCAACTCAGCAGGTGGGATACCGATCAGGAAGTCCGCTTCGCCGCTCTCCCAGCGCAGGAGTCGCACTGACTCCTCGACATTCAGATTCAGTTCGACGCGTTCGATATACGGCTTTCCCGTCTTGAAGTAATCGGGGTTGCGTTCGTAGACAGCGCGCTGCTGCGGTTGCCACTCCACAAACTTGAACGGCCCAGTGCCGATCACAACCCTTGTGCCCCAATCCTGACCGGCTTCCAACACCTCCTTCTTCGGCACGATGCCGAATATCGTGATGGACAGCAGCGCTGCAAACACGGCTTGAGGGCGATCCAGGGTCACCTCGACGGTATAAGGATCAATGACCTTGACTCCCGCCAGATCTTTCGTCTTGCCATCGAGCACATCCTGAGCGCCGATGATCGTGTTCAAGTAAGACTTGCCCCAGCTGTACACCTCCGGCCAAAGCTGACGCTCCATCGAGAATTTCACATCCTCCGCGGTCATCTCGCGGCCGTTGTGAAACTTCACACCTCTGCGCAGAGGAATGGTATACACCTTGCCATCCTCGCTGATCCTGGGTAAGTCGGCTGCCAGATCGGGGTAGAACCTACCTTCGCGATCGAAGGCATACGGCATGTTGAAAAGCAACTGGCCCACGCTCCACCAATCCTCAAAGGCTTCTGCCGCTCCAGGATCCAGGGTTTTTACGAAATCACCACCTGCAACGATGCGGTAGGTGCCGCCTACACGCGGCCCGTCACCCATCACCGCTTGCGGGGTCGCGCCCGGCTGTTCACTCTCGAGCACTGCTGGTGTCTGAGCCATTTCACCAGGCGTAGCCGGCGCAGCGCACGCGGCCAACATGCCAATGGCGGACGATCCAGCCATCAGCTTCAGAAATTTTCGGCGACTGGTAATCTTGCTCATAGTTTGCCTCCTCAATAGGAATTTCAAATCGCTTGTTCGTCATTCGTGACGAAAGTCACGGTGACACCACACTTGTCAAATAAGCAGGCATCGCCCGCAGCACCTCCCGCGCCGCCTCCAGTGTGCGGTCAATATCCGCCGGTGTGTGCGCCGCGCTGACATGGTTGCGCTTGAGCGCCGTCGGCAGCATGAAGATGCCCCGCGCACACATCTGCGATCGGAACCACACGTCGCGCTTGTCATCATTGCGCAGTAGGTCGCTGTAACTCACGATCGGCCCCTCCATGAAATACGGCACGAACACCGAGCCGAAGCGCGCCACCGTCATCGGGATGCCCAACTCGTCCGCGATCTGCTGGATGCCTTTCGCCGCCCGCTCAGCCAGCGCGAAGCAGTGCGCGTGCACGCTGCCGTCTTCGAGCTCGGCAATCGTCGCCAGCGCGGCGGCCACGCTATGCGGGTGGCCGTTGTAGGTGCCGGCGAAGAATACGCCGCCGCCCGGCTCGTATCGCTGCATGTATTGCGCCTTGCCAGCCAGCGCGGCGATGGGGTAGCCGTTGGCCATCGCTTTGGCGAACGTGCTCAGGTCGGGCGTGACGCCGCTGATCTTCTGGTAACCGCCTAGATCATGTCGAAAGCCGGTGATGACCTCGTCGAAGATCAGCAGGCAACCGAACTTGTCGCACAGGTCCCGCAACGCTTGCAGAAAGCCCGGTCGCGGCAGCACGCAGCCGATGTTGTGCGGGATCACCTCGACCAGCACCGCGGCGATGTCTTCGCCGCGCCGCTCCAGGAAGTCAGCGATCGCCTCGACGTCGTTGAACGGCAGGATGTACGTGTGCTCCACCACGCCCGGCAACATGCCGGCCGATAGCAAGTCCCGCTGCCCCTTGCCGACTTTGTCGGCAGGGCTGATCACGTTCATCGCCACGGCGTCGTGCCAGCCGTGATACGCGCCCTGGAACTTGATGACGCCGCGGCGGCCGGTCACCGCGCGGGCCAGCCGCAACGCCTGATACGTCGCTTCGCTGCCGCTGTTGGCCAACAGCACGCGTTCGGCGCTGGGCACGTAGTGCGCGATCTTCTCGGCCAACATGATCTCCATCTCGGTCACGCCCACGCCGAGCAGGTCAATCTGCTCGCTGGCGTTGCACACCGCCTCGCGCACGCGCGGGTGGTTGTGGCCGAGGATGATCGGACCGAAGGCGGCGTGGTAGTCGAGATAGCGCTTACCCTCGACGTCTGTGAAATAGGCCCCGTGCGCTTCGCGAATCACCAGCGGCATGCCCGCGATGACGCGGTTGCCACTGTTCACGCCGCCGGGAATCACACGCCGGGCGCGTTCGGTCAAACCAGCGTTCGTCGTTGCTTGATTCAATGCGATCATGATCCATCTTCACCACGATGACACGAAGGGATTGAATTCAGACGCTCAGTGCCTTCGTGTCTTCGTGGTCAATTCTCTATTGGTAGTGCGCGCGCATCTCGGCGTGATAGGGCAGCGCCAAGATCTCCTCCAGCAGCGCGCAGGCATACTCCATGCTGCGCGTCCATGGATCCATCATGATCAGCTCGAGCAACAGCCTTCGACTGCCCGTGTTGAACGCCTCCAGCTCGATGTTCACCTGCGCTACACAGTCGCGCAACAACCAAGCCAGCGGCACAGGCGGCAGGCCGGCGGTCTGCGTCGGGTGCAGGCCGCCGCCGTTGATGTAGATGGGAACTTCCACGGCGAAGTCGCGCGGCACGCCGGGCACGTAGTCGCCGCTGTTGACGACGTTGCCGATCAGCACGCGCGGCACGTCACACAGCAAGCTCTCGATCACTGGCACGATCACCTCGTGCGAGTGCTCGGGTTTGAAGTGATCGGTGACCTTGACCGCCTTGTCGTCGCTGATGCGCTTGATCTCGGCCACTTCTTCCTCACCGCCGGTGAAGAAGCTGTGCCAGAAGCGGCCGGGGTTCTGCGCCCAGCGGCGCTCGGTCGCGTCGTCGAGGTGATACCACCAGCCCCACGAGCCGCCGCCGTCGCCGGCCGTATCGCCGATGGGGAACGCGCCCATGCGCTGGTAGAGATCCACCTTCTTAGGGTTGAGTTCGCCGTGCCGGTCGGACGATTGCCAGAAGGCCGGAGCCTGCTCAGCGATCCACTTGTCCAGCAACGGCATGGCATCTTGCCCGTCGTAACGCAACTGCGTCAGCCACACGAAGTGGTTGACGCCGGGGATTTCGTAGCTCAGCTTGTCGCGGTCGGTCAGGCCAAGACGATTCGCAATGTCATACACGCCGCCGAAGCCGTGGCAAAGGCCGATGACTTTGGCCTCGGGGTATTTGCGCGCCAGGTGTGTGACGCCGGCCATGACCGGGTTAGCGACTTTGACGTAGTGCGCGCCCGGCGCGAGTTCGAGCATGTCCTCGATCACGCCCTCGAACAGCTTGAGCTGGTAAAAGTTGATCCAGAACGCTTCATCGTGCATGACGTGCAGGCTACCGCCCCAGCGATAGCCGTATTTACGCGCCACGTCCCAGCCGTCACGCAGACGCTGGTGACCGGCGGCCAGCGCCGAGTTCACAACCACGTCGGCGCCACGAATGGCTTCGCGCCGATTGGTCGTCTTCTCCAGCTTAAGGTCAATGCCGACTTCAGCGGCGTAACGCGCGCACAACTCGTGAATCGCATCGAGCCGCTCCTGGCTGACGTCCATCAGCGCCACGGTGCAGCCGCGCAAATTGGGCGTCAGACAGATGTCGCGGATCATGTTCAGCGAGAACACCGCGCTGCCCGCCCCTATTATGGCAATTTTCTTATTCATTTACAACGTTTCAATTGATGACAAGAGTGTATTGAAACGTTTTTAAATGTCAATAGGAGAAATTGCAGATTCGCCACGACCGCCGGATAATTCCATCCTATGGTGACGATTTGGGATGTAGCCAGAGAAGCAGGGGTATCGCCTTCGACGGTGTCGAACGTTATTCACGGCCGGCCAGTGGTCAAACTGGACACCCGCCAGCGCGTGCTGGAAGCCATCGCGAAGCTCGATTATCACCCGAGTCGCGTCGCGCAGGGTCTTCGCCAGCAAACCAGCCGAGCGATCGGCTTCCTGGTGCTTGACCCGAACCCGCGCTGGCCGGCCGACCCTTTGCATGCTGAAGTATTGGCCGGGATGTCAGAGATAGCGACCGAACATGACTACAGCTTGTTGCTCGATCGGCCACCCGGCAACGGTCACCTCACGGCACGCGAACTGCTACAACCCTTTCGCTCCGGCCAAATAGATGCCGCAGTCGTCGCGCTCGCTGGCACGAGCGACAGCCACCAACATGTGCTCGATGCGCTCAACCGGGCCGGCGTGCTCTTCGCTGTGCTGGAGCGGGAAATCGAGGGCGAATGTGCTTACAGCGTCATGGGAGCAAACGCAGACGGCGCCTACGCCGCAGCCCACAAACTCCTCCGCGATGGGCGCCGACGAATCGCTTTTCTGGATAGCACGCAGATGTGGCCAGCGATCGAGCTGCGGCTGAGCGGCTATCGTCGCGCGATGCGTGAGGCCGGCTTGGAGGCCGACATTCTGATTTCGCCCAGCCCAGACTGGACTTCCGCCGGCGGCGCCGTTGCGATGCGCAGCCTGCTGGAGCAATGCGAGCGTGAGAGGCTACCCTGCCCCAACGCCGTTTTGGCCGGCAACGACGTGCTGGCCGTCGGCGCGATGCACGTGTTGCGCGAACGCGGTCTGCGCATCCCGGCCGACGTAGCGGTGATCGGCTTCGACGACTTCGAGTTCGCACGCTATGTGGATCCGCCGCTCACCACCGTGCGGCTGCCGGCCTATGAGATGGGCAAGCGCGCCGCCGAATTACTCATCGCGCATTTGGAGGGCCATCCGGCCGCACAGCGCCGTCACGTACTACCTACCGAATTGATCGTTCGGCAGTCGGGCTGAATAGGTGTGAGTACACTTTACTTGACTTGATATGACTGAGACCGCCCATGCCCACCGCACCCGCGCCGACTGGGAGCGCGAGACGCTCTACCCCTCATTGAAACGCGCACCGGAGCGCAAAGCACACTTCGAGACGCCTTCCGGCATCCCGCTCGACGTCGTTTACGGCGATCCCGTGACCAGCGCAGGCTATCACGACGAATTCCCCGGCGAATACCCGTTCACACGGGGCATCCACCCGACAATGTACCGCTCGCGTCATTGGACGATGCGGCAATACGCCGGCTTCTCTACTGCGAAGGAGAGCAACACGCGCTATCGTTACCTATTGTCGCAAGGCCAAACCGGCCTGTCCGTCGCCTTCGACCTGCCGACGCAGCTGTGCATGGATGCCGACGATCCTTTGGCTGCCGGCGAAGTGGGTAAAGTCGGCGTCAGCATTTGCACGCTGGGCGATATGCGCGAGCTATTCGACGGCATCCCGCTCGACAAAGTGAGCACCAGCATGACCATCAATGCGCCGGCGGCAGTGCTGCTGGCGCTGTATATTGCGGTAGCGCGCGAGCAGATCAAAGGGACGAGAGATGAGGATAGAGAAACAGGTGACTCACCCCTCGCCCCTTACCCCTTACCCCTGAGAGGAACAGTCCAAAACGACATCTTGAAAGAGTATGCTGCGCGCGGGCTATACATCTTTCCGCCGAAGCACTCGATGCGATTGGTGACCGACGTATTCGCGTTCTGCAAGCAGTATGTTCCGCACTGGAACACGATCAGCATCAGTGGCTATCATATTCGCGAAGCCGGCAGCACTGCGGTGCAAGAAGTCGCCTTCACGCTGGCCAATGCCATCGCCTACGTTCAGGCGGCGATAGACGTGGGGTTGGACGTGGACGAGTTCGCCGGCCAGCTTGCCTTCTTCTTCAACGCACACAACGACTTCCTAGAGGAGATCGCCAAGTTCCGCGCTGCGCGCCGGCTGTGGGCCAAGATCATGCGCGAGCGCTTCGGCGCGAAGGATCCGCGCAGTTGCATGCTGCGCTTCCACACCCAAACCGGCGGCAGCACCCTCACGGCACAACAACCCATCAACAACGTCGTTCGCGTGACCATTCAGGCGCTGGCAGCCGTGCTCGGCGGCACGCAAAGCCTGCATACCAACGGTTGGGACGAGGCGCTGCAACTCCCGACCGCCGAGGCAGCACGCACCGCACTGCGCACGCAACAGATCATCGCTCACGAGAGCGGCGTGACCGACACGGTAGATCCACTCGGCGGCGCATACGTCATCGAATACCTCACCGATGAAATCGAACGCCGTGCGCGGGCGTTGATCGAGCAGATTGACGCGATGGGCGGCGCGATCAAAGCCATCGAGAGCGGCTGGATGCAGGCGCAGATCGCCGAGTCGGCCTACCGCTACCAGCGCCAGGTAGAAAGCCAGGAACGCATCATC
The DNA here is from genome assembly GCA_025998955.1 of Candidatus Roseilinea sp. Lineage (NCBI taxonomy): Bacteria > Bacillati > Chloroflexota > Candidatus Thermofontia > Candidatus Roseilinea > Candidatus Roseilinea sp. Next base: position 1,614,120 of record AP024676.1, read on the forward strand.
GTCGGCGTCAACGCATTCGAGGACAAAGACCAAGAACCAGGAGCTGCCGAACGGTTCAAGGTGGATCCGGCAATCGAGGCCGAGCAACGCCGACGGCTGACAGCGTGGCGCGCCAACCGCGACAACGAGCGCGCAAGCGCGCTCATTGCCCAATTGGAACAGACAGCACGAAGTAACGAGAACATCATGCCATGTCTGATCGCCTGCGTCGAGAGCGGCGTCACCGTCGGCGAGATCGGCAAAGCGCTCCGCCACGTCTTTGGCGAGTATCACCCGCCAACGGTTATTTGAGAGATTGAAGATTGAGAGATTAGGGATTGAGAATAGTCTACGGTACAACCTCCAATCTCTAATCTCCAATCTCTAATCTCAATACAAGAACATCGGCTTGTGCTCGACGTTGCGCACGCGTGGCCGGTAGTGCTCGGCGTCGTAGAGTTCGGCGACGTCGAGCGGGCGCGGACCGCCGCCCACTTCGGTCAGTGGGACGCTGGTGTACTTGCCGCCCTGCAGCGCAACCATCCGGCCACACCGCCCTTGCAAGATCAAATCGGCCGCGAACGTGCCGAAGTTGCTGGACACCATGACGTCCAGTGCATCCGGCGCGCCGGAACGCATGAGATACGCGACGTTCTGATACATGGTGTGCTCGCCAGTGAGGCGCTTGATCTGCTCGCTGATGTAATCGCCGATACCACCCAGCTTGCGATGCCCATAGGCATCGGCCTCGCCATGCTCGATCATCGCACCGTTCTTCGGCCGCGCGCCCTCCGAAACGACCAACATCGCATAGTTACTCGGGTTGGCGTGCTTATCCTGCAGCAGGTAGTCGCACAGCTTCTCGATGTCGAACGGCACCTCGGCGATCAGGCAGCGATCTACATTGCCCAGATAGGAGGACATGAGCGCGGTCTCGCCGCTGTAGCGTCCGAATAGTTCGATCACGGCGATGCGCTCATGGCTGCCGGTGCAGGTGCGCATATTGTGGATGAAGTCGAGGGCGCGGGTAACGGCCGTGCTGAAGCCAATGCAGTAATCTGTGCCGCGCACGTCGTTGTCCATCGTCTTAGGAATGGCCACGATGGGAAAGCCCTCGTTGTGCAGTCTCAGCGAATAGCTCAACGTATCGTCGCCGCCGATAGTGATGAGTGCATCTATGCCTAGAAAACGCAACACGCTCAGCACGTGCTGGGTGAAGTCGTAGCGTTCGGCCAAATCGCTGGCAAACACGGTCGTGTGTTTGAGGAACCCCGGCACGTCTTTGGCCTTCACGTTGGCCGGGTTGGTGCGGCTGGTGTGCAAGAAGGTGCCGCCGGTGCGATCCACGGTGCGCACGGCGTTACGATCGAGCCGCACCGTGAACTGCTGGGCGCTCGTCTCGTCGTCCATGTTGAAATGCAGCAGTCCATACCAGCCGCGCCGGATGCCGATCATCTCGTGGCCGGCATCAAGCAATCGGATCGTGGCGGCCTTGATGGCCGAGTTCAACCCGGGCACATCGCCGCCGCCGGTCAAAATTCCAATTCGCATGACATCTCTCCTTCGATTTCTGAGAACGTGGTTCTCGCTTGATTTCGACCATCTGAATTTCTAAAGCGGTTTAGGTCGCCGATCGCATCCTCGCATGGAACATTGTTGTTAGGGATAGCGCTCGTGAGGGATGCGCGCGAGGCGAACCTACGCCTGCAACAAACGTTCGAGGCGCGCTTTGACTACCGGCCACTCATCGTCAATCACGCTGTAGATCACCGACGAACGATGATAGCCATCCGGCATGATCATATGCTTGCGCAGCACGCCCTCACGCACGGCGCCCAGCCGCTCGATGGCGCGCTGGCTACGTTCGTTGCGCAGATCGGTCTTGAGTTGCACGCGGACGCACCCCAACACTTCGAAGGCATGCTTCATCAAGAGGTATTTGCACTCCGTGTTCATCGCTGTGCGACGGTAGCTCTTGCCATACCAGGTGCCGCCGATCTCCAGACTCCGATTGGGCCGGTCAATCGTCATGTAACGCGTCATGCCGGCTGCCGCGCCCGTCACATGATCAAACACCGCAAAGCACAAATCGGTTCCGCGTGCTTGGCGCCCCAGCAAGTCTTCGATCACAGTGCGCAGCTTGTCCAGCGAATTCACCTCACCATACGGCATGTAACGCCAGATTTCGGGCTCATCGGCCTGCGGCCACAATGCTTCGGCGTGCTCCACCCACAGTGGCTCCAGCCTCACCCAGCGCCCGATGAGCGTGACCGGCTGGACGTCCATGACCACTGAAAGTGCTTTCAGCATGCCGCCGGATTATAGTCAATTTGACACGAAGTTGTCATGATCAGGTCGGCGGAATTCCCGCCGGGGGTGCTATCATGCCCATCGTTCGTTGACCTCGCCACAGCTGCTCATTCGCCCTTTCAATAGCGTTTCGAGTGAACCTATCAACAGGAGGAGAGAGATGCCAGAGGCACAGCCAGTCATCGCCAGTGAATTCGCCGCGTCATTCAAGGGGTTCATGGACACGGTCATCGCCCAGGCGCCGCGTGAGGAATCGTTCTTCGTCAAAGTGCTGCGTGAGCACTTCGGCGACGACGACCTGAGCGACTTCCCGATCGTGGGGGAGAATTTTCGGATGGCCGACCACCCGAACCTTCACCTAGCCATGCAAGAATACCTGGAGGCGCCCGGGCACGAGCACACGCTCCACGGCGTGGAGGTACCCAACGAGCATATGGGGATGCGTTTGGCGACGTTCACCCAAGAGCACGTCGAAGCTTGGCAGCGCCCGCGCAAGGTGCCGGTCGAGTATGTGAACGTTCCGCTGGAGGACGACCGCACGCTGGCCTGCGTCACTCGCGGCCTGTATCTCGTCCACGACGACGGCCGGCCGATGGCTGTGCTGTTGCAAGGGCCAAGCATGAGCCGATGGGGGCCGAAGATCGTCCAGATCGAGGTGATGGCCGCCGAGCGCGCCGCAGCAGAGGACTTCCTGCGCACCATTCGTGCGGCCATGCACGCCCGCAACGTCTACCGCGGCCACGTCATCTCGCTGGAGTTGGGCGAGGGTGGCGTGGCGGTCAAGTTTCACCGCCTGCCGACAATTACGCGCGACGGCATTATCCTGCCGAAGAACGTGATCGAACGCATCGAGCGCCACGCCATCGGCTTTACGCGCGTCGAGGCGAAGCTGCGCTCGGCTCGCCGGCACATGAAGCGCGGACTGCTGCTGCACGGCCCGCCCGGCACCGGCAAAACGCTCACCGCCATGCACCTGGCCAGCCAGATGTCCAACCGGACGATCATCCTGATCACCGGCTCAGCCATGGGCCTGATCGAGGAAGCCTGCCACATGGCGCGGCTGCTGCAGCCAGCGACGATCATCCTCGAAGACATTGACCTGATTGCCGAGGAGCGCACGCAACAAAACACTGGAACGAACGCGCTGTTGTTCGAATTGCTCAACCAGATGGACGGACTGAGCGAGGACGCCGACGTGCTCTTCCTGCTCACCACCAACCGACCCGAGATCCTCGAGCCGGCGCTGGCGTCGCGACCTGGTCGCATTGACCAGGCCATCTTGGTGCCGTTGCCTGATGCCGATTGCCGGCGCCGGTTGATCATGCTCTACAGCGAGGGTATGACCGTGCGCCTGCGCGACCTCGACGGGCTCATCTCGAAGACGGAAGGCGTGAGCGCGGCGTTCATCCGCGAGCTGATGCGCAAGGCAGCGCTGTTCGCTGCCGACGAAGGCGGCCCAGACGATGGCATCGTGGTCGAGGATCGGCACATCAACGACGCGCTGCACGAGCTGGTGGTCGAAGGCGGCGAGTTGACCAAACAACTGCTCGGTGCGAGCGGTGGGTTTGGATCGAGGCGTCGCGAGAGTTGCGGATAGCGAATCCGGACTCTAAAGGTCTTCGGGATCTAGGGGCTCCACATTACCGGTACCCCTCGGCTTGCATGTTGAACAGCCGGGCATACACGCCATCTTTCTCCAGCAACTCGCGATGCGTGCCCAGCTCAATCAGCTCGCCATTCTCCAGCACGGCGATGCGGTCGGCCATGCGCACCGTGCTGAAGCGATGGCTGATCAGGATGGCGATACGACCATCGGTGAGCTGGCGGAAGCGTTGGAAGATCTCGTATTCGCGTTCGGCGTCGAGCGCGGAAGTTGGTTCGTCGAGCACCAGCACTTCGGCGTCGCGCATAAAGGCACGGCCCAGCGCGATCTTTTGCCACTGGCCGCCGCTGAGTTCTCGCCCGCGCTCGAACCACGCGCCCAGCATCGTGTCGTAGCCCTGCGGCAGCGCAGCAATCACTTCGTCTGCCCCACCCTTCTCCGCCGCACGCTCGATGCGCGGCCGGTCGTCCAGCGCCTCGATCTGCCCGAAGCCGATGTTCTCACCGGCGGTCATCATGTAGCGCACGAAATCCTGGAAGATCACGCCGATGCGCAAGCGCAAATCGTCAATGTCGTACTCGCGCAAGTCCACGCCATCAAGCAGGATCTGTCCCTCGGTTGGGTCGTACAGCCGCGTGAGCAGCTTGATGAAGGTGGTCTTGCCGGCGCCATTCGCTCCGACCAGCGCCAGCTTCTCGCCGGGGCCAATGGTCACCGAGATGTTGCGCAGCGCCCACTCGGACCTGCCCGGATACTTGAAGGAGACGTTGCGGAACTCGATGCCGCGAACGATTGGGCGTGGCACTTTCAACGGCGCACCCGACGCTTTCATCTGCGGCTCCAGGCCGAGGAAGCCATACAGGTTGCTCATGAACAATGCGCTTTCATAGAGCGCGTTTATGCTCTGCAGCATGCCCTGAAACGTGCTCTGGCTCTGCCGAAAGACCGTCAGGTAGAGCATCATGCTTCCTAAGGTGATGGCGCCTGTGACGGTGCGAAGGACGATCCACGCGTAGGCCACGTAGTAGGACAGGCTGGTAAGCACACCGAAGCCGATGCTGATCGCGCTGCGCCGCTTGGCCAGCGCAGTATCCTCGGCGTAGAACTTCCAAAACAGGTCACGATAGCGCTTGAGCAAAGGCTCGCCCAAGCCGAACAGCTTGACCTCCTTGGCGCTTTCGTTGTTGGTCAGCAGACGCTCCAGATACATCATGCGCCGCGCTTCAGGCGCGCGCCAGGTGAGCAGCCGGAAGCGCAGCTCGCTGAAGCGCGTCTGCGCGATGAAGAGTGGAATCGTCGCACCTAACAACAACAGCGCCAGCAGTGGGCTGAAGGCGAGCAGCAGCGCGACGAACGACGCTAGGGTGATCGTGTGCTGCACGAGCGAGAAGCCATCGTTCAAGATGCTGAGCGCGCGGTGGTCGGCTTCGCGCCGGGCGTTCTCCAACTTGTCATAGTACTCGGCGTTTTCGAAGAAATATAAGTCGAGCGCGAGCGACTTGCGAATGATAGCAGTGTTGATGGTATGCGACAGGCGCGCGTGCAGCACATGTTCGAACAAGCTGCGCATCTGGTTCAAGACTGCGCCGACGGTCACCAGGATGAACTCCAAGACCAGAAACGGCAGCACCGGCTGCAGTGCTGCCCAAAAATCGGTGGATGGGACGCGCCCGATAGCATCCACTACGCCGTCTACGATGAGCTTGCCAGCCCACGCCTGCGCCGCTGGCAGAGCCGCGCGCAACAGCGTCACGCCAGCCATGCCGAGCGTGCTGGACGGGTGCGCCTGCCAGATCAAACCGAACGCCCTGACGACGTTCGATGCGGCGGAACGGATCTCCGGCCAGCGAAAGCTTTTCTGAGGCGACTCCCGGACAGGTCGAAACATATGCTTACGAAGCTGAGCCGCGCGATTGCGTGGCAAGCGTAACTCTAAGCCTGTTTACGACGGAGAGCCAGCTATACCTTCGGAGAGGAATGCAGCGAGGAACGCCCCCGGCGAGACTCGAACTCACAACCTCGGCATTAGAAGTGCCCTGCTCTATCCTGTTGAGCTACGGGGGCTAATTCATAATCGGCCGGATGCCATTATAAACAGCGCGGCCACCAAGTTGAGCGAGGATCTCAGAGGGCTTACGCCCGATGCGCACCGCCAGTTCGACCGGCGTCAGCGGCTGGTTGTCGTTGAGCAAGAAGACGCGGAAGACGGACTCGGCCAAAGGCAAACGCGCGCTGATGAACGTTGGATCGTCAGCGCGCTCGGTGCGGATCAGCTGCATCGCGCGCGTCACCCGCCTCACCTCGCCGGTGGCTTCGTCCACGAAGTCGAACGCTTCGTCCACCGGCGATCCGGCCAGCCGTTCCTGCTGCTCCGGCGTCAGGCATTTGTAGATCAGCACGTTGACATCCTGGCCGTTCTTCTCGAACCAGGAATAATCAATGTGAAAAGGCGTATTCTCGGTCGGTCTCAGAAGCTTCATCGTTCGTATGCTCAAAGCCAGCCAAATCAGCGCTCGCCCAAGTGCCAGTAGTTATCTCCCACCGGCACGTATGTGCCCACCGCTGTCAACGCCGCGAACACGTCAGTCGGCGCGCTACGCGTGATCGCGTTTACCACGGCGTAGAGCGTCCGGGCATGCACATTGCCCTGCGGGCTCAGTTTGGCGATCTCCGGGAAGGCCTCGCGCACCGCTTGCATCACGTCGCGCCGGCGCTCGCTGCGCAGCACATCGAGCGCGCGGGGATCGTCCACGAACACCGACATCAGCTCATCCACTTCGCACGCCACTGCGCGCTGCGCCGTCTCCAGATGCAACCGGCCGTCGCGCACGCTCGCGACGCGCACCCATTCACGCTTGGGTCTGCGCCGCCGGTAGTCTATCCACACGATATTCTCGGCGTCGCTGCGCGCCAGTTCGATGTAAGCGCCGGCGGGGAGATCGTTGGATTTGAACCAATCGCCCAGCCCCCAAATGTAGCGGCCTTCGCGCACCAGCCATACGGTCATCTCTTTTTGCGTCAGACGGTCTTTGAAGCGCATCGGAATGCGCGGCTTGCGCGATTGTGGCAGAACGGACGCCGCCGCGCGTGACCACCCCAGCGTTCCGGCGCGGCGATGCGGATAGGTCAGAATGAGCGTTGTGCTGCGCGCCGGCGACACCAGTGTCGTTTCGTCGAATTCCAACTCGTCATCCAGTTCACGGGCGAGGGCGAGGAGTTCAGGGCCGATGGTAGTCCGGCTGGGCAAGCGCTCGGCGCGTAACGGCTCCGGCATCTCTCGCACCTCGATCGGCTCCAACCGTCGAAGGAACCAAGCCGGCGTGTCGTTCAAGCTGACTTCATCGAAGCGCGAATCCATCGCCAGTGCGCTGTTCAGCGAGGCCTCTTGCACGTTCACGCCCACATCGGGCGGCAGCCCCAGATCGCGCAGGATGACATCCGTCGTCAGTGGCCCGCCGTTCGCCATATCGAGCACCGCTTCGGCCAGGTTCAGGTGGCCGATGTTCACCTCGGCCATCATGGCGCGCAGGAACCATTCATCACCGATGCGAATGAACTCATTGTTGCTCTCGAGCGCCGCTTCCAGCACAGCAACCACGCGTTGGCCATGCGCTTCGTACAAGTCCTCTGGCGACTTGAGAGGCGCTGCATCGAACAGCGCCGTCGCATCTTCATCGTTCAACCGATGCGGACGGTTGTAGTTGGCTGCAAATTCAAGGCGCCTGCCATCATCGAACTGCACGGCGATGACTTCGAATTCGCCCAAATCCGGGTTGTTGCCCGGGCGCACATCCACGACCCGGCCGGAGGCAAACTTCAGCGCGGGAAAGACGAGCTTTTCACCGATCGCATAGCGCTTCTTCGGCTGGTAGATGTTGTTCTCAGCCCACCGGTGGCGCAGTGCAGCGTTCTCTTGATCAACACGGTGGCGGATAAGCGCTAGAGCCAAATCGGCGACGCGCTGAGGCTTGCCTGCTTCAAGAATGAAACCGTAAAGAAACTCAGCATCGTCCGCGGTGATCGTGAGGGCGGACCAATAATCTGAGGTTTGAGTTGGGCGATGTATCACGCGATCGAGGACCTTCTCCACGAGTTAGCGTGAAGATTATACCCGACGCGCAATCGTGAATTCAGACTCACCCGCGCATCGGTGTCGCTGGGTGGTTCATACAACGCGACACATCATTTCGCGCCCAGCATCACAGCGCCGATCAACCGCGCGTGCGCGCGGGCGAGGATCTCTTTCGCTTGCTGCGCATGATCACGACGTGTCTTGCCGGCTTCCACGACAAGCAACACGCCATCCACGCGCGAAGCCAACACAGCTGCATCGCTGACCTGTCCGAGTGGGGGCGCACTGAACAAAACCAAGTCGGTCATGCCGACGAGTCGTTCGATGGCGTGGGTCATGCGCGCCGAGCTGATGAGATCGGCGGGGATAGCCGGCGGCGTTCCACTAGTCAGCAAGCTCAGGTTCGGTAGCGACGTCGGGCGCAACGGCGGCTCGCCCGAACCGTTCGCGCCACTGTCGAGCCAATCGGCCAGGCCGGTTGCATTCGGCATGTCGAAGGCGGTGTGTAGCGCCGGCTCACGCAGATCGGCGTCCACGGCAATCACACGCCTCCCACCTTGCGCTAACGTGACGGCTAAGTTTGCCAGGACCTTCGTCGCGCTTTGGCCGGAATCCGGCGAAGCGACGAGCAACGTCCGCAGCGGCGCGTCGAGCATAGCAAAGTGCAAATTCGTGCGCAACGTGCGATACGCCTCAGCAGCAGGCGATTTCGGATCGGTGAGTGTGATCAGGTTCATGACGGATCAGTCGGCCGGGATGGCGCCGACGACAGGGAGCGTCAGGTTGCGTTCGACGTCCTTCGGTGTGCGGAGCAACGCAGATTGTCGCCATTCGAGCAATGCCGCAATCGCTGCGCCGGCAGCCAAGCCCAAGAGCAAACCCGCCGCCGTATTCACGCCGGTGCGCGGGTAATCCTGAACGTAGCGCGGGTCGTCGCCCATGATCGCTTCGACGCGATCCTCGCGACGCTGTTTGGCGTTATCGCGGTTGCGAAACTCGACGAACAATTGGGCCCACTCCCGCGCGATGCGATTGGCCGTCTCACCGTCGTAGTCACGCACTTCGATCTCCACGCCATAGCTGGCGGCGTCATCGGCCATGCGCGTCTGGCCGTAAATATAAGCCGGTGAGTAATCCAACTTCAGGCGCTTGCCGACCTCCGCCGCGTTGCGCTCGGTGCGAATGATGCTGATGTAAGACAACAGCAACTGCTTGGCGGCCTGGGTTTGACCGAAGTCGGTGCGCGCCGGTTGAATCGTCAGCTTCATGGACGACTTGTAGATCGGCGTCTGCAGCCGGCTGAAGACGAACGCGCTGGCGGCTGCGATCAGCGCCGTCAGCACGACGATCCACCAGCGCCGTTTGACGATTTGAATGTAATCTTGTAGCTCCATCTCGCGAGCAACTTCTAAAACCGCTCAGGGATTTCGCCGATGACGTTTAGACCTAAGTGCTCGATTTCGCGGCGCTCCCTGATCACTGGGTCGAAATGATGCCACAACAAGACCAGCGCCGCGCCGGCGAGCAGGCCAAGCACGAGACGCGCCGGTAAATCGAAGCGATCGCGCAGGGGTGCTGCCGTCGGCACAGGCACGATCGGGTCCATCAGCCGCACCGGTGAAGCGCCCACGCCCTTCAGTTGCGGCCAGTAAGCCTCGTAATTCTCGTTCAGCTCATCCACCACCGCTTGAGCAATCTGGGCCGCTTGTTCTGGATCGGGCCACGACACATAAACGACCATCACGCTTGAACGATACTCCGAACGAATCGCGCCCATCAGCGGCGCGGGCAACGTCACATCGCGCTGTGCCAGCCGCTTAGCCACGTTGTCGGCGAACGCACCTTTGCTGATGATCAACGAAAAGCCCTGCGTGACATACTCCGATGCCAACCAGTTGTAATGCCGGTCGTAGTTGTATGCCTGTTCACGCAGCGGCTCCGGCGGGAGGCCGACCGCGAACGACATCGTCACGACGTAGCTCGGCGACCCAGGTCGCGTCGTCAGCAACGTGACTGCCAAGATCAGCATGGCTGGTAGCAGGACCAGCCACCAACGCCGCAACAGGATTCGAGCGTAATCTGCAAGCATGCGTTCAGAGCAGATCGTCGCGCCGCTCCTGGCGCAGCCGCTCCACGATCTGCTTGAGATCGGCGACGCGATCTAGTGAGCATACCAGCAACGCATCGGGCGTATCCACGATGACGGCGTCTTTCAAGCCCATGATAGCGACGAAGCGATCGCTGGTGCGCACGAGGGTATTGCTGGTCTCGATCGCTAGCACCTGACCGCCGAAGAACGCGTTACCCTGTGCATCTTTCGGTAGGATGTCCAACAACGAAGCCCAACTGCCGATGTCGCTCCAGTCAATGTCCACGGGGATCACGGCAACGCGTTCAGCGCCCTCCATGATGGCATAGTCTATGGACTTCTTCGGCGCGACATCCCAGGCATCCTGCAGCGCATCTTTGTAAGCCGGGCTGCCGATGGTCATCTCTAACCGGGCCAGAGCTGCAGCGAATTCCGGCTGCTGGCGTTGAAACTCGCGCAAGCCGACACGGCACTTCATGATGAACATGCCGCTGTTCCAAGAGTGCCGGCCGTCGGCGAGATACGTCTCTGCGACCTCCCGTTTCGGCTTTTCGGTGAAGCGGCGGGCGTGAAAGACGTGGAGGCCGTGCCGGGCCTCCATCGCATCACCGCGCTCGATGTAACCGAAGCCAGTCGAGGGATACGTCGGCATGATGCCGAGGGTGACGATGTAGTCATCTTGGGCGACCTCATAAGCGGCTTGCAACGCCATGTGGAATTCCGCCGTCTTGCCGATGTGATGGTCGGCGGTCAGGATGGCTACCGTGGCGTCCGGATCGGCATACGCGATATGCGTGAGCGCCAGGCCGACCGCCGGGCCATTATCCTTGGCGCTGGGCTCGATGATGTAGTTGGCCTCAGGAATATCCGGCACCTGGGTCTTGAAGATCGCGGCCATCTGGGCGTTGGTGACTACGTGCACGCGCTCCAGCGGGATGAGCGGTTGCAACCGGTAGGCAGTCACTTGAAACATCGTCCGCTCTTCGACGAGCGCCAATGACTGCTTGGGACGATCTTTACGACTGAGCGGCCAGAGTCGCGTGCCGCTTCCGCCGGCCATGATGAGTGCGTGATACATGTTTCGGTGATGATTGGTAACTGGTAACTTGTAATTGGTGATTGGTGATTGACTTGCCTCTGCCTCCTGTTCTCCGCCCCCCCGCCCCCCCAATCCTTGATCCCTGACTCCTGATCCTCAATCCACCCAATACGCTGCACGTGCTTCGCGCGCCAGCACATAGCTCGTGCCGGTCGCTTGGCGCACCAGCCCTTTCAACTCCATCAACGCCAGCGTTGCCGTAACATCAGCAGCAGGCATCGCCAGCGCGCGCACCAATTCGTTCACCTGCGTCGGTTCGTGAGAGAGGCGCGCCAGAATCGCTCGCTCGGTATCGTTCTCCGGCACCACCGCTTCGACCTCCGCGCGATCGGCCACCATGTTCAGATTCAGCTCCTCTAAGATGCTCTGCGCGTCGAGCACGATGTGCGCGCCCTGTTGGATCAGCCGGTTGGTTCCACGGCTGGTGCGGTTGAAGATGTTGCCCGGCACGGCGAACACGTCGCGACCTTGTTCAGCGGCAAACTCGGCGGTGATCAGTGCGCCGCTGCGTTCGTCGGCCTCGACCACTACCACACCTAAGCTCAGCCCGCTGATGATGCGATTGCGTGGCGGGAAGTTCAACGCATCCGGCGGCGTGCCGATCGGATAGTCGCTGACCAGCGCGCCATTCTCGACGATCTGTTGCGCCAGCTTGCGATGTTCGGGCGGATACACCACATCTACGCCGCAGCCCAACACAGCCACGGTACGGCCGCCGGCCTTGAGCGCCGTGTGATGAGCGATCGCGTCAATCCCACGCGCCATGCCACTGACGATCGTGATATTGTTGCGCGCTAATTCAGCGGACAGCATCTCCGTCACCTCTCGGCCATACACCGTCGCGCGGCGCGTGCCGACGATGCTCACCGCCCACGCATCCGCCTCGGTCAGTGCACCCTTCACGAACAACACAGGCGGCGGATCGGCCACTTCCCGCAACAGCTTAGGATAGCCGGCGTCTTCCCAGGTGATCGCCGCTGCGCCGACGCTTGCTAAGCGTTCGACCTCTTGCTCCGGGACGATGCTTCGCCGCGCTTGAGCCAGGGCGCCGATCAATTTGGCATCCAAGCTGGCCTCGGCCAGGTCAAATTCGCTCGCAGACCAGGCGAGCTGCAGCGAGCCGAAGTGTGCCTTCAGCTTTCGAATGCGCACGGCGCCGATGCCCTTCACGCGGGCGAAGGCCAAGTAATACGGCAGTTCGGCATTCATCCGTCGTCGTTGTTAGTCGCGCTCGGCCGGCGGGAGTGCACACCGAATTGCACACACACACACCAGCTACGCGATCAGCGCCCCACACCCAAACGCACGACATGGCGCTTATCGCCGTCCACAGCCAGAGTCGCGTTGCAACAATCTACAACCGACGGCGCAGTGCGCACCACGAACCCGTAATCCACCACGCGATGGCCGGTAACGATCACAGCGCAGTGTGCCTTGCGCAGATTTGACTCGCTCAAGGGCTGAGACAGCAGCGCGACCGGCTCGTGATAGAAGACGTTGCCGCCGACGTGGAAGCGCGGCACATACGGATCGTGATACATGACTTTGGCGCCGCGCCGCAGCAACAACTCGATCACGCGTTCGGCCGGCGAGTTGCGCGGATCGTCCACGTCACGCTTGAAGGCTACACCCAACACCATCACCGTGGCATCGCGCAAGGCAACGTGCAGCTGGTCCAGCGCCTGCTCGATTAGATCCACGACGTGGAAGGGCATGCTCTGGTTCATCTCGGCAGCCAGCTCGATGAATTTGGTGTAGAAGTCGTATTCGCGGGCCTTCCAAGACAAGTAGTAGGGATCTACACCGATGCAATGTCCACCGACTCCTGCGCCAGGCGTGAAGGGCATGAAACCGAAGGGCTTGGTCTTGGCTGCTTCGATTACCTCCCAGATGTCAATGCCCATGCGTTCGCTCAGTAGCGCCAACTCGTTCACCAGCGCAATGTTGACCGAGCGAAAGATGTTTTCTAGCAACTTGGTCATTTCGGCCGCTCGTGGCGACGACACGCAATGCACCGGCGCACCGAGCGCGCCCAGCACGACGGCCGCACGCTGCGTGCTCTCGTGCGTCACCCCGCCGACCACCTTGGGGGTGTTCGACACCGTCCAATCGGTGCGGCCGGGGTCAATGCGTTCGGGACAGAAAGCCAGGTCGAAGTCCACGCCCGCCTTCAGGCCCCCACGCTCGAGGATGGGCTGTACGATCTCCTGCGTCGTGCCGGGATAGGTGGTGCTCTGAAGGATGACGAGTTGCCCTTTGGAGAGCCACGGCTGGATCCCCTCGGCTGCGCTGACCACATATGAAAGGTCTGGCGCGCGCATGGCGTCGAACGGCGTTGGCACACAGATGAAGATCACATCGCAGTCGAGCAGGACGTCGTAGCTGCTCGAGGCAGTGAAGGAGCCGGCCTGCACGACCTGCGCGACATCTTCACCCGGCACATCGGCGATGTAGCTCTTGCCGGCGTTGAGTTGCGCTACTTTGCACGCGTCCACGTCCACGCCGACGACGCGCCGGCCAGCTTTGGCAAACGCCACCGCCAGCGGCAGGCCGACGTAGCCCAATCCTAGGACTGCGATACGCTGATCGGTTCGGTAGGCGACGGAACGGGCCGCAGCGCGCCGGAGGGCGCTCCCGGATCCGGGCATTCTCAATCTATCGTTGTCAGCTTCCAAGGTCCAAACTCCATGAACCACAGCATGTAGCCCCCAACACCCAACAATACAACAGCGATGATCAGGTTGGCCCAGACATTGGCAACCGAGGCAATGACCGCCGTGATGCCGAGCGCGCCGCACACCAGGTAGAGGATCATCACGGCTTCGCGCCGGGTGAAGCCATGATTGGCGATGCGGTGCGAGGTGTGATCTTTGCCCGGCGACGTGAGTGGGTTCTTGCCGCGTCGCAGCCGTGAGAGGGTCGCCAGCGTCATATCGAAGATCGGCAGGCCCATCAGGATCACCGGCACCATCCACGAAACCATCGGGCTCTGACCCAAGAAGCGCAATTTGACGGCGATGCACGCCAGCAGAAAGCCAAGGAACATGCTGCCCGAGTCGCCCATGAACACGCTCGCCGGGTTGAAGTTCCACACCAAAAATCCGACACATGCGCCCAAGACCGCCGCACTGAGCAGACCCACCAAGTATTGCCCGTTGATGATGGCCAGCACGAGGAAGAAGGACGAGATCACGGCGCTGATTCCAGCTAGCAAGCCATCCATGTTGTCCAGGAAATTCATGGCGTTGGTGATGCCGACGATCCAGACCACGGTGAGCAACGCATCCAGCACGGGGTTGCTGAACATCATGACGCGCACCCCGAACAGATAGACCATCACCGCAGCGCACGCCTGGATGACCAGTTTGATGTAGGCGTTGAGGTTGAAGCGATCGTCCACCAGGCCCATGAACGACATCAACGTTGCCGCAACGACGATAGCCGCGAACTGCCGGAACTCGAGCTGGCGGCCCAGCACCAGCGCTGCGGCCAGCACGCTGAGCAGGATGGCCAGCCCGCCCAGCTTCGGCACCGGCTTGGTGTGGATATCGCGCGCCCTCGGCTGAGCGATCACGCCGACGCGCGGCGCGAGCCATTTGCTCACCGGCGTAGCGGCGATGGTGATCACTAACGCGCCGAAGAAGAGGAGAAGGAGTTCGACCATTTTGAGCTGTGAGCTATGAGCTATGAGCTGTGGGCTGTGAGCCGGTTGCTCAAGGTGAGCTGAGTAGTTGGATGAACGATCCCAGCACGGACTGCTGATCCGCCGGCGCCAGCGCCATCGCACGACGGGCGTATTCGACCGCCAGCGTGATCTGGCGCGTGTCGCTGTAGAGCACGGCCAGGTTCTTGAGTGTGTTCCAATCGTTCGGGTTGCGTGCCAGTAAGGCCTGCATCGCGTTGATCGCAGCCGGCGCGTCGCCCAAATCCAGCGCGATGCGCGCCAGCTCCTGGTAGGCTTGGAGCGAATTGGGATCAACGGCCACGGCCTGGTTGAGTTCCTCACGCGCGCGCTCCAGGTCGGCGCGCCATTCGGCCTGGTTCGCCTGCCGGTCGAGCGTGCGCGCCTTCTCCAGATGCCACGCGGCGCGCAACAGATACGTCTGGCTGAACTTCTTATCGAGCGCGAGCGAGCGGTCGAGCCGGGTCTTCGCTTCTTCCAGGTTACCCAGCCGGGAGAGATACAGGCTCGCCCACTCGTTCCACAACTGCGCGTTGTTCGGGCTCAGGCGCGTGGCCGTCGCATATTCCTTCGACGCATTCTCGTAGCGACGCTGCGCGTCGGCTTCCAATTCGGCGATGCGCGCCGGATCCGGGTTCGCCCGCGTGCGCTCCAGATCCAACTCTGCCCGCACAATGTCGCCCGATTGTTGCCACATGCGGGCCAGATTCGCGCTGTGATCGGTATTGAACGGGTTGATGACGCGCGCTTCTTCCAGGATGATGCGCGCTGCCGTGAGCAAGTCCTGACGGCTGAGGTTGGCAGAGGGCAACGCGTCGGAACCATACGGGCGATTCCAGTTTTCCGGCTCATTGCCGATGATGCGCGTGAACGGCGCATCTTCGGGGATGGTCCTGGCCTGCGATGGGTTCGTCGTGGTCTTGGCTTTCTCCAACAACGCGCGACCCAGCCACAGATAGTAGAAGTCTTCGTTCGGCGCGAGCTGAATCGAACGGCGGTAATGCTCGATGGCCAGATCCCAGCCTTGAACGCCGCTGCCCTGCAACAACTCACGTGAGCCTTCTTGGTCCCACGGGTTGGCCTGCTTGTAAACGATGTCGGCAGCGATCGGTTGCAGGTTGCTGTAGGCGACGGCGATGGGCACAGCGATCGCGCCGACGAACAGCCCGGTCAAGCCCGCATAGGACGCGCCCTTCGCCGGCCCGACCGGCTCTTCGCTGCGCAGCAAGAAGGCGCTGCCGATCATCACCGCGGCAATCAGCAGGTACACGTAGGCGGGGAAGGCAGCTAATTGATCGGCGATGCCGAGCACGCTGCTGACCGAGTTTTGTTGCGCGGTAAAGAACGCCACCAGCCGGCCGGCGATGAATGTGCCGAATGCCACCCAGACGAAGGTAGCGATCGAGGCGACGAGCGCGCCAGCCGCCGTCGTGTGCTCATTGTCGCGCAATACGCCACCCGACCGAAGCTCGGCCAGGATGACGGCAACGCCGACGAGGAGCGTGATGAGAAACATCGCCAGCACGCCCAGGCTGGGCTGTCCCTTTAAGCGAGTCATCGCGTTGATGAAGACTTGGCCGGCAATCGTGCTGCGTTCGATGTTGTTGGTGAAATCGAAAGCCATGATGCCGAGAATCAAGCCCAGGAACAGCCCATAGGCGGCAACGGTGCCGAACCACCCAGGCAACGCGAAGCCGCGACCAGCCGGCGCAGCCGTGCGCCGCGCCGCAGCCGCGCGCTGTTGCGCAGCGCGGCGTTGTCGTCGTGTGCCGCCTGCACCTTGGCGGTTATCTCCCGAATCGGCATTTCCAGATGCCGTAGGTTTCACCGAGACGGCTCCTGCGTCCGGCTTGCCGTCCATCGCCTCCGGCGCATCGCTCCGAAGCAAGCCGGCGCCAACCACGACCATCACACCGATCAGCGTCCAGAAGTACGTCCGAGTCGCCGCGATGGCGATGCCGGTGTGAATCTCGACGAAGTGCGCGATGACGGTGGAGACGATGGCGATGAGCAGCAACTGATCGCGCAACGAAAGTTGAATCGGTAACGCCTCGTCATCGTCGCGGCGCGCGTTGATGATCGCGCTGACGAACAGGAAGATGGTCAATCCGAACACTACACCGGCGCCTACGGCGATGCCGAACAGCTCCCGGTGACCGGCTGCGATCGCGCCCAGGCCAAACAGCGTTGCGCCAGCGATCCACATCACGACGAACAGCAGCGCCTCGAATCGCGACGCGATCAGCCCGATCCAGCGGAAACCATAGTAGAGCACGCTGCCGAACAAGAACATGTAGGCGAGCAGCCCGAAGACGCCAGTGATGACCAACGCATCCCACGTCTCGTTGTGGCTGCGATCGGGCGAGGCATTACGCGCTTCGAAGTTCGCCAGGGCTGGCGGATAGAAGCGGTTGTAGGCGACGTACATAGATTCCGGCCCGTAGCCGACGAGCGGCCGGATCGCATTGAACGCGTCGGGCGTGCCATCCGGCCGGGCGATCGGATCGTGCGGCGCGACCAGGTCGGCTGCGCCCTCCCAGATCAACACGCGCACGGCGTTGGTGCCTTCTTGCGTCGTAAACACAGTGCTCAGGCGACGGAAGAGCGGGAACTGGCGCAGCCATTCGTAGTTCGGGTCGTTGCGCGTGATGTTGATGAAGTAGAGGAAGGCTAACCCGGCGACGCCGAGGCCGATCAACCCTACGGTGAGTTGCAGCCGAGCCTTCTGCCGGCGGACGAGTTGCGCCAA
Organism: Candidatus Roseilinea sp.; assembly: GCA_025998955.1. NCBI lineage: Bacteria > Bacillati > Chloroflexota > Candidatus Thermofontia > Candidatus Roseilinea > Candidatus Roseilinea sp. The sequence goes on from AP024676.1 coordinate 1,631,703, forward strand.
CAACAGCACGACGAACAATACACCGACCAGCCAGCCAAGCTGCGGCCCCCGGCTGCCCGCCAAGATCAGCACGACGATGGCGTTGAACAGCGCAACCAGAATGTAGCACGCAGCGCGCACCACGTCCGACCAGCGGGGCTGATCGCTCTGCAGGATGGAGGCGAAGCTGTCGGCGATGCGATAGAACGTGATGAAGAACGCCATCACCAGATAGGCGGCGATGAAGATCGAGTTGCCCATATTGCCGGCCACGCGCTCCACCGTGTCGCCGCCCCATGGCAGCGGGTCAAGCTGTAAGCGCTGCAGGAGGCCATAAATTGCGACCGGCAGCGAAGTGATGATTATGAGCGTGAGCAACCGATCGAGTTGCGCGCGCCGGCGCATCCCCTGCAGGATCATCAGAAAGACCACGATGTAGGCGAAGGTGGTGTAGGTACCCTGCAGGCGCTGATACGACCCTAGCAGGCTGGTGCGTGGCGCGATCGAAAGCGCAGTGCTGATCATGTACACGACGACGATGATCAGCGTGGGCAACACGAGCGGCGTGCGCCAGGTCACGCTGCGGTCGCGATCCGGGTTGCGGAACTCCTCGACCCACTTCACCACCCAGGCCATGGCCATGACCAGGGCGATCGAGCGCAGGGTGGTCAACTTGTCGGGCTCGAACACCCGGCTGGAGTAGATATTGAAGAACAACGGCACGACGATGATCGCCGCCAGCCAGCCGGCTTCGATCAGCCGGTCGCACCAGACGCTCAGCCGGCTGGCGAAGGCGGCCGGCGCGGCCATCGCGCTACGTTCGACACCGGGCACTACGCCAGTAGCCTGCGCCGTTGCACCCACACTCGACATGTAATGTCCACCTCGGAATTCGCCGGAAGTTATACAGGCCTATCCTACCCTCGCCGCATTAGGAAGACGTGAACCTCGCTCAAGGAACAACACTCTAGCACAGCAGAAGCGCTTTGGTATCATTCGCGCGGGAAGAGCATAACACGCGAGCCTGTGCATCGCGGCCCAACCCACGGAACGACCTCGAACTCACAGAGAGAAACGACATGGCATCCAAAATTGATCCATCCGCGCGCTATCTGAAAACCCACGAATGGGCGCGCATCGAAGGCGATGAGATCGTATGCGGCATCAGCGACCACGCACAAGCCGCGATGAACGACCTGGTCTATGTAGAGCTGCCACGCGTCGGCGCGACGTATAAAGCCGGCGAAGCATTTGGCGTGGTGGAGTCGGTCAAAGCCGCCTCGGACGTCTACATGCCCGTCAGCGGCACGATCACGGCCGTCAACACACAACTCGAGAGCAAGCCGGAGACGATCAACCAAGATCCGTACCAGGCCGGCTGGATGATCCGCATTAAGCCCGACAACATGGCCGAGTTCGATAACCTGCTCGACGCAGCCGCCTACGAGCAGTTGCTGAAGGAAGCCGAGAATTAGGAATTGAAAGTTGAGAATTGAGAAAGGAAGTCCCCTTATCCAATTTTCAATTTTCAATTTTCAATTTTCAATTTGCGATGAATTACATCCCGCACACCGACGAAGAGCGCCGCGAGATGCTCGCGCGCATCGGCGTCGAGCACATCGAAGACCTGTTCGTTGCGATCCCGGAAAAGTTTCGCTTCCCGCGCCTGAATTTGCCCGAGGCCGTGACCGAGATGGAGGCGATGTGGGAGCTCGGCGCGCTGGCCGACGCCAACGCCGACGTCAACCACCACGCCTGCTTCCTCGGCGCCGGCGCCTACAATCACTACATCCCCAGCTTGGTGGACCACATCATCCGGCGCGGCGAGTTCTTCACCGCCTACACGCCTTACCAGCCGGAGGTTAGCCAGGGCACGTTGCAGGCCATCTTCGAGTTCCAGAGCATGATGAGCGCGCTGACCGGGTTGGAGATCAGCACGGCTTCGCACTACGACGGCGCGACGGCATTTGCCGAGGCCGCGCTGATGTCCATGGCCATCACGCAGCGCCACAAAGTGATCGTCTCGTGCGCCATCCACCCGCATTACCGTCGCGTGCTTCGCACCTATACACAGTTTCATCCCAACGTCGAGATCATCGAGGCCGACCTCACCGACCTTGCCGACCTGATTGACCGGAGCACCGCCTGCGTCTGCATCCAGAACCCGAACTTCTTTGGCCAGTTCGAGGACGTGACCGGGCTGGCCGACCGCATTCACGCTGCAGGCGCGCTCTTCGTCACCGTCGTCAACCCGATCTCGCTTGGACTGTTCAAGCCGCCGGCGGAATACGGCGCAGACATCGCGGTGGGCGAAGGTCAGCCGCTCGGCATTCCGCTGAGCTTCGGCGGGCCGTACCTCGGCTTCTTCTGCACCCGCCGCGAGTTCATGCGCCGCATCCCCGGCCGGATCGTCGGCGAGACGGTAGATCGCGAGGGCAAGCGCGGCTACGTGCTCACGCTCAAGACACGCGAGCAAGACATTCGCCGCGAGAAAGCCACCAGCAACATCTGCACCAACCAGGGCTTGATGGCGCTCGCCGCATGCGTTTACATGAGCGTGATGGGCAAGCATGGCCTGCGCCAGGCAGCACACCTGTGTTACCAAAAGGCGCACTATGCCGCCGACCGCATCGGCAAGCTGGAGGGCTGGCGCGTGTGGACGGACAAGCCGTTCTTCAACGAGTTCGTCGTGGCCTGTCCTGCGCCGGTGAAGGAGATCAACGACTATCTGCTCGATGAGCACGACATCATCGGCGGTTACGACCTGGGCCGGGATTACCCCGAGCTGCCGGATCACATGCTGCTGTGCTGCACCGAGACGAACACGCGCGAGGAAATTGACGCGCTGGTGGAAGCCCTGGCGGAATTGACGTGAGCCTAGACGCACGCACTAACTTCCCACTCCCGACTCCGGCTCGCAAAGTCGGGAGTGAGGAATCGGACACATCAACACACGACTATGACGCCTTCATCAAAACTTCGCGCTGCAGTCATCGGCGTGGGCGTGGGTTGGAACCACATCGAAGGCTACCAGACCCACCCCAACTGTGAATTGGCCGCGATCTGCGACGTCAACCCAGCCATCTTGAAAGAGCGCGGCGACCGGTTCAACATCCCCGAGTCACGCCGCTTCACCGACTATCACGACGTGCTGAAATCGGACGAGGTGGATGTCGTCAGCATCGCCCTGCCCAACTGGCTGCACGAACCGGTCGCCTGCGAAGCGTTCGCCCACGGCAAGCACGTGCTGTGCGAAAAGCCGCTTGCCACATCGGTCGAGGCCGGCCGGCGCATGATCGAAGCAGCCCGTGCAGCGAACAAGACGCTGATGGTGTGCTACAACCATCGCTACCGCCCGGAGATCGTCTGGCTGAAAGGCCAGATCCGCGCCGGCGACTTCGGCCACATCTACGCGGCCAAAGCCGGCTGGCTGCGCGAAGGGTGGATCCCCACGCATGGCCAATGGTTCACGCAGAAAGAACGCGCCGGCGGCGGCGCGCTGATTGACCTGGGCGTGCATGTGCTCGACCTGGCCCTGTGGCTGATGGGCTATCCACGACCGGTCGCTGTAAGCGGCGCGGCGTTCGCCGAGTTCGGCCCGCGCAGGCAAAAGACCAAGCCCCGTGACATCAAGCCGGCCAACTTCGACGTGGACGACATGGGCCTCGGCTTTGTGCGCTTTGCCGACGGCGCCGTGCTACAGTTCGAGTCGGCCTGGGCATCGCATCGCGAGCCAATGCAAGATGGCTTTTACGTGCGGCTGTTCGGCAGCGAGGCCGGCGCAAACTTCTACACCGGCGCACCTAACGGCGAGACCGTCGTGATGTATAAACTTGTCAACGATCAGCCGGCGACCATCGTGCCGCGCCTGCCCGCCGGCGTCAGCGGCCACTGCATCGCCGTGCATCACTTCGTGGACTGCGTGCTAAGCGGCGCGACACCCGAATCGCCCGGCGAGCACGGCCTGATGGGCTTGCAGATCATTGACGCCATCTATCGCTCATCGCAGGAAGGGCGAGAGGTGAGAATTGAGAATTGAGAATTGAGAATTCAGAATTCAGAATTCAGAATTCAGAATTCAGAATTCAGAATTCAGAATTGATGATTAGAGATTGGAGATTCCGAGTTACCGGATACCAGTAACCAGTAACCAGTAACTAGCAACCAGCAACCAGCAACTAGCAACTAGCAACTAACGACTATCCACCAGAAGATGCGCATCGTCTCTCTTTTACCCAGTGCGACAGAAATCGTGTGCTTGCTCGGCCTGCGCGATTCGCTCGTCGGCCGCAGCCACGAATGCGACTATCCACCCGACGTCGCCGATGTGCCGGTGATGACGTTCAGCAGCATCGGCGTCACCGACACGGACGGCCAAATCAACCCGGCGCTCACCAGCGCGGAGATTGACGCGCGGGTGTCGCAGCAATTGCGCGACGGCCTCAGCCTCTATGGCCTGCACGCGGACCGGCTCGACGCTGCGAAGCCCGACCTCATCCTGACCCAGGAGTTGTGTGACGTGTGCGCCGTGTCATACGACACGGTGCGTGCCGTCGTGCGCGACCTCAGCCACAAGTGGGAAGGCCCGGCGCAAGTCGTCTCGCTGGAGCCGACCGACATCGAGAGCGTCTTCCAGACCATCCTCACTGTCGGCGAGCTGACCGGGACGGGAGACGTGGCAAAGGCGCGCGTGCAGGAGCTGCGCGACCGGCTGGATCGCGTGCGCGAAGCGCTGGCCGGCATCGTCCATCACCCGACCGTCGCCGCGCTGGAGTGGCTCGATCCGCCATTTGCCCCGGGTCACTGGGTGCCGGAGCAGATCGAGATCGCCGGCGGCAATCCGGTGCTCGGCCGCAAAGGCCGGCCCAGCTTCCGCTGCACCTGGGACGACGTCGCGCGCACCCAGGCCGAATGCGTGATCGCCATGCCTTGCGGCTTCGACCTGGCCGGCAGCGTGCGCGAGTTCCAAAATGCCGCCGCGCGCGATGTCTGGCGCGATCTGCCGGCAACGTATCTGTGGCAACTCTACGCCGTAGACGCGACGTCGTATTTCAGCCGGCCCGGCCCGCGCGTCGTAGACGGCGTGGAAATCCTGGCCGGCATCCTGCATCCGAACCGCTGGCCGGCGCCCGGCCCGGACCGCGCGCTGCGCGTGAACGACCTCATGCCAGATTGGCAGCCGGCGCCCTGACCCGCGCCTCGCGCGATCCCGCTTGCCCTTTCTGCCAGCTTATCTATCATCCGCCTCGGATGAACGACTTGCTCTTGATTACCGGCGCCAACAGCTTGTTGGCGCGTCATGCCATCGAGGCGCTGCGCACCACGCGACGCATCCGCGCCGTGGATGTGCAATTCAACCAGGCACTCCCCACAGGCATTGAGACATGTGAAGGCGATCTGCGCGACCTGGATTTCGTTCGGGCGATTTGCGAAGGCGTCGCCGGCGTCATTCACCTCGCACCGCTCTACACCCGGCTGGCGAGCGACGAAGCATCGCTCGATCACGCCACGCGCGGCACATTCCAATTGATGGACGCTGCGGCAAAGGCCGGCGCCAAGCGCATTGTGCTGGGCAGCTCGCTGGCGCTGTTTGCCCAAACACCGGCGCGGTTTCGCGTAGATGAGGGCTGGCGTCCGCGCCCCACCCCACACCTGGACGACCTGTGCGCCTGGCTGGCTGAGCTGGGCACGCGCGAGATGGTGCGCTCGACGTCGCTCTCGGCCGTCTGCCTACGCCTCGGCCAAGTCGTGGATGATGCAACCGCCGGTGGACGGCCGTTCGACCCGATGTGGGTACACGCCGAGGATGCCGTCGCAGCAATTCAAGCAGCGTTGAAGCACGGCTGTGAAGGCTGGTTCATCGTGCACGTGCCTTCCGCCGATCCGCGCGCCCGCTTCCAATTCACGCGGACGCCGGAGGAGTTCGACTTCGCCCCGCAGCGCGACTTTGCCGGGCACAGCGCGATGCAAATGCCGGTGCCGGCCGCGCGCCCGGAGCCGATCCCACCACGCGCAGCCATCCGGAAGGTAGCGCTGCTCGGCGCGGGCGGGCCGCTGGCCGCGGCCACGACGCGCGAGTTGGCGTCCGGCTACGTCTTGCGCCTGGCCGACGTTAAGCCGGTCGAGGAGATTCTGGCGACGGGCAAGCCGCAGTCGCCCGGCGCACCGCTGCCGGAGATCCCCCGGCCACCGCACGAGTGGCGCGTCATGGATGTGCGCGATCCCGCCCAGGTGATGGCAGCGTGCGAGGGCGCGGACGCGATCATTAACTGCACCGTGCTGCGCAACGACCCTGCCGACGCCTTCCTGGTGAACACCCTCGGCGCCTACAACGTCATGCGCGCCGCCGTCGCACACGGCATCCAGCGCGTGGTGCATACCGGCCCGTTCATGCTCGGCGCACACGACCGCACCGGCTACGACTGGGATCACGACATCGTAGACGACGTGCCGCCACGCCCGGGCAAGGACTGGGTATATATGATGAGCAAGTACTTCGGCCAGGAGATCTGCCGCATCTTCGCGGAGCACCACGGGCTGGTCGTGCCGGCGCTCACGTTTTGCCAGTTCGTCGAGTCGTCTACGCCCTACGGCCCGCGCATTCACCCGCTGACGATCTCGTGGGGCGACGCTGCGCGGGCGATCCGCTGTGCGCTCGAGGTGACTACGCTGCCCTCGCCATTCGAATACTTCCATATTGGTGCCGACCTGCCTCACGGGGTATTCCGCAACGACAAGGCCAAGCGGCTGTTGAGTTGGCAGCCGCGCGACGCGCTGGAATCGCACTACACCGCGCAACGAGGCGCGCAGTGAACTCGATCAGGCGCTCAACGCGGCTCGGAGCGCGTTGAAGGGCGAGGGAGTCAGCATGGCTATGCCTCCGTTCGAAAAGCCCATCGTCTCGCCCGTACTCGTCGGGCGCGCATCGGAAATAGAGATGCTGGAGCGTGCCTTGCACGCGGCTCAGCGTGGTGTGGGGCAATGCCTCGTAATCGCCGGCGAGGCGGGTATCGGCAAGAGCCGCCTGCTCAACGAGATCTGTCGCCGCGCAGAAGCCGAACGGTTCCTAACCTTGCGCGGCAACTGTTTCGAGCAAGACACCGCTTTCCCTTACGCGCCGCTGGTGGACGCACTGCGGGCGCACCTGGCACAGCGCACCCCCGACGAAATCAACGAAACACTCGGCCCCTTCGCGCCGGCGATTCTCAAACTCCTGCCCGAACTGGCGCTCGTCCTTCCCCCTCTCCCGCCAACGCCCGCGCTCGATCCCGAAGCAGAAAAACGCCGCTTGTTCGAAGCGCTAACTCAGTACTTCCTCCGCCTTGCCGCCGCGCAACCGTTGCTCATCCTCTTCGAAGACCTGCACTGGAGCGACGAAACCAGCCTGGACTTCGTGCTGCAGTTTGCCCGCCGCCTCTCCGCGCATCCGATTCTCCTCCTGATCAGCTATCGCCACGAGGAAGCGCCGCCGAGCCTGGCCCATCTGCTGACGCAATTCGACCGCCAACGCCTGGCACGCGAGATCCTGCTTGCGCCTCTCTCGCGCGACGAGGTGGATGCGATGCTGCGCGCCATCTTCGACTTGCCGTATCCGGTCAAAGCCGAGTTCCTCGATCTCTTGTATCCGCTCACGGAAGGCAACCCTTTCTTCCTCGAAGAAGTGCTGAAGGCGTTGATCGCCGCCGGGGAAATTTACTACACCAAGGGGCGTTGGGAGCGCAAGCCGATCGTGGAATTGAACACGCCGCGCAGTGTGCAGGAGGCAGTGATGCGGCGCTCGGAGCAGGTGAGCGAACCGGCGCAGCGTGTGCTCATCCTGGCTTCCGTCGTCGGACGCCGCTTCGATTTCGCGTTGCTCCCGGAGTTGACCGAGATGAATGAGCGCGAATTATTGAACCGATTGAAGGAACTGGTTGCGGCGCAGTTGATCGTTGAAGAATCAGCGGAACGATTTTCCTTTCGCCATGCTCTGACCCGCGAGGCGGTCTATGCTTCGCTCCTGCGGCGCGAGCGTCAAGTCGTGCATCAACATGTGGCTAAGACACTGGAAAGCATCTATGCCGACGCGCTCGACGCGCAGGCTGCCGAACTCGCCTATCACTTCTTCGCCGGCGGGGTCTGGGCAAAGGCGCTCACGTACTCCCAACGCGCCGGCGAAAGAGCGCAGGCGTTGTTCGCGCCGCGTGAAGCCGTCGAGCACTTCACCCGCGCTCTGGAAGCGGCACATCAAATGTCATTGCCGCCCCCTATCGAAATCCTGCGCGCGCGGGGCAGAGCCTACGAAACGGCAGGTCACTTTGAGGCGGCCCGCGCCGATTACGAACAGGCGTTGAGCACAGCGCGAGAGGCGCGCGACGGCGCGGCGGAATGGCAGGGCTTGATGGACCTCGGCTTTCTGTGGGCTTCGCGCGACTATGCCAGGACGGGCGAATACTTCCGGCGCGCGCTGGATCTGGCGCACACCCTGGGCGACCCGGCGATGGTCGGCCACAGCCTGAACCGCCTGGGCAATTGGTACGCCAATGTCGAACAACCGGGTGAAGGCCTGCGCTACCATCACGAGGCCTTGGAACTGTTCACAATGCTGAATCAACCACACGGTCTGGCTGAAACGCTCGACCTGCTGGGCATGACCAGCCAGTTGAACAGCGATCTGCTCCAATCCCGATCGTTTTACGAGAGCGCGATCCGCCTGGCGCGCGAAGTGGATGACCGGCGGGGCATGTCTTCCAGCCTCGCCTGCCTGACCCTGTGCGCGGCGAGCTATCTCAAAAATCTGGATGTGCCCGCGATCAGCCTGGTTGAGGCCGCGCGCGCGGGTGAGGCGGCGGTCAGAATCGCGCGTGAGATTGGCTGGCGCGCCGGCGAAGCCTACGCAGAGTTGATGCTGGCGACCTGTTTAGGTCCGCAGGGCGAATACGCCCGGGCGTTGGAGGCGGCGCGCGCGAGCCTTGCGCTGGCAGAAGAAATCCAACACCGTCAATGGACGATCGGCGCGCATGCTGCGTTGGGAATGCTGTACCTGGATTTGCTGGCGTTCGATGCAGCTCGTTCGCACCTCGAACAGGCGCTCGCGCCGGCGCGAGAGATCGCCTCGCAGGTGTGGCTCGGTTCGACGACGGGCTATCTCGCGGCAACCTATGCGGCGCAAAGAGAATTCGGACGCGCCGAAGCGTTGCTGAAGGACGCCCTAGCGGGTGACACGCCGATGCAAACGCAAAGCCAGCGATTGTGCTGGCACGCGCGCGGTGAACTCGCTCTGGCGCGCGGCGAGGCCCGAACCGCGTTGGACATAGCCGACCGTCTGATCGCCTCGGCGGCAAACATGACGTCGGAGACGGTTATTCCGCGCCTGTGGAAATTGCGCGGCGAAGCATTGGCAGCTCTGAACAGGCCGGCGGAGGCAGAGGCGGTCTTGCAAGCGGCGCAGGTGACGGCGCTCGAGCAGGGAGCACATTCACTGGTCTGGCGGATTCACCTGGCGCTGGGCAAACTCTTTCAGGTTCGGGCGCGTCGGGATGAGGCGGCGGGGGAATTTTCCGCCGCGCGGGAGGCGATTCACCGCCTCGCCGCCGGCGCACCGGACGAGAGTCTGCGCCGCGATTTTGCCGCGCGAGCCATGGCGACGATGCCGCGTCTCCCCACGCCCTCGGCCGCGCAAGTTGAGAAGAAGCGGTTCGGCGGCCTCACTCTGCGCGAGCGCGAGGTTGCGGCGTTGATCGCGCAGGGCAGGTCGAACCGCGAGATCGCCGACGAGTTGGTCGTCGGCGTGAGGACGGTCGAGGCGCACATCACACGCATCCTCAACAAACTCGGTTTTGCATCTCGCGCCCAGATCGCTGCCTGGTCAGTCGAGAAGGGGTTGGCGCGGGAAGCCCGCGACGAAGAAGACTGACCCACGGCTTGCCAACTTACACGGGCGATGGGGTAGCTTGCGCTCCCTCTCCCTTTTTTGTTCGGTCGGCAGACTAAAAATGTTCGGTGGGGTAACGGGAATTGTTCGGTTTTCCACGACGACAGGCTGAGGACTCGATGCCAGAATGGGGATGATCTGATCGCGATCAGGATCGAGCCGATTCACATCGAAAGGAGCAAATGCCATGAAGAAAGCCGAACTGAAAAGCTTTGGCCAGCCCGATGAGGTTCGAGAATTCCCGAAGGGACGCCTGGAACTCATCAAGGTCGGCGGCGCGACCATTGGCCGTGCGGTTTTCGAACCCGGCTGGCGCTGGCTCACCTCAGTCCAGCCGATTGCCAAAACCAAGAGTTGCGAAGCGCCGCACTTCCAGTATCACGTCTCGGGCGTGATGCGGGTCAAGATGGACGACGGCGATGAGTTCGACTGTCACCCAGGCGACGTATCCCTGCTTCCCTCCGGGCACGATGCCTGGACGGTGGGGGACGAGCCGGCGGTGGTCGTGGATTTCCAGGGGATGCTCGACTACGCCAAGTCCCTCTAGAAGCAATCCGATGATCTGTCAGGTGTGCAGCGCCTGACAGGTCTCGGATCAGGAGTACGCCGATGCCCCCGCTTCGATACCACGCCGGACAAATCGCCATTCAAGAAGAGGCGAAAACCACGCACATCGCCGAAAGACTGGCGCACTGGGTCGGCCCGGTTGCCGAGTTTGCCCTGGACGCAGACCTGTTTCTCCTCGCGACCACAAACCCTGATGGCACACTCGGCTTTACCGTGCTCTCCGGCGCGCCGCCGTTGGTCGAGGCGCGGGGCGAAACCCGTCGGCGCGTCCGTCACCAGTCCGAGGCGTCCGATCTGCGCATCCAATTCAAGCCCGCCCTGGCGCCGCCGGTCGGCCAACCCACGCCGTGCGGTGGGCTTGCGATCAGCCTGGCCCAGGCGCGCCGGGCGCGAATCAACGGCCTCCTGAAGCCGGCTGCAGACACGAGCGAGATGGCGCCCCAAGAGACCTTCACCCTCTGCCGCAAATACATGGCGCCTTCGCTGCCTCTGGACGACGCGCCACACCTAGGCCCGAAAGCGCGTGAACCCCTGCTCCTCGACGACCCGTGGCTCGCCGATTTGCTGAGCCGAACGGAGACCGCATTCCTGGCCAGCGTCAGTCCGCAGGGCATGCCGGACGTTGCCCACCGAGGCGGCCCGCCCGGTTTTCTCGACCTGAACGTGGCGGCACAACGGCTGGAATGGAGCGAGTACGTCGGCGACGGTGTCTTCAAGAGCGCGGGCAACGTCCGTGCCAATGGCGTGATGACGTTACTCGTGCCCGACCTGGAAAGCGGCGATGGTGTCGAACTGATCGGGCGCGCGGCGTACCGCAATTTGCGCGCCGGCCGCGATCAGCGCCTCTCCCCTCTTGAACAACATCGTGAGGACTTTCCCGTGCAGGGCGTCATCACTTGCGAGATCAGCCGGGCGGTGCGTTTGCGTGAACTGATCCGCCCGCGCCGCCGCCTCGGAAAGACGGCGGTCACGTCGCGTTCGACGGTTGACGAACAAGCACCGCAATAGAGAAGGAGATATCCGAAATGGAGCGTTATCTGATCGAATCGCCGCATGAACTGAAGGACTGCGCGCGCATGCTGCAGCAGCTCAAGGCGATGGGCTATCTCTATAATTTCGACTGGGGCTGCAAGGCAGGTGTACACATCGGCTGGGCAATCATCGAGGCGGAGAGCGAGGCGCAGGCGCGAATGGCTGTGCCGCCGCTGGTACGCGCTCAGGCGCGCATCATCAAGCTGAACAAGTTCAGCCCTGAAGAGGTGGATTCACTGCACGGAGCGTAGGACGTTGTGCTTCGCAGGCCAAGCTGATATGGCCTGTCCATTGCCTGCAGGGAGGCTAGGATACGCGGCCTCATTCTGACGGACACGTGCGCCAGCGGAGAGCGCTTGATTCTGCGTGAAAGCAGACACGTGGATTGCGAGGTGCGACGGGAAAGCTTCGACCTCGGCACGACCCATGTAGTTGGGGTGGCGCTTGTGGTGCAAGAGGATGAAGCGGGTGACCCACTGGAGGTAGGACTTCTCGGTGCTATAGGCGTAGTGCAGGCGGTGAGTCGCGTCACGCAGTTGATCGAGCAGGCGAGGTTGCTTTGGCGTGTTTTGCCTTAGCTCCGCAAGGTTTTCCACAGGCCAGATTTTCAGTTGTTTGGGACGAATCGGGTGCATTTTTTATGGGGGACAGAGCGAACGCCAAAGGTATCAAACGTGCCCGACATCACAGCCGCACGTAAAGGCAGCAGGTTGTGCCACCCCTCAGCCAACCAGCTCACGCCTGCACCGCCGACACGCTGCTTGAACTGTTTTGCTGCGGACTCCACCACGCCGCTGCCAATCGGTAGCTCGGCTCGACGGAAGTCGGCGTATTGCATGCGCTCATAGTTGGTCTCAAAGTAACTGGCTTCTTGCTTTCCTGAGAAAAGAGAGCGGACGAAATCGCCGGTACCCGAAACACTTAGTGGCGAAAAGAGAACAGCAACAGCGAGTTTCGTGGGATCTCCGTTAATCTAGGATTGCAATAACCACTTCGCACAAGGACAACCAATCCATAGTCCTATAGAGGAGTTTTTGACCACGCCCCCTATCGCAACTACAATTCCTTAATGCGATTGCGGGCTCCGCTTGGACCGTTCAGGTAAATCGCTATGAAAGGCGTCGAGTGAACTGCGCTACTACGTCACGGTTGCTGGTGATTTTGTTTGATGACAGTTTGCTTTAGACCCTATCATGAGGAAATTCTGGCAAAGCCTTCCCCTCAGAGCACAGGTTCTGATTCTGGTGTTCTTTTTCTATGTTGTTCTCATAGCGTTGTCGGCCACCATCAATGCATATATCTTTAACCAAACTGAAAGGAAATTTCAAGACTACATTGCGAGCACAGCTGGTCAGATCAACACGCGGATGAACAGCTATGCCGATCAGCTTAACCGAATCCTACTACACTTAGCCTACGACCCCATCGTTCAGGATTACCTTGCATCAACAAACCAAGCAGAGCGATTTATCAGCCAGCAATTACTGAGCCGACGCCTCCCTCAATCAAGCAATCTCACAGACGGCATCTTCAGCATCATTGTGAAGTCATCTCAAGGCTTCTTCTTCGTTTACGGCAGAGGCGTTTCGTCAACTGAAGTTAAAAGAATGACTGCCCCGGTTGGCAATCGGATGCTAGTCTCTGGTATCCGACGCTTCGATAACCCAATTGGGGCGACGGGTCAATTTAGCGGCTACATCGTCGCGCTAAACACATTTTCCGTTCGCAACAATGCTACTTCTAATACACTGCTCGGCACAGTTTATATCCTTATGGACGGCAGCACACTTGGGAAGAACATAGGAATCAGTTCAGACCAGAGCGAGACGAGATACTACATTTTGGATGCAGACCGGGATGTGGTCTACTCGAACGAAGCAAGAGCCGGCAGGATCTACGACGACATTAACTTCTACGATTATCCCTTGAACATGCTGCATGCAGTCACTTTGGGGAGTGAGAAGTTCTTTCTGTACACAGTCTACAACCCGACGATGGATATGTATATAGTCGGTCTAACACCCGACTCCAACGTGCGTAACGAGTTAAGAGAAATTATCACGTCGGAGATAATCATTTTTACGATCCTCATCCTCATCTCCATCATTTTTATCTTTCTTTTTGAGCGCAGTATTCTCAAGCCCTTCATCGCTATTGCAAGTTATGTGGAAAAGGTAACGACGAGTGGCGGTAGAAGAACATCCGACTTGGAATTAGAGGGAAACCGCGAGGTCGTCCTGCTCGCCAAAGATATTAATCACTCACGTTACGCAGTCGCGAACTGACTGCGCGACCATAGAATGGCGACATGACACAAGACTTGCTTGACCTGTATAGCGATTATCTGTTATGCACGTTTGGACAGGCCACGGCAACCGGGTTGGGTCAAGTAGTCGAAGGGAGCGTCGGCCATGACCAAATCACGCGCTCGCTGAGCGGCCGGACGCGGGGAGGTGCGGAACTGTGGCAGGTGACCAAGCGATTTGTGCGGCAGATTCAAAGTGAGGATGGGGTGCTGATCGTGGACGACACGATCAGCGAGAAACCCTACAGCGACGAGAACGACATCGTGTGCTGGCACTATGATCACACCAGCGGCGAGGTGATCAAAGGCATCAACCTGATGACGGCGCTGTATCACGTGCCCAGTCGGGGGCTGTCGTTGCCAGTGGAGTTTCGCTTGATCGCCAAGACCGAGCAGTATGTGGACAAGAAGAGTGGCAAGACCAAGCGCCGAAGTCCGATCACCAAGAATGAGTATTACCGCATGATGCTGCAACAAGCGGTGATCAACCAGATTCCCTTCAAATACGTGCTCAACGATGTGTGGTTTGCCGCGGCCGACAACATGAATTTCGTCAAACACAAGCTGAAGAAGGAGTTTGTCATGCCGCTCAAGGCCAATCGCAAGGTGGCGCTCAGCGCGGACGACAAGCGGCACGGCATCTACGTGCGTGTGGATGAAGTCGTGATCGAACCAAACACGGTGCGGCCAGTGTATCTGGAAGATGTGAGCTTCCCGCTGCTTTTGGCCAAGCAAGTCTTTACAAACAAAGATGGCTCTACCGGCGTATTGTTTCTGGTCACCAGCGACACCACGCTCACCTACGATGGGATCACCTCGCTCTATCAAAAACGATGGACGATCGAACCCTTCCACAAGTCGCTCAAGCAGAATGCCGCGCTCGAACGCTCGCCTGCCCACACGGTCACGACGCAGACCAATCACATCTTTGCCAGTTTGTGTGCGTTCATCAAGCTCGAGATGCTCAAGCGTAAATCCAAGTCGAATCATTTTGCCTTGAAATCGCATTTGTATCTGCACGCCGTTCAATCAGCTTTTGACGCCCTGCGCCAGCTGCAGCCCGTCACACTGGCTGCGTAACGTGAGTTAATTCAATCGTCACGCGAGATCGGACACGATTGTCAATTTATCATCCTGAGTGGTCACGCAGAATTCGAGTACGCGCGTCAAGCAATGGCGCACGGAGCAATCAGCTACTGCCTCAAACCCGTAGATGAGAAGGAGGTGGGAGAGGCCCTGGAGATCGCGCGAAAGAAATTTGAAGAACTTTCAGCCAAGCGGGTTGACTTGCTGTTATCTCTCGAAGATTTAGTTGACCATGAAAGCGCCGTCGCTGTTGTCAACAAAGCCGGCCTTCCCTGGGATGCTAACAAAGGAATGCGCGTATTGTGCGGTCACGCACGTGGACGCCTCCCGCTCGACTTGAAAGGCAGGCTGTTCCTGATTAATGAAGATGAGCCTATCGCAGCGCCGGTATATGAACGCAGCGCTTGCTAGCTCGAACCAGAACGAAGTGTGTAGACAACTAAGTCAACTGACCTGTGAGCTTCAAAACGGACAATACAACATCAAACAGGTGAACTACTGTTTCGTCAGACTACTAGAGATATTTGAAATCCAACACCCTGACTTCGACGAAAATTCTTTCGAGGATTGGCGGAATCTCCCAAATCACTTCTCCTCGCTAGATCAGCTAATTGCTTTCTTTGATCAACGGGCTTTAAGAGAAACCCCAAGAGACGAAAAGCCGGAGTCCGGCGCTTCCTCGAGCGCTGTCATTCAAGATCTATTGCCTTTCATCGAAGAAAATTTCTCCGCAGAGATCAACTTGTCAATGCTCTCAAAGAGATGTAACTACTCGCCTAACTATCTTTGCAAACTGTTCCGGCAGAGCACGGGGATGACCATCAAGGATTACATCCTGCGGCGCCGCATGTCCCACGCAACGTGGCTTCTGCGTAACACGCAGTTGAACATTGGTGAAATTGCCGAGAAGTGTGGATTCAACGACTATTTTTATTTCGCCAGGGTCTTCAAGCGAACGCAGGGGTTAACGCCCTCGGAATATCGTAATCGGAACGGCTGGGTTTGAATCATGCCTCTCATGGCACGCCCATGATTGATGAAAGGCACTTGCTTGCTATGAGCAAGTGCCTTTCTTGTCAAGGAGCGTTGCCGTAGATGGTCGCTGATCTATCCACTCAGATAAGGCACGGCGTCACTTAATGCCCAGCTCCTTAGCCTTAGCAGTGATAGCCTCGACTGCGGCAGCATATCCATTCGCGTCCCAGTTTTGCTTCATCTCTTCGTACAACTGCTCATCGGATTTCCCTGAGGTATCCAGGATGAATTTCACCCAGTCGTCGCTGAACTTCACAGCTGCCATCTCTTGCTTCTCAGGCACATCAATGGCAAATACCGCCCAGTCCAACTTCTGCGCCTTCCAATTGGCGACTCGATAGTCGCGTTCTTCCTTGCACATCGCGCGTACCTTTTCGTCAATCAGCGGATCGTTATATTGCATCACGTCAGGCCCCCACAGCGCAAAGGAATTCATCGCGGAGGTGAACGGGTATATTTCCGCTGTTGACTTGTGCAGACCCGTCGTCTGGTCAATTGGGGTTAGCAGCTTGATCTGATCACCCTGTTTCACCCAGTCAACACCCTCGATCCCATACATCATGGTGTTTATGCCTTCCTCGGAGTATAACCAGTTAAACATCTCCAAAATTCGCTTCATCTTGGCATCGTCAACTTTCGAGGAGAAGTAAGTCTCCGACCAGTAGGGCATTTCGACGAAACGGTGATACAAACCATCCACCGTCGGGCCGTGAAGGAAGGTGATATGTTCGGTGAATTTCTTATCCGGCTGGGCTTTTGCCCATATCTTCATGATGGTGTTCAGGTGGGTAGGCGAAACCTGCATCCCAAGAATGCCCGTTTTGCCTGTGGCGAATTTCTCAATCGCCTGATTCGTGTCCAATGTGGCGAAGTCCGGATCGAGGCCACCCGCCTGGTACATCCGCTTGATGAACTTAAACAGGTTGAAGGCTCTCTCGCCGGCGAGCGCGATGCGATATTTCCCATCGGTGTCCAGCACCCAGCGGTTGTCGGTATATCCAAATCCAGGCCATCCCTGGCTGTAAATGAAGACCGGATCGGCCGGCGTGTATCCGGCAGTGTCATCAACGCCATTTCCGTCCGGGTCGTTTTTGGCAAACGCGACCGTAAGGTTGATGTAATCCTCCTCCGTCTTTGGATCCGTGATGCCGACCTTCTCCATCCAGTCCTTCCGCGCCAACAGGCCACGGTCCATCGCCCAGTAAGCTGCGTCAGCGTATACCTGGCGGGGTAAGAAATAATTCTTCCCTGCAACAGTGAAGGCTTTGACCTCAGGCTGGTCCATCAGCTTGCTGATTTCCGGATATGCGGATAGGTCGTCAGGCAGAGGACGCACGACACCGTCGTTAATCCATTGGTTGAAGCGAGGAGAAACTACCAACGACACGGCACCGATCACATCCGGGAGTTGGCCAGAAGCAGCCCAAGTGTTGTATTTCTCATCTGCATCCCCCCAGCCAACATTGACCGGCACTAACTTGATCTTGAACCGATCCCGCACCATCTTCGCGATCGCATCAGGCTCGCCTTCTGGGAAGGAGTTCTGAATATCCCAGAAGCTGATCGTGACCTCGATGAGATCGCTCGAAGTGTCGCCTGACGGAGTGGGGGCAGCAGGCGCGGACGCCGGAGCGCAAGCAGTAAGCGCGACGCCTATCACAGTCGTCGCCGCCGCCAAGCACTGTAGTCGCTTTAGGATTCCTTTCATGTCTTTTCTCCTCACAAGGTTAGGGATAGGGGATACTGTTGCAGATATATCAAATTCCTAAAGCTCAGGTATGCACTTTATTGGAAGATATGTGGACTGGATTAACTTCCATTAACCAAGCGAAGGCGATTGTTATTCCCGAGTGCGCTAGGAGCGCAATTTGGGTGGGGCGTTCGGTTCACATCGCACGGACGAGCGCTGTAGGGCGCGGACTCCGTTCCGCGCCCATTTGCGCCATATCGCACATAGCGCGCTGCGATGTGGTGCGCTCCTTGAGCGCATCCTACACCTCCCCCGTTGGCGAATGCCTCCTGCGCGAGTCGAGGATATGAGAGGATGCGCACCTGGTGACTAGCGCAGCATACGCGCCCCGGCAACTTTTACAGTAGCCTTGCGCCTGTCGCGCTATCGAACAAGGCGGTGCAATGTTTCGGCGCGGAGAACTCTATGGTCTTCCCGTTGCGCAGGAACAGCTTCTTCTCACCCGGGGTCGCAGAATGGAAGAGAAGCACGCCGCTCCCGTCTTGGACTAAATCGCCGGCCTCAGATTGGTAAATGTGCGCTCCACAACAGCGCAAAAGATCACTCAGCGCCTTCGGGTCGGTAACCGGCAGGCTGCAGAACCAGGAAATCCATTCCGAGGCATCTTTTCTCGCCATTGTGACCGCCCTACTCTGGTGTTCCCAACCTAGCGCAGTCGCCTGCGGGTCATCCACAACGAAACAAGGGATCGCGCCCCTTTGACGCGCCTTGGGAACGTCGGTCGTGGTGCGATAGGAATGATCTCCATCAATGCTGAAAGTTTGAACAACGGGCGAACCTATCTCCGCTGGTTTGACCGAAATCTGACAGACATCGGTAATATGACCGGCATTCAGGGTCGAGCCATTGTTGAAACCGGGAGCGTAGTACCAGATCAGATGTCGCCGCTTCGACTTGAACTTGTTGATGGTTTTGCGATCGTGGTCGGTCAGGCGAAAGCAGTTCGCAAAGATCACCGCGCGATATGCGTCCGGATTCACCCGATCCAGATCGAACAGGTAAACAAAATCAACGCCGACGCCGCTGAGATAGGCGGATGTTGACGCCGAATTAACGCACAGAGTCTCCGTAATTGGATCTGACTGACCATCGGAAGCGAGGCAGGTAAAGACCATCGCATCCACAACAAACAGCACATCCGAGTTTGAATGGAATGGCTCAGAATAGTAACGGTCGAGAACCTCTTTCGACTTTCTGATGTCGTCTAACAATGAAGGATCACTCCACCAACCACACACATTTGTCGGCCCGAAATCGTAAAACCACATCCCCATGCCGCGAACGAACGGCATAGTCATGTTTCGCCTGACGATGACCATGTCGTCCTGTAGGTTCTCCGTCACCTGATCGGTATAGCCCTCGCGCATCTTTTCGGTGTGCGTAGCCTGATCCATCTCGTCGAGGAAGAGCTTCCCGTGCAACCTGGCAGAATCCACGACGCCACGGGACTGCCCGGTGCCGCCCATGCGCCGATGCTCTTTCAAATAAGACTGCGGGGCGCTGACGTAATCTACAAAGGGGGACTCGAGCACTTTTTGAATTGCGAGGTGGCCACCCGTGGCGCTCCTGTCGAAGAGGTTGAAAAGATAACCATAAAACACGCCTGTAACCAGCGGGCGAGGCCAGCTTTCCTTCACTGCCTTACAAAAGTGAAGCAGGGTATCCGCTACCGTATCGTGGTGGCATTCAAAGTAGTCAATCACTTTCTGCTCGCGCTGAGGATCGCGAAAGATTCCGCCGCAGGTCGTTCGTCGTTCGGCAGTGCCGGGCACCTCCGCGCCGGCTAGGGTTGCATCCGCGTGGTTCCACGCCTTCCGCAAGCCCTCGTCACCGCGGTACTTCCTGCGCAGCCATTCTCTGAATGCGCGGGTCATCGGCTGGCTGACATCCGGCTCATGCTCGATGAATCCCCAATAATGCCATTCATGAAAGACGCCGCTGGAGATGTGAATCGCTCCTACCCGACAACCTTCTTCTGTGGCCGAAAGCAACTTACAAAACTCCCTGATCTTTTGTCCGGACTCCTCGCGCCACTTCAACGAAGCCATGCTCGGCCGCGGCACGCGATCAAGGTCGTGGGAACCGAACACCTCTAATCCGCTAATATCTTCGACTTCGAGAGGCCCATCTGCATACTGGGTGCATTCTTGCATGTTCTGCAGAATCCACCAGTAGGGCGGAGTGACATGCAGTCGGATGAAGAGCACCGCGTCCGGACAGACATCGAGCACGCCGCGCAGCTGCCTCTGGGCAAGATCAATGGACAGGGAACTATCCTGGTCCCAGATATGATGGAAGTAAACGTGAGTCTGGAAGAGCTTAAAACCGATTGAAGCGAATTGCCGGATACAGAACTGTGGAAGCTCTTCCCAGCTCCATCGTCCCCCGGCATCTGGGTGAGGGAATAAATCAGGGGATTGGTTGGAACGCCGTCTACACAGAAGGTAGGTTTTGCGTTGATGAATTCGACCGTTGTTGAGATTCCCTTCATGATTGCCTAGTCGGAACTCGCTCCGAACATTTCAGCAACTGCCTTGAGGGCTGCCTTGGGTTTCCGATCAACGGTCACCAAACCAAATGGGCCAAAGGCAGCATGGAACATGAACCCCTTGCCAATCAAGTTGCGGCGGTGATAATAGTCGGCCCAACACCATAGAATCCCTCCCTGCATCTCAGGGATGCTGGTGATCGTCTTCCATGCGGTTTGAATATAAGCCGCTTGCATGTCTTCACTAAACCGAATATCGCCACGAATCCCCGGAACGCCATGGGTGCCATATTCAGACATAATAATTGGCTTCCCCTTGAAGCGTCTACAAATCTTCTCGAGTTCATCGCTGAGGGGTCTTGCAACTTTCTCTTGCAGCTCCGAGAAGTGATGAATGGGATTCGGCTCAAAGGTAGCCGGATATAGATTCGTACAGACGAGGTCAGCAACATCGAAGGCTTCGTTGGCCACAATATCGCCGCAGGCCGCATACGTCACCAAGCGAGTCTTATCAAGCATCTTAGCGTGCTGAATCAACTCGCGAAAGATAGCGATTCCAGTTGGAGTTTCGGTAGCTGATTCATTGCCGACACTCCACATCACTACGCAAGGATGGTTATGGTGGCGCTGGATGGTCTCAGACAGCATCTGCTTCCCGCCAGCAAGCACAACATCGGCATTCTCTTCAGGAGGAACATAATCATGAAGGAATTTTGCGCCCCACCAGTTGATATAGATTTCCTCCATCAACATAATACCAAGCTCGTCCATAATATCCAAGGTGGTACCTTCCTGAGGATAATGAACGCGGATAAGGTTGAAGCCGCTAGCTTTTACTAATTCGAGGTCTTTGCGGACGAGCTCGATAGGGACCGTTAAACCATATGGAGCATATTCGTCATATCGGTTCACCCCTCGAATTTGTATGGCTTCCCCATTCAGAAGAATCCTTCCATTCTTCACCTCAATCTTGCGAATCCCAAAACGGGTGGTGTAACTGTCTATGATCCGATTTGCTTCCATCAAGGTCAGATCAGCGCGGTACAAATGTGGTTGTTGGGGCGACCACAGCACCGGAGTGGTAATTTCAAAAGCAAACTCTTGATGGGAGGTCTGGTTGGGAGGACACGAGACCGTCCATGAGAACTGCTGACCATTATCCAAAGCAATCGTGAGGCTCACTTCGGCAGGAGATGCCCTTCGATTGTGAAGGCTAATGCGGGCAGCCACTCTGACCCCCTGATCGGCAAGCTCCGGCGTAATGTTTGCGCTTTCGATGCTGATATCCGGCAGAGCCTGAATGAAAACCGGTCTGACAATCCCGCCGTACATCACCCGCTCAATCACCGTTCCATACGGTGATTGATCAAGTTTCGGCGTGTTGTCGACACGCACTATCAGGATATTCCTCGCCGGAGAGATTATCTCGTTTGTGAAATCGAACGAAAACGGCAGGTCACCGCCGACGTGTTGACCGAGGTAGTGCCCGTTCAACCACACCTTGGCGTGATAGTTGACCCGTTGAAACTCTAGGCGCTGATGAAAATGGTCGGGGAACAGACTCGCGGTAACGTCAGCGGCGTACCAAGCGATTCCTTCGTAGCCCCACATTGCCGAACAAAAGTAATCCCATGCTGAGGGCACGGTAATCTCCGCCCACGCGCCAAAATCATGGGCTGGCAGATACCATTGTTCGCACTCCCCGATGTCATCTTGATCCAACTGGAAGCGCCATCCGGAATCTAACTGGACAGTAGGCCGGTTGCCTTTCGATGCTATCACGATGAATATCCCCTGTTTTAAGCCTTAATGGAGCCCAGCAATATGCCCTTGGTGAAGTGTTTCTGCAAAAAGGGGTAGACTAACAGTATCGGTATGGTTGTAATCGTAACTACTGCCATCTGGAGTGATCGGGAATGAACCTGGATACGCGATGTGCGCATTATGTTCATCATATCGCTTCCAAGATCAAGCGTGTTGGCGATGACCAGGTTGCGCAGAAGGAGTTGTAGGGGCATCAACTTCGGATCCTGCATCAGAATCATTCCGAGCCACCAATCGTTCCAGCGGTCCACCGCATAGAACAGAGATATCGTGGCAATGATAGGCGCTGAGATAGGAACGAGAATGTTGACCAGAATTTGAATGTCGTTTGCGCCATCTATTCTGGCCGATTCCTCGATGTCAGGCGGAATGCTCTGAAAGTAATTCCTCACCAGGATCAAATAAAAGGTATTGATCAACGGTGGGATAACCATTCCCCATATGTTATTGATGAATCCCAGCTCTTTCATGACGAGATACCAAGGTATCAGCCCAGCGCCAAAATACATCGTAAACACAATAAAGTAGAAGAAGAACCCTTTCAGCGGAAAGTTTCTTCGAGAGAGCACATATGCCCCCAGAGTTGTGACCACCATACTGAGAAGTGTGCCCACAACCGTCACAAATACCGAGACCAAAGCAGAGTTCACAAAATTGGGCAGCAGGAACGCCATCCTGTAATTCTGCAAGTCAATTGACTTCGGATAAACATAAATCGGGGTTTCGATAATGTCTACATAATCAGCAACTGATACTAAGATCATGTTGTAGAAGGGAAATACCATGATGATGGCTAGAAGTATCAGGAACAGATAGATGGCAACGTCAACGACTGATATCTTCCTGGAAGCCGTGAACTTGGCAGAGGCACGATACTGAGCCATTCTCATTTCTTCATCCTGTGATCTAAAAGAGTCTTTCTTCTCCGAGTGCTCTCGCAATCTGATTGGCTGCGATCAATAGCGAGAAGCTAATCACAGCCTTGAATAGACCCGAGGCAGCCGCAAAACTCTGATTGATTGACTGTTGGAAGGCGTATCGGTAGATGTAAACGTCTAATATCTCAATGACATCTCGATTCACACCATTGACAAGATTGAAGATCTGATCGAAGTTGCCGTTTAGGATGTTTCCACACTGGAGGATCAAAAGGACGACGGTCGTTGATTTGATGCCGGGCCAGGTGACATAGCGGATACACTGCCACCGGTTTGCGCCATCTACCTTCGCGGCTTCATATAGCGTGGGATCTATGGATGCAATCGCCGCCAAGTAAATGATAGATGCCCAGCCGACGTTTTTAAATAGGCTGGTGAGAATTAACAACGCGTAGTTACTAAAAACCGATGAGTTTGCTAGGAATTGGTAGGGTCTGCCGCCCAGACTTGTGATAATTCCGTTCACCAACCCTTCAACTTGTAACAGGTCTCTCAAGAGGCCGATGACCAGCACCCAGGACAAAAAGTTTGGAAAGGTGAAGACTGTCTGGCAGAATCGCCTGAACTTGGTGCTAGCAACCTCGTTCAATATGAAGGCCAGAAGTATGGGCACCGGAAATTCAAAAATGAGTCTTGCAAAGCTGATCGTGATTGTATTTCTGAAAGCGATCCAGAAATCCGGTTTGCGCCACATCATCTCGAAGTATTTCAACCCGACCCACTCCCATTCGCTGAAGGGTTTCGTTAGATGGTGTTGCTTGAAGGCCATCAAGATTCCACCCGTCTGCGGGTTGATCATCGGGGCATAACAGAAAACTATGTAATAAACCAGCACCGGGATAAACATCAAGTACAGATACTTGTATCTTTGAAGACCTTGCATGATCCGCGAAAGTCTCCCTGGAACGGCGCGCGCTAACTTCAATTTGCAAATGGACATAGAGGTACTCTTTCCGATTGGCTCTTTGTAGGTGGCCTTAAAGAAGACTAATAGAGGAAAGACGCAGGAAATATAGATTTATTTGCAAATCACTATGGAGGCATTTATCCCTGATTCCCTTACAGATTTCAGGTATGCGGCGCCATTCATCGCAGCTCGATACTTTCTCCGTTCCAGTCGCTTTACATAGTGCCGCAGCTTGGCATTGTTCCTCTACACCGCATCCGTCTGTGACTTGCCCTGACCCACCAGATGGCGCCCCCTCGATAATCCAGCTTGTTGTAGGCCGCCAGCCCATCCATTCATCCAAACTGAAGGGCCTGCCGCGCCTGGCTGCTCACCGGGGGCTATTGTTTATCCACAATCGCAGACCTATTCGGTAGTTGTCAAGCCCACCGTTCAAATTGAGGGGCGCAAATCCGCCACTCACGAACTCACCAAGACCGTGTAACATGCAGCCTCGTATGCGGCCAAAGACATTACTCTCCCTTTGCGTTACCAGCGCGCTCGTCGTGACGATCGGCAGCGCCTGCGCACTGCGACCGCCGCCAACAGCCGCGGTTCGACCACCCGCCAGTCCTCAGCCTGCCATGAACACTTCAGCGCCACCCATCGCCCCCTCGACCGTTACGACCGACAAAGGCGCCGTCGAAGGCGTCAGTGAGTCGGGTGTGACCGTGTTCAAGGGCATCCCCTACGCCGCGCCGCCGATCGGCGATCTGCGCTGGCGCGAGCCGCAGCCGCCCGACGCATGGGAAGGCGTGCGCAAGGCCGACGCTTTTGGGCCGGCGTGCATCCAGCCGAGCGAAAGCATGGCGGAGACCAACGCCGGCGGCGCTGGCCCACAGAGCGAAGACTGCCTCACCGTCAACGTGTGGACGCTGGGCGCCGATCCTGCCGCTAAGCGCCCGGTCATGGTCTGGATTCATGGCGGCGCTTACGTGATCGGCGTATCCAATTTGCCCGCCTACAACGGCGCGCCGTTCGCGCAGAAAGGCGCAGTGGTCGTGAGCTTCAACTATCGCCTCGGCCAACTCGGCTTCTTCGCGCATCCCGCACTGGAAGCTGAACGGCCAAACGGCCCGATGAATTTCGGCCTGCTCGACTAGATCGCCGCGCTGAGATGGGTGCAGAAGAACATCGCGGCATTCGGCGGCGACCCTGACAACGTGACCATCTTCGGCGAGTCGGCCGGCGCACAGAGCGTGTTGTATCTGATGGCATCGCCGCTCGCGCGCGGGCTGTTCCACAAAGCCATCGCCCAAAGCTCCTATGGCCTGCCCGAGTTCACGCGGACGCGCGCCATCTCGCTCGGCATCCAAATCGCCGACGCGGTCGGCCTGAGCGGCGCTTTGGCCACGCTGGATGACTTGCGCGCCGTGCCCGCCAGCAACTTCGCCCCACTCACGCAAGCCAGGCTGTCCACAGCGCCGGTGGCGATCGTCGGAGACGAAGTCCTGCCCGCCGGTATTCTCGAGACCTTCGAGAAAGGCGACGAAGCGCCGGTGCCGCTCATCATCGGCAGCAACAGCGACGAGGCGACGGTGACCGTCGCGTTCGGCCTCGACCCGGCCAGGCTGATCGAGAACGTCAGAGGGCTGCCGAACGTTGCCTTGCGCGTGTTGTATCCACGCGCGACCGACGACGCCCAGATCGGCCGCGAGTTGATCCGCGATCTGGTGTTCATTGCCCCGACGCAACGTCTGGCCGGGCTGCACGCCAGGCGCGCGCCAAGCTGGCGCTATTTCTTCAGCTACGTACCGGCGGGCATGCGCGAGGCATGGGCGAATGGCGTGCCCCACGGCGGCGAGGTTCCATTCATATTCAACACACTCGATCGAACTCCAGAGATGCAAGGCAAAGTGACGGAGGCGGATCGCGCCTTCGCCGCCCAGGTGCACGACTATTGGTTCGAGTTCGCCCGCACCGGCGCACCTTCGTCCGCAGGCAATCTGCTGTGGCCCAACTTCGACGCGCGCAACGACAAAGTGATGGAGTTTGGCGAGGAGATCGCGGTGCGCAACAACTTCCTGCGCGCGCGGCTCGACCTCTTCAGCGCCGTGTATCCGCGGGTGATCGCAGCGGTGACATCGCGGCAATAGCAACAGCAGTCGGATTCGGGTGAGGAATCTGACTGCTGTGACGGCGTCTTTTTATACCGGGGCGGCAGTTATCCCACCACTGCCAGCTCGACCCCCATCAGCCGGGCCACCTTCTCGATCTTGCTGAGCTGATGGCCGACGCCGAGCGCGACGTGGTGCGTCGGCCCGTGCATGCACCAGGCATCCATGAACTCCGCCGGCGGCAAGGCGAAGCGCAGGCGCGAGTTGGTGTTGCCGATCTGCAGGGTCTTGCCGGGCAGCGATTCACCTTCGGCGGCCAAGAACTTCAAGCGCCCGTCGGCGGTCTGCGTCGTGCCGAGGATGGTGATCGGGCCGCATTTCACCTGGAACTGCACCGACAGCCCATAGCCGCGCTTGCCATGGAACAGCCCCAGCCCGCGCAGCTTGGGCTTTTGATCGCCGATGGCGATGTGCGCCGGGCCGTCGTGCCCCATCAAGATGAACTGCTCGACGAAGTCCATCGCGTAGAACTCGGTATAGCTGCCGCCGGCATGCAGCCGATCCATGATGAACATGGAGATGCACGTCTTCAGGTCGCCTTCGCCGCTGCACGGCACGCCGCGCGCCGTGAGCAGCGAGTTGCCGACGATGAGCGTCGCGCCCAGTTGCTCGAACTCGTTGCCGTTCAAGCCGCGGTAGTAATACGTTAGGCCGTTCAAATCGAAGTCGCGCACCAGCGCATCCAACCCGCATGCCACGCGCGCCGACCAATCCAGCGCCTCCGGCGTGACCGGCTTGGTGATGCGATCGCTGCCCGGCGCGGCGATCTCGAACACGTCGAGGATCTCGCGCTTTTTGGCTTCGACCTGTTCATCCGTCACGGCATCTACGCGCACCTTCAGGTCGTCCATCTCCAGCACCTCGATGTGCGCGCCGGTCTGCGCCTGCACCATGGTGAAGTCGGAGTACATGTCGAGCATGCCGGGGTAGGTGTGGCCGAGGAAGCCGATGCGGCTGCGATTGAGGGCGTGCACGGCTGCCGCAGCGGCGATCCAATCGGCGATGATGCCCCATGCGCGATCATCGTTGCGAAGTTGGCCGGACACCACGTTGAAGGCGATGCGACTGCGGGCGAAGGCGTTGGAGATCTCCGGCACGCAGCACGCGCAGCAGTTGGCCAGCCACTCGGCCGTGTCCGCCGTGTCGTAGTTCAGCGCCGCAACCGGCTGTAGGTTCAGCACCAGCACCGGCCGACCGACGCGCTGCACGGCCGGGAGCACCTGTGACGATGTGGCATAGGTGCCCACATAGCACACGATCAGGTCCACGTTCTCGCGCGTGAACAGGTCGCCCGCAGCCAGGGCAGCCGGCGCGGTGTCCACCAGGCCTGCCGAGACCACCTGCGCACCAAAGCCGGCCAACCGCGCCTCAACTTCGCGCTGATAGCGCTCCAGCCGCTCCTTCAGGCCTTCGAATTGCGGCCAGTACGCCGCCAGGCCGATGCCGAATACGCCAACTTTCACCTTGTTCATGATTGATGATGAATGACTAACGACTGATGATTGGCATGGAACCAGCCGACAACCTCAACCCGTGGCTTCGAAGATGATAGGAATGGGCCCATCGGCTGTCAATTTGGGCGAGTGAACTTGACGATTTGATAACGGCGAGGGTCGCTTGGCTACGGCCTCGACGCGCATCACGTCCCCGCGGCCACCCGGTCGCGATACTGCGCCACCTGCGCCTCGACTTCGCGAGGCGACCAGCCCAACTCGCGCGCCATCACCTGCGCCACAGCCGGCGCCGGCTCGACGCCGCGCGACCAATCCTCGAAGTTCAGGTGCAGCCGGCGCGCCAGCACATCGTCGAGCGTCATGGCCATCTCGCAGCGGCAGGCATAGACCACCTCGGCCATGATGTAGGGCAGATCGGGCACGATGCGCCTCGCCAGCGATGCATCGTCGGCGCACAGTTGGAGGATGAAGCCGGCCTTGCCGCCGTATTGGCCGAGCCGGGCGACGACGTCGGCATCCCAACCAAACTGCCCGGCCGCTTCCCCCAGCGCCGCGCTACACGCCTCATAACCGTCTGCGCCGTCGAGCGGCATGTCCTCGGTGGGGTGCACGATCGGCTTGCCCTCGCGCCGAGCGAGGTGGTCGAGCGCGTCTTGCGCCATGCGGCGGTAAGTGGTGAGTTTGCCGCCGGTGAGGGTAATCATGCCGCCGGGGCCATCCATGACGACATGGGTGCGCGAGAGTTTGGAGGTCGCTGCGCCGTCGGACTTGGCCGGGCTGATCAGCGGGCGATATCCGGCCCACGCGCTGATCACATCGTCGCGGGTGAGCTTCGTCCGAAGATAAAGATTGGCCGTGTTGATCAAATAGTCAACATCGTCGTCGGTCGCGACCGGACGATCGAGGTCGCCGCCTTTCGTGTCGGTCGTGCCGAGCGTGACGCGCGTGTTCCACGGCACGATGAACAACAGCCGGCCGTCCGGCGTCTCCGGCAGCACGACGGCATACTCGGTGGTGGGAAGCGCGTCGCGCGGTAGTGTCAGGTGTACGCCTTTGGCCGGCTTGATCGCAATGCGCGACTCACCGGCCATCGCCTCGATCCGACCGGCGAACGCGCCCGTCGCGTTGAGGATCGTCTTCGTCGGAATGATGAATTCCTCGCCGTTGAGCGCGTCGCGCACACGCGCGGCGCGGATGGTGGCCTGGTTCGACCGTTTGGACTCCCTTTCAAAATCGCACCCCAGCACCTCGGCATAGTTGGCCAGCAGCGCGCCCTGCTTCGCAGCCGTGCGCAGCACGGTCAGCGTCAGGCGGGTGTCGTCGGTCTGGCCGTCGTAATAGATGAAGCCATCCTTCAGGCCCTCGGCCTTCAACGCCGGCGCGAGCGCGAGCGCCTTCTGCGCGCCGATGTGCTGGTGGCCGGCGATGGCTAAACGACCCGACATCGCATCGTAGAGCATCAGGCCGGCGCGCAGCAATAGGCCCATGCCCACGCCACCGGGCGGAACGAACGGCGTGCCCAGCGGGCGTTTGTTCTCCGCATAGAGCGGCAGCACAAAGCCGAGCGGCTTCACCAGGTGCGGCGCATTACGCACCAGCCGGCCACGCTCGACCAGCGCCTCGCGCACCAGCGCAAAGTCGAACTGCGGCAAGTAGCGGATGCCGCCGTGCACCAGCTTGGTGCTCTTGCTGCTGGTGCCGCCGGCGAAGTCGGCCTTCTCCACCAGGCCGGTGCGATAACCGCGCGCGACGGCCTCCAGCGCCACGCCCGCGCCGGTGATGCCGCCGCCGATCACCAGCACGTCTACCCCCTCAGCCGCCATGCGACGCAACGCGTCCCGTCGTTCGTCCTGCGATAGTCTATCGTGTGCCATGAGCGTACTGTATCACCGGGCGCGCGAGATAGAAGTCAACGAGACAAACGACCTGGGCCGATTCTGCGCTTCAGATATGATTCTCCATCATGGCAACACCTCCTACCCTCATCGGCATCATCGGCGCCGGCAACATCAGCTCGACTTATCTGGAATCCGATCGCAAGTTCAGGAATATCCGCATCACCAAGGTGGCGGACATTGACATGGATCGTGCCCGCGCGCAGGCGGAGAAATACGGCAAGCAAGCCGTCACCGTTGACGCGCTGCTGGCCGATCCCGAGATTGCCATCGTCGTCAACCTGACCGTGCCGGCGGCGCATGCGCCGGTCGCGCTCCGCGCGCTGGAGGCCGGCAAACACGTCTACAACGAGAAGCCGCTGGCCACCATGCGCGAGGACGCGCAGCAGATGCTCGCGCTGGCCCGATCGAAAGGGTTGCGCGTCGGCGGCGCGCCGGACACCTTCCTGGGCGGCGGCCTACAGACCTGTCGCAGGTTGCTCGACGACGGCGCGATCGGCCGGCCGGTCGTCGCTTTCGCCCGCATGCTCTCCTGCGGTATGGAGAGCTGGCATCCCAACCCGGAGTTCTTCTTCAAGCCCGGCGGCGGGCCGATGTTCGACATGGGACCGTATTACCTGACCGCGCTGGTAATGCTGCTGGGACCGGCGAAGCGCGTCTCCGGCATGACGCGCATCACCCACCCCGAACGCACCATCACCAGCCAGCCGCTCTACGGCAAGAAGATCATCGTCGAGGTGCCGACGCTGGTCAGCGGTTTGATCGAGTTCGGCGACGGCGCCATCGCGAACATCACCACCACGTTCGACGTGGCCGAGGGCTACGAGATTGGCCTGACGATTTACGGCACGGAGGGCACGCTGCAATGCCCCGACCCGAACGGATTCGGTGGGCCGGTGCGGCTGAAGCGCAAAGGGGAGAAGGACTGGCAGGAAGTGCGCATCCGGCACAAGTGGGTGGAGAACAGCCGGGGCCTGGGCGTAGCCGACATGGCGGCGGCGATCCAGGAAGGCCGGCCACACCGCGCCGGCGCCGAGCTAACGTATCACGTGCTCGACCTGATGCACGCCTTCCACGACAGCGCGCGCGAGGGCCGGCACGTGACGATCGAGAGCACCTGCGCGCGCCCGGATCCGCTGCCGCCCGATTGGCCCTGACCCAACTACGCGAATGCACTCCCAACGCCCCGATGACGACCTGAGCGATCCAAACGACCCGATGACCCAACAACTTGACAACCTGACAACTTGTCAACTGGACAACTCGACCACGCAACGCATCCTCATCACCGGCGATCCCTTTCTGCCGCTGAACGCCGGCAAGCCCTGGCGCGAGCGCGGCCTCTGGCCCGCATCTTGGACCACGCATCCACGCGCCCGGCCGCCGTTCGTCGCCGCCTTTCGCAGGCGGTTCTCGCTCGACCGAGCGGCGACGATCCGCATCCACGTCAGCGCCGACCAGCGCTACCAGTTGTATCTGAATGGCCGGCGCGTCGGCCAGGGGCCGGAGCGCGGCGCGCCCGACTTGTGGTTCCACGAGTCGTACGACCTGGCGCTTGATCCCGGCGAACACGTCATCGTCGCGCGTGTGTGGCACTGGGGCGAGCACGCGCCGCAGGCGCAGATGAGCATGACGCCCGGCTTCCTGCTGGCCGCCGAGGGCGAATGGCAGGCGGCGCTGAGCACCGGCCTGAGTGCGTGGGAGTGCAAGCTGCTCGACGGCTACACCTTCGGCCAATTCGAGCGCATTCCGTGGAAGGGCGGCAACACCTACCTCGATGGACGCGTCTATCCATGGGGCGTCGAACGCGGCGAGGGCGAAGGGTGGACGCCGGCGCAGCCGCTGCGCCGGGCGATGGCGCGCCAGCTCGACTGGCAGCTGCCCCCGCAGCATATTCTCGCGCCGGCGACACTGCCGCCGACGACGGACGAGATGCGCCGCGCCGGCGTCGTCCGCTTTGCCTCGAACCCACCTTCGCTCGAGACGCGGGCTATCCCCATCCGGCAGTCGGATCACGACATCGAGATCGCCACTGCATGGCAGCGGTTACTGCGCGGCGAAGGCGAGGTCCGCATTCCCCCGCGCGCGACCAAGCGGATCCTGATAGACCTACAGGACTACGTCCTGGCCTATGCCGAGATCACCGTCAGCGGTGGCGCAAACGCGATCATCCGCATCCGCTGGGCCGAGGCGCTCAACCGCGGGACGAATCACTGGCACGGCGACAAGGGCAACCGCGACGAAATCGAGGGCAAGTTCATGCTCGGCAACGGCGACCAATACATCGCCGATGGTGGGGCGCAGCGCACCTTCGCGCCGCTGTGGTGGTCGGCCGGCCGTTACGTCGAAGTGGCCATCCAGACGTTCGACGAACCCCTCACGGTCGCCGCGCTGGTCTTCCGCGAGTCGCGCTACCCACTGGCGATGGAGAGCGCATTCGAGGCCGACGACGCGCGGCTGAATGAGATCATACCTATCCTTGTGCGCGGCATCCAGTGCACGGCCAACGAGACATACTTCGACGGGCCGCACTGGGAAGAGATCATGTATCTGGGCGACACGCGGCTGGAGACGCTATGCACCTACGTCATGAGCCGCGACGACCGGCTGCCGCGCAAGGCGCTGCGCATGTTCGACGTTTCGCGCTTGCCCAGCGGCCTGACGCAGTCGCGCTATCCGTGCAGCCTGCCGCAGATCATCCCGCCATTCTCGCTGTGGTGGGTGTTGATGGTGCGCGACTTTGCGCTGTGGCGCGGTGATGTTGCGTTCGTGCGCAGCCTGATGCCCGGCGTGCACGGCGTGCTCGAGGGTTACGCGCGGTGGCTGGGCGACGACGCCTTGCTGCGTGCGCCGGAGGGCTGGAACTTCATGGACTGGGTGCCGGCATGGGACGAAAAGATGCCGGCGCGCCGCCTAACGGCGTGGATGGCGTGAGCGGCCTGCTCAACTGGCAATATGCCTACGTGCTCACCCAGGCAGCCGACCTGGAAGCGATGCTCGGCGAACGCGCGATGGCAGCGCGCTGGCGCAACCTGGCGAAGCGAATCGCGCAAGCCGCCTGTACAGCGTTCTGGTACGAGTCGCGCGGCCTGATGGCCGACACGTTGGCGCACGACTGCTTCTCCGAACACACGCAGTGCATGGCCGTGCTGAGCGGGCTGATTGACGCGCGGCAGCGCCGACGCATTGCGCATGGGCTGCTCCACGACCCCGACCTCGCGCGCTGCACGATCTACTTCAGCTTCTATCTGTTCGAGGCGCTGCGCATGCTGGGCCGCGTTGACGCGATCTTCGATCGGCTACAACTATGGTTCGACCTGAAGGCGAACGGACTGCGGACGCCGATCGAGCAGCCGGAGCCGTCGCGCAGCGATTGCCACGGCTGGGGGTCGCATCCGCTGTTCCATTACTTCGCCACCTTCCTCGGCATCCGGCCGGCGTCGTTCGGCTTCGAGGCCGTGGAGGTTCGGCCGCAGTTGGGCCGCCTGACGCGCGCATCGGGGCGGCTGGCGCACCCGCGCGGTGAGATCGTCGCGGACTTCCGCGTGCAGGACGGTCGCGTGCGTGGGACGGTGCAGTTGCCGGCGGGCGTGCGCGGCGTGTTCATCGCCAACGGCGAGCGACGGGAGATCGGCGCGTCGGCGCGTTTGCAGGTCTGAAGGCTTGCGTGTTCGCCGGCGCGCGCATCTGCTCATTCGGCTCGCTCGGAATCGTCGCGGAAGGACAGGCGCCTGCCTACGAACTCGCAGACGGCGTTCGCCATGCGAATGGCTTCTTCGGCGTCGCGGTCGCTGTAGAACTCCGCTGGGATCACATCCTCGATTGCGTTCGGATAGCGCGCCTCAACATAATAGTAGAAGTCGAGCCGTTTGACGTCCTCGCGGAGGTCGGTGAAAGCCGCATCGTAGCGTGCAGCGAGGTCACACAGTCGGAAGATGGAGTGCGTGAAGACCAACTCCTCGCCCTGCGCGAAGAGGTATGCCTTGAGCGCCTTTTCGGCGGTCTGTTGCGCAAGGAAGCAACAGGTATCGAACTTGCCGGCGTCGCGCGCGACGGGCAAGAAGGCGAAGTCGGCGACGGCTTGCCGCCACCAACGGCCGGCCTCACGCAGCGGATCGGTCATAGAGCACCTCGCTGTGTTGCAGGGCCTGACGCCAGAACGGGCGTTGGCGCGCTTGCTCGAAGTCACGCACGCTGTAGGCGATCAGGTCCACACTCTCGCGCGCGTCAATGTGCTGATAGACCCACCGGCTCAGCGCGCGTGGCGAACGGTCGTCGTCGAACAGGGCCAGCAAGTCCACGTCGCTGAAGAGCGAGACCCGGCCGCGCGCGAGCGAGCCGAACAGGATGACCTTGACGGCGCCCAGGCGCGCCAGTTGCTCGGCCAGCCGGTGGGCTTCGGCGCGCAGCCGGGCGTAATCTTCCGGCGACGCGCGCATGGTCAGGGTCGTGCGCATAGGACGAGTCTACATCCGAAAATGCTGAGCGAGGCATCCGAGGATTAAACGCGGGGATGTCCGAGACTCGCAAGTTCTCGGAGACCTTGAGGGTCTGCGAAATTTGTTCGCACTTGCGCCGGCGTGAGCACGTGAGCAAGTTTAGGGAGGAATGTAGACGTCCGAAATCACCTTGACTGAAGAATGAAGTGTTAGGGTTCCATGAAACTGTTTGGCCGCTTCCTGCGACAATAGTTTAGCAACCTATCGAGCTCTCCCCTGCGTTCAAAGTATTGGACCAAGTGAAGCACCATGTTTGACAATGTGTCACCCCCTAAATTTTCAAATTCGATCCCCAGATCAGCACAAAGGATTTCCAGTTCCGACATATTGAAAGATTGCTCTATACTTTCACGCAACCAACGCAGCGCAGGCGTTGTGACACGTTCTCTTGCTTCGTGCGGTGTCAAGCAATCAACTGAATGACAACGAGCCTGCTGAAATACATTCTGGTCATTACTATCCACTATCGCTTGGCCCTCTGCATTCTTGGCGACCGACAGCAACACTCTGTAAAAATTACTGATTGTTGAGCAACGACTTAAGCCATCTCCGGCAAAACGTTGAGGCTGTCCATCTGCATATTTTCTCGGTAGTTGCTCTGTATACCATTTGCGGTACTCAACACTCTTATTCAACGCATCTTCGTAGGCCTTATCAATCTCTCTTTCATGGTCAAAGCAAACATGCATAAATGAAAACTGACATACATAGTCCCATATATTTCGGCAGTGAAGACCCTGATCCTGATCTTGGTGGAGAAGAGCCTTTTTGAGAATGGAGACGTCAATCGCGAGATTCATACGGCAGAAGTAGGTTGACTCAGAATTTCACTCATCGCACGCCCCAGCAGCCGTGCGTCAACATAGTCTGTTCGGAAGAACGCATTGAACTTGTCAGATGTATCGCGCTTGTTGTCACTTTCATCTCGTGTGAATAGGCGGCCTGCTTTGTCAAGGTAAATGTGTTCAACAGAACTTGTTATCTCCCGCGTCACAAACTGGACTGAAATCTGACCGTCCTTGAGCGCATGCCCTTCGTTTCTGGGTTCGACAGGATCTGGTGAATTGGTCTCGATGCTGGTCTCAGCAACGCGGCGCTGAAATCGCAACAGAAAGTGCTCGCTGTGGGTTTCAAGCACGAATTGAGTGCCCGAGCGGGCAAGATCAATAAATAGGTCAGCCAGAGCGGCCTGGGCTTCAGGGTGCAAGTGCAACTCCGGCTGCTCGATGACGACGAAGGCATCCGGCGGAGACAACACGGCGGCGGCGATGACCGGCAGCACCTGAGAGGCGCCAAAGCCGACATCTCTAATGTTGACGGCTTCGACTTTGTCATCGAACGAAACCCGAGACCGCCTGAGCAGCCCATCGTCCTTATCCGCGCGCGCCCTGACGTCATCGGCCAAGCCCAGCCGCCGCATCCACTCCGCGATAGATCTGGCTTGAGCTTCGTCAACGCGCTCGCGCAAAAAGTCATACCATCCCTTCAACCCCTCGCGCGCATAGCGCGGTTCGTCGGTGGCGCGCAGCGCATAGACACGCTCCGGTTGCGGGCGAATCGGGCCGATGTGTATCATGCCGCGCAAAAACGACGCCACGCCGTCCTGCACGGCCCGGAGGACGTCGTCCAGCGCCTTGAACGACTTCGATAACGGCTCGACAAAGGTCGTCCAGAATCCGCGCGCGTCGCGCAAGCGCAGGCCGATGGTCGCTTCGTCCAGTTGTGGGTCGTTGGCCACGTCGCTGTTCAAAATAAAACTGCGCTGGACTTCTAGATCGGCTGTCTCCCTTTCCGCGAGTCGCCTGTACTCCAACAAGCTGATGGATGGCTCCGCTTCACCCATGCGCAGGTCGAGCAAGCTCGGCCTGACCGCTCCGTCATACAAACCAAAGCCGATGAACAGTTCAGCGCGCGCAAGCGTCTGCAACACGTCCTCCGTTACAGAAACGGCTTTACTCGCCTTAACCAGTCTTTTCACCTGATCCAATGTAGGCTCACCGGTCAGGTCGCAGCGAAAGCCGAAGACCATGCTGCGGTTTAGATGGTCTCGCTTCTGGGATTCACCCGTCCCCTCGCCCGGCTTGCGATGCACGGTTGTCGCGAAATCGCCCAAGTCAACCAGGCCATTCTCTTTGACGAAAGCCAACGGCCGCTCTTCTCCTTCTGCGTCCAGGCTCTGCTTGAGCAGCAACAACGCGCGGATCAGGGCGCTCTTGCCGCTGGAGTTGCGCCCGAACAGCAGGGTGATCGGGCGCAGCTCGATCCAGCCGGTGTCCTCGAAGGCCATGAAGTTGATGAGGCGAATCGCTTCGACCTTCATCCGATCACCTGCACATCAACGGCCTGATCGCCCTTCGCGCTCGGCGCGCGCTTGAAGCGCACGCGCTGGCCTTGGCGGAGCGTCGTCACGCCTCGGGCCAGCTTGCTCTTGTTGACGTAGAGATCCGGGCCACCCGAATCCGGCTTGATGAAGCCATAGTCCTGCAGCGGGCCTAACCCGAACTTGATCACGACACCCTCTTCGTAATTCGACGACGTGCTCACCGGCTTGCCTCCTTGAGAAGGACGGTTGTTCGGCTTGTTGACCTGCGGAGCTACGTTCGCATTTGTGCGCGCAAGCACCGCAAGCGGATCTGGCAGCACCGGACGCTCCTTGTATTCGTTGATGGTTTCCCCGCCGTCCTGATGCTCGATCTCCATGTATCGCGTCTCCGCGGCAGGCGGGCCAGGCCACTCTTGCATGGCGAGCAACATGCGGATGCGCTCTAGTTCGGCAAGACGCCGCCTGCCTTTGTCCGTCTCGCCCAGCTCATCCAACACGTATTTCTCGAAGGCCGCGACGAATTTTTCAGGATCGCGCGCCTCGTTGGCCGTGTGCCAGGCTTCGCTGGAGAACAGTTGCGCGTAGCGCTTGCGGCGATCGCTGACGACCAGCGATTTCACCGTCAACTTCACCGCGCCCATCCCCAGCGGCTTGCCCATGCCGATCTTATGGGCGTAGGTCTTGCCTCGCTCTCCCGGCAGAGTCAACGCCCACAGCAGCGCGCCGAGCTCGGCCGGGTGCAAATTCTCAAAGTAAATGCGGAAGCCGAAGCGCACGCCGGGCTTCAGCGGCCGGATGCGCGTCAGTTGCTTCTCCAAGCTCTGCTCCTTTTCGGTCGCACGAATGTCCGGCGATTTCCCTTTGTGCCAGTAACACTTGAAGCCGCGAATCTGTGTTTCTCGCGGCGGCGTCCCGTAGTGGGCCAGCGTCACTTTGTTATCGGGATCGTGGCCGGCTTGTTTGTCCTGCACCAGGTAGTGCTGAAAGGTCGTCGGTTTTGGACTCGCCAGCGTGTGCGGCGCAATCGGTTCGGCGCTTAGCCAGATATCGTTCGTTTCGGAGAGGCATCGCGCGTCGCCGATGAATACCTTTCCGGCGCGCTGGTCGGGCGGCGAGTTGCCATCTGCGCTCTCGTCCACCCATCCGAACATCGCATCGGCAAAGTCCGGACGCAGGTCGGATCGCAACTCCGCAGGGACAAAGTCGTGAGGCGTCGCAGCACGCTTGCTGCCGCTCAAGCGCATAGGGATGCGGAAGTTGGGGCTGTGGCCAAAGTAGGCAACCTCGTTATCTTCGACCACATAGAAGACAGGCGCGCGTTCGGCAAGGCACCCCCGCTCTTTCTTGCCATTTCCGTTCCAAGCACCGAGCGATTCTTCCTGAAAAGGTGTCAACCCTTTGAGGTAGTCCTCGATGGCTTGCCGACTGACCTTGATCCGCTTTGCCCTGGGATCTAGCTCGAGGATGAGCGCGTGCGTCGTTCGTTTTGAGCGCTCGCCACTCTTCGCACCGGACTCGGCCATATTCCCGGAACACACCAATACGCCTTTGTTGGGTAGCCCAGACCCCTCGCTGCCGATGCGTTCGACGAACACCGCCTTGCCGAAGCGTGATCGGCCCAAGCGGGCCTCGAACCTCACGTTGTAAAAGGCCGGCTTATAGTTCGGACTGGACAAGCGGACGAAACCGGGGATGTCGCGGTTGCCGATCTGGCTTTCTTTGATCTTGAGAAATGCTTCGTTTGCGGCCGCGCACCCCGGAAGCTGATTCGGGAGCTTCGCGGGACGGACATACCAATCGTCGCCGTCTCGCTCGAAGTAACCGGCGCGCACGTTGGCCGCTAATCTGCCGATGACTTTCTGATAATCCGCTGCCAATGGGTCATCCTTCGGCGCGGCAACGGCGCGGAAGGTAAACGTCGGCTGCTTGGCGACCCAGCGGATGCGCCCGTGCGAAGCGATCTCAACGATGGCACGCAACATGCCGCGCAGGGAACTCCCGGGGATGACCGGCCGACGATTCACCTCGAAGAAGCGAGCCAGTTCCTCCTTCTCGGCCACGCTGAGCTTGTCGCTGCCTTTGCCGGACAGTCGCTCGAACTGCTCCGTGGTCATCATGCCGCGAATGTAGGTGGGCGAGAGGGTTTCGAGCTCGACATCTATGTGGCAGCTCAGCGCGTCTCGATGATATGCGTCGTGATCCAGCAGGGGAGGCGCAGGCACGATCTTCTCCGGCAGCGGGATGAAGTTATACGGGGCGCGCGCCTCGACAAATTGTCCACTCTTGCGATCGTAGCGTTTCTGGGTGGGGTTGGTGTGCCTCAGTGCCATCTTTACCGCTCCTGTTCGGCGACTAACCGGCTGGCTTTCACAAACGCACAGCCGTCTTGGTCGTAATCTATGTAGTTGCGCGTCATCAGCCTGCCCCGGGTAGCGATTTCCACCGGCGGCGCATGCAGCAGCCCCTGCGCGCCTTCGCGCATCAACCGGAAGCCATCGCGCGCCTCTCCGTCGGGCTTGCCCCACAGAAGCTGTGCTTCATCGAAGTATTTCTGTTCACCCGATCCATCTTCTTGGATCAGTCGGCCTCTGAACACGCCTGCTTCCCGCCAGATGAACACCTCAGCCTTTGGACCGAACACCCGCATCTGCTGCAAGGCGACCCAACTCAGCTTCGGCGAAACATCCGAAAAAGAATCGGACGACCACGACCAGCGTCCATCGGTAAATCTGCCCCAGATCACGCCGTCGTCGGCGTGGACGAGGGCATAGGTCAGGTTATTTTCTTTCGCCTGATGAATGAGCCAACTTTCCAGCCCGGCTTGATCGGCCGGCAGGCCCTCCAAAGACCGGAGCTCCCAGGCGATTGACTTCGGTTCACACACCGTCACTTGCCCACCTCCCGCACAAAAGCTGTCACAAAGCCCTCTAGACTTTGTTTATCGCCTTCCACCTCTAGCGTGTCGCCGTTGACGCTTCGAATAGACCACTCGAGCGTGTCAAGGCCGATCCTAGCTTCCTTGCCGCGCAGACGCCCGCGGCCAACGCTGCTCTCGCCGCCCAGCGGAAGGTCGCCAGTCCACAAGTCTTTGAGTAGCAACAGCACCAAACCCACCTCATGGTCTTGGGGCGACAGCAGCTCGAGTCGGAGCGTCACTTGGGTATCGTCGTTAGCAAAGATGGGCTGCTCGCTAAACAGCGCGGTGGGGTATGCCCCGCCGGTGAAGCGATCAATCTTGACGCGGCTTTGCACCCATGCCGGCTCGACGGGCTGCCGAATCTCTGCTTCATGCACGATCAAGCGGCTGGCAGCAAGCGGTCGCTCTTTCTCGTCCGATTTGAGACGAACCCCAAACAGCGCATCAACATAGCGCCAGCCCTTCTCCGGAGCAAACGTGTTGACGATGCGCAGCGCCCGCGCCCGCAAGGCGCCGGCCAGCGACGTGCCGGAAAGAACGGGCACAGGCTCTCCACGACGGCGAGAACAAAGGTGAACGGCATCCGGCGCGTCCAACGTCCCACTGCCGGAGCGGATGAGCAGCGATCCATCCAGCGCGAACGTTGCCTGCAACGTCAGGCGCCTGCGCCGATCCAGCCGAGCGTCTGTTTCGGGCACGCCAAGCAAAGGAGTGATCTGACTGCCCTGCTGTGGGTTCGGGCGCTCGCGCTTCAGCCATGCAATCAAATCTGACCGCTTGCCACGGACGTTGTAGCGAATCACCGTCCAACCATCAACGATGCGGCATTGACCGAAGCCGCGGCGCTTGCGCGCACCGAGTCCGATCTCCCCGCGTTCCAGTCCTTGAAGCGCAATCGCCAACGCCTGCAACCGGCGCTTGCGCTCTGCTTCCGATTCGGGCAGAAACAACTCAAAGCGCAGCTTAAAGCGGGTGCCGGCGGCCAGCAGTTCGAGGTCGAATTTCTTCTTATCTTCGGCGGTTCGCGTGCGTGGGTCAATCGCCACACCGTCGCGCAGTTCGGTTTCAGGTCGCGATGGGGTCTCGCTCAACGCATCGTGCGTCACCAGGGCGCTGTGAGGACCTTCCTCCTTGCCCTGCGCGCGTCCGAACAGGGCAACACAGAGCGAATCGTCGCCTTCAATTGCCCCGTACCCCACTTCTCGCAGGCGCAGATAGTTGCGCAGTGCGCCGGCAATCGAGGCGCCGGTCAGCAGGGCGCGCTGCTCGACGACGTCGAGCAAGATCGGCATGTCCAACAAGTCATCGGCCTCGCCGCCGCCGAAGCGCGCCGGGGTCAGAAGCTCAAGCACTCCCTCCACCATCACGCGCTCGGCAATCTCTCGACTGTTCGCAAATTGAGGTTTCTGTGCGTTTGACATTAGTCACCCCCTTGCCTTGCAACCTTGCGCAACACGCCGTCAACCAACCGCGCCATATACTCCAAGGCAGGTGGGTCTTTGGCTTCCACGCCGCCGATCTCCGGCCGCTTCAGTTGATCCAACTGCAACATGGCCCAGACTGCATCCGGCCGAGCGGCTAGGTTCGCCAGCCAATCGAGTAAACGGTTCGACTGACCTGCAATGTAGATACGCGCCCGCTCGAACTGATCGCGCGCATGCTGCTTCATCGCCTTGCGATTTTTGCCTTCCTTGTCCGGCGCTTGAAGCACCTCGCCGATCGTTGCCGGATCGCCTGTGCGCCACGCCTCGCGCGCGAGCAGCCGCATACGCGAGAGCTGCGCGTTCGTCGGTGGCCTTTCAATCTTGGATCGTCCAATCGCCTCACGGAGCGCGCGATCGAGTTGCGCGCGCCAAATGCGATCTACCATCTGCTGCGCCAGTTGATGCTCGACGCTACCGGCTGCGAGCGTCACACGTTGGAAGCTGGGCGCTTTCGTCGCCGGGCGCATCTTCAACTGCGCCGACGTATGCCAATCTATCGCAATGCGGCCGAATCCATCAACGAGGCGCTCACCGATTCCATTCGCCACAGCAGGCTGCAGTCTTTCCATCGGCGCATCGGCGCGCCGGAACACAAAGACGCTGCCGGCCTGAATCGCGTAGGCCTGCGGCAGCGGCAACCCCCACGCTAGGTTAAAGCCCCCGACGACGCGGCAACGCGCAAAGCACTTCAAAGCCTGCGCGCCCAGCCACGCAGCGAGCGAGTCGGCGTATCCGCCGGTCGCCCGATCGCGCAGGATAACGTCGCTCAGCAAAGTAACAACGACCTGATCACCCTGGGGCTTAGGCGAAGGCGCATATTCGCGCCAATCCGGATGTTTTCGTACATCCATCACCTTGACGGCGCCGTAGCCCGCGGACCGCGACTTGCCCAGTTTAGCCATCTCCGGCAAAAGTTCGCCCAGTTGTTTCAGAGCATCATCGTCCTCTGAAAGGATGACTCCGATGTATCTCTGTCCCGGCGCCAGGGCGT
Source organism: Candidatus Roseilinea sp. (assembly GCA_025998955.1). Taxonomy (NCBI): domain Bacteria; kingdom Bacillati; phylum Chloroflexota; class Candidatus Thermofontia; genus Candidatus Roseilinea; species Candidatus Roseilinea sp. The sequence goes on from AP024676.1 coordinate 1,673,246, forward strand.
CGTAGCGATAGATATCCCCCGTGCCGGATCGGGCTGCGCTGCGCCGATCCCTCTGCGCGATATGGACGCTGACGTCGCGCTCCGGCGCATAAGCCTCGACAGAAGGCGTGCGGTTGGATTCGTCCTCTACTTGGTCATCTTCGTCGAGGTTAAATTCAGGAGGCTGTATGCGCACAAATGGGTAGCGCATCTCCTTCAGTTGCCGATCTTTCGGCGCATCCGCATTCGCCAGGTCCGTGATCGGATCGCCGTCACTGGCGTCCTTATCCCGCTGCCACGAAAGCGGCGTCGGCAGGCTGCGCTCTCCCGATATGGCAGGATAAGCATTCAGGAAACGCGCGCCATCGAAGAACAGCTTTTTGAACAGGGGATCGCTTAAATCGCCGCGTTTACCGTTTGTAAAAGCCCGAGCGAGCGCGCCGCGCACCACGCTGCCGGGGATGTAGTCCAGACTCGATGCGCTGTTTTCATCGCCACTGACCGGATCGGCAATGAGCAGTGGCTCGAGTAGCTCAATCGTAAAAGTGAGCGCGCTCATGCCTGCTGCACCTCCTTGATGAATCGCTCGAAGTGATCCGTGACTTTTACTCCCTGCGCGTCGCTCAGCCAGCACTCAACTTCACCGCGCCCCCGATTGCGTCCCATGCCGAGCCTGCGCAGGGCGGCCACGCAAGCAGACAACAACGCCAGCGCATCCATCGCTCGGATGGGCCAAAAAACTCAACGGTGCGACGAATTCGGTCTCGCGCAGCACGACGCGCATCGCGCGCAGCGTTTCGTCTTGTGGCGCGCCGGTTGCGATGTCATTCGCCGTCTGCTTGCGCACCGCGGTCAGCGCACGCAGCACCTGGCTCGTCGAGAGACCTCGGCCCACGGCATATGCAACCGCAGCGCGCAAGGCCTCGGGCAACTGCGCGTCGCCTACGGTCAGCACGCCGGCCGCTGCGCTTGTGCTGCCCGGCGTGCCGAACAACTCCTTCCCGGCCCTCCACCAGCGGCCTCCCTCCTGCTGATCAAGCGCATGCAGCAGATCTGCGCACTCCTGAGCCAACACGCCTTTGAGCGCGCGGCCGCCGTAGTAAGGCAAGCCAAGCACATCGTGCTGCATCTCGGCATCCACTTCACCCGGCGTGCCCTCGCCGCGCCCAAAGGTAGCGTCACTCTTGAGCTTGATGTGCAGATACAAGTTCAGCGTCATGACTCATGCTCCTGTCGTGGAAGGCTCCAGCGGGACAAAGAAATCCATCGCCTCGATCGGATCGAAATAGACGCAGTGCTCGCCGATCCAGCCATTGTCGGTTGTATGGCCGGGAATGGACGGCAGCGGACTGTCCAATAGATTCGCCTCGATAAATCGCTTCGTTGCCGGTGGGCCGGCGCGTAGAGCCTCTTGCAATGCCTTGATCTTGTTGCTGGGATAATCTCCTTGAAGAGAATTCACGATCTGCGCGAACTGTCCCCAGGTGCGCCACTCGCCGGGAAGCTCGCCCAGCCGGACAGGGCGCATCATCAGAGAATGCTTTGTCTTGCCGTCGCGCGCCGTGTAACTTCGCTCGCGCATCGTCCCCAGGTCATCTACGATGCCGTTCACCCCAAAGTGCCAATCCATCGCGCTGTATTTCCCATCTCCGGTGAATCGCTTGGCCGATTGAGTCAGTTCTTCGGCGATTCGATACACGCTCGCCCGAACGGGAAGTGGGTTTTGACGATTGCGATGCCGGCGCGCGCAGTTGGTTTCCTGTCACCATCGTGCGTTTTAAGTTCCTGTTTGGCAAACTCTTCAAGATAGCGAGCGGCTACCGTTAGGCCCAGTCGCCCATCGCATACGAACGTGGCGTCATCGCCGCCGAAGATGATCGGACGAAACAACAACTTCCCGTTCTTGTAAGGTGAAAAGCTACCGCGCTTGGTTCTCTGAGTCGGCATTTGGCGAATGGCATCGGTGGTCGCGTGCAATGCAGCTTGGGCTGCCTGGTTGACCGAATTAGACAGTGCGCGCACCGCCAGGATGTAATCCCGGTTGGGCAGCCCGGCCTGTGCCAAAGCCTCGAAGCGTTTACCCATGCGGTTGCCATCGGTGTGAATCACCGCGATGTAGCTCGATTCCCCTCGCGTGCCGAATTCATTGAAGTCATACACATAGTCCTCGCCGCCGATCTCGTTCTTCAGTCGCGCATTGGCCAGCGGAGCGCCACATAGCTTGGCGTTTATCTCCGCCGAGATGCGTTGATTCTCTTTGCCACCGCGCTTCACCGCAGGCAGGCCGGTGAATTCGCAGTCGGCGGTCACGCCCAAGCCAAGCAGCTCTCCGCTCGCGCGTCCATGCCGTTTCTTGCACCGCAAATCGGTTCCCAGCAACTTGCTGAGCGTCGCGCCCAAATCATTGGCACCCTGCCGCCACGCGAATGGGCAACTCGCGACCGTCACATTCAGGCCGGGCGCCTCGAGCAAAGCCTTTTGCGTAAGCGCTCGGGTGAACTTCGTGGCCTGGCACTTAGTGGCGAACAAGATGACCACGTTGCCGCCACCGCTGTAGAGCACTTCGGCATCCACCTCACCCTGCTCGATGCGCTTGTCCTCCAGCGTGTCGTCCCGAGGCATGTTATTCGGTGTACGCAAGCTCTCGCGCACCCAGGTGCTGGTAGCGCGCCGCACCAGCTCGCTGGCACCGAGATGATGCTGCAGATCATTGGTGCGAAACACATAGTCCTGAATGCCGCTCACATCAACGGCAACTAACGTGTAGTCGTGTGATTGCATTTCCTACCCTCACGGTTGCTGGTCGAGCCAATCACGGATGCGATCGGCGAGCGACAACAGGTCGCCTCGCCCAAACACCCGAATCTTGCCGCCGGCGTCTAGGTCGCCGACGATCTCCCGTTGCAGCGCTTCTGGCTGGTCGGAAGTGCACACCAAGCCGACGCGCGCCTCATCGCCGCCGGCCTGACGCGCTCTCACATACGCCTCCATCAAGTGATCCTTACACGCTTGTGCTTGATGGCTGACGATGCACGAGAAGACGAAGAGTTGATACCGGCGCATGACGACGACATCGAGTTCAAAGTCGCGGTTCTCGAAATCCTGACGCTTGCGCTTGACGCCCATCCACGCGTCGTGGGTATCCTCGCGTCCCTTGATCGCCTCCTGCAATTCAGCGAAGACATAGTGCTCCAACCACTTGCTCTTCCACCACTCGGTCGAAGAAGACAGGTCGGTATAGCCGAGCGCCTGCGCCACGCAGTCAGGCGTCGGATCACCCCCGCACAACTGCTCCAGAGCAGCCTCTACACCTTTCAGGCGAGGTTGGCCTTTCGGCAACTTCTTCCAGCCATCGCTGCCTGTGCGCCGCCATTCGAACCATGCCTTTTCGCCTTCCGGCGTCGAGTGAAGTTCGGCGAGCGAAGCAGCGAGTCCGGGCTGGACGGGCGTATCGCTTGGGGCAATCGAACTCGCTTCCAGGCCCTGGAGCTGCAGCAGCGTCTCCAGCCGCATGCTCAGCAGAGGATCGGCGCGAAAGCGATGGGAGACTCGTCTTGCGTCGAAGACCAGCATTTCCAAGCGGCCTGCGTCTAGGTAGCTAAATTGGGCTTTGGCGCACGCATCCTTGACCGCTTCATATGCATGCACGGACATCGGGCGATTCCCGCTGGTGTAGTTCAGGCCGACCGAAGATCCGAGACGTTGAGCGAGTTCGTGCACCTTGTTGTAAATGTCGCTGGGTTCGTCTTCGCCGACCTGAATAAACTCAATTGACCCGAAGCCTCCGGCGAGATGATTACCTTCAGCCGGGGCGCGAAAGCATTTGTCCAGGCGCTGCGCAATTTTGTATGACTTTTGCGAGTGCACGAGGTGTAGCGTGCCACCTTTCTTCCCCAACACCCGCGCCGCCACGTAGTTCGGCAGCGGGTTGCCGCCCACCAAGAGGATCAGGTGATCGGTTCGGTATCGCTCCAGGTCGCTCATCGGCGCTTCGCTCCTTCGACATCCTACCTACGAAGACGCGCGGCCGGCATCGCGGTGGGACGGCCATCCCGTGACGCTCCCCCTCGACCGCACGCCTTCGCCGTCCAGCCTATTCCAGGCCGCCGCCGGCGGCATCATGGCCGCCTGCGAAAAACTTCATAGAAATCCTCGATGCAAACCTAGCCGGCGCACGCGACAGTCTATCCAAATATGTCAAATCGCATCCAGCATCCCGCTGAACTTTTCGTACAGGAACCGGTGGGACAGGCGCTTCCCCTCCGGCAGCTCCCATGCGATCCGACACTCTTCGAAGATGCGCCCCTTGTGCGAATCCAGCGCAGCCTGCGTGATGTTCAAGCGCCGCGCCACGGTCGCCGAATCGGCGCCGTCGCGGGCGAACTCGCGCAACACCTCGCGCTGGCGCGGCGTCAGCCGCCCCACTACCTGTCGCACACGTTGTCTATCTTGTCGGCTGAGGCGGCGACGCCAGCGCTGCTTCCTGAAGGTGCGGTGCAATCATGTTAATCGGCAGCAACGGCACATGCACCAGCCGAACGGCCGGGTCATCCTCCGACCGATGGAGGATTTCGCCGCGTCCGGCGCGCTCGCGCAGCGCCGGCGGCGTATACAAGTGCAGGCACTGATCGTGCATGTCGAACAGGAGCGACGCCGCCGAGAGCGCCTGCAGGCCGATCAATCGCGGACCGCCGGTCACCAGCAAGATGATGGCGTAGTCTTCGCGCTTCAGCGCCGTGATCAGGCGATGCACCGTCAGCCAGATGGCGCTGGGCGCGGCGAAGTCGTCTATCCGCTCGATGGCGCGGCCGCCGGCCGAGCTGTGCAACGTGGCCAGCGCTTCGCCGGGGCGCTCGCGGATGGTGAACGAGTCGAAGCGCAAGTGCACCCCCAGCCGTTCGGCATGGCGCCGGTAGGGTGGATGGTGGTCGAATTCGTAGCGCAGCAAGCTCAGGCTGCGCTGGATGGCGGGATCGCTGGGCGCCAGATGCACGGCGCACACGCGGTGCAGGGCGACGCGCTGACTCAACAGATCGTCCACGGCGAAGGTCACGATCTGCGGCTTGCCGCCCAGCGTGGCGATCAGCGCCGTTGGCGTATCGTCCACAGCCGGCACGGCGCGAAATCCCCCTCGTCTACTCACATCTCGGCGATCGTCTACTTGACTCACTGACGCAATGGACGCGATAAACTTGCTGCCTGCAATCCTAATCGGCGGACCTCCGCACTCCGGCAAGTCCGTGTTGGCCTACAGTTTGTCACAAGTGCTGCGCGCGCGCAAGATCGCCCACTACCTATTGCGCGCCGCGCCCGACGGCGAAGGGGACTGGTCTCAGGTCATGGAAGGCGACAAGGTGCATGCGATTCGCTTCAAGGGGGAGTGGACCGCCGAATGGGTGCGGATCGTCTGCCGCGACCTGGCGGCGCGCGTCATGCCGCTGCTGGTGGACATCGGCGGCAAACCGACGGCAGACCAGATGACGATCTTCGACCAATGCACCGGCGCAATCTTGCTCACCCCCAACGATGAGGAGGCGGCGCGCTGGCGCGAGCGGGTCGCCTTGCGCGGGCTGCCGATCATCGCCGATCTGCGCTCTACCCTGGAGGGCGAGAGCAAACTCCAACCGTCCGCAAGCGGCGAGCTGCGCGGGACGCTGAGCGGGCTAGAGCGCGGCCAGGGGATCATCGGCAGCGCCGTCCTCGACGCGCTGGTGGAGCGCCTGGCCTCTATCTTTGCCTTCTCCGAGGCCGAACTCGCCCGGATACACACAGCTGCTGCTGCACCGGCGGATGCGCGTGTCGTCCGATTCGACGATATGTTGCGACGTATGTACCCCAACGATGGGCTGCCCCGCTTCCGGCCCGGAGACCTCGATGCCATCCTCGCCGACGTGCCGGCGCATGAGCCGATCGCTGCCTACGGCCGCATCCCTGCTTGGGTGGCGACGGCGCTCGGCGCGCGGCGCGACCTGCGCTGGCAGTTCGACGCCCGACTCGGCTGGGTGCGCACGCCGCGCTTCACCATGTCGTCCTTCGTCACGAGGCCAGCGTCAGCTGCCGGATTGGCTTTCCATCTCGCTCAGACCGCGCGTGACCGGGTGCAACTGAACGTCTCGAAGACCGAGTATTATCTCGACTACGGCGCGATGAACGGCCTGCACGTGCCGTACGTCTCGGCGAAGATGCACGTGACGGTGAACGGGCCGGAGACTCCCGGCGGCGGGCTGCCTCTGTGGGTGTTCGCCGCGCTGGGACACGTTTATCGCAACTGCGCCAGCGTGTGGGCACGGCAGGCGCACGAGCGTTGACAGCATATTTCAAATCCGTATAATTCCGCGCGGTTCGCGGACAAGTAAAACATTCAAGCGATAAAAGAAGGTGATTGAGTGGCTCGCGTAGTGGTCGAAGAAGACGAGACGTTCGAGTCGGCGCTCCGGCGCTTCAACAAGATCGTGCAAGGCAACCGCATCCTCGTCGAGGTGCGCAACCGCCGCTATTTCGAGAAGCCGAGCGTGATCAACAAACGCAAGCGCGCAGCGAAGTTGCGCAAGAGCCGGCGACAGAGCATGAAATTCGCACAGCCGGAATAGGTCCATTACGAATTTTCTCTGCGATGAACACGGGCGGGCGCAATGCCCGCCTTCATCGTTTATGGGGTTGGCGAATGCACCCGCGCTGTGCACGCCGCAGCCTGTACAATATGCGGGCTAGGCCGAGAAGCGACGCCGAACGGAGACGCCTTGCTCGACCCAGCGCTATCGAAACAACGCATGGAAGCGGCACTCAAACAGCGAATCCAGGATGAGCTAAAAGCAGCGATGCGCGGCGGCGACGAAGCGCGCAAGACGGTGCTGCGCTTGCTCGTTGCACAAATCAAGAACGCCGAGGTCGAAGCGCGCACCGACGGGCGTGGCGGCGTGCTCAGCGATAGCGACGTGCTGGCGCTGGTACGGCGCGAGATCAAGCAGCACGAGGAATCGCTGCTCGAAGCACAACATGCCGGCCGCGAAGACCTGGTCGCTCAACAACAGGCCGAACTGGATGTGCTCAAAGAATTCCTTCCCAGGCAACTGTCGAGGGAAGAGATCGTCGAACTGGCCAAACAGACCATCCAAGAACTCAACGTCACCTCACCCAAGCAACACGGCCAGGTCATGAAAGCACTGCAGCCCAAGGTCAAAGACATCGCCGACGGCAAATTGGTGAACGAAGTCGTGCGCGAATTGTTGGGGTGAACCTCCAACGCGCAGTGACCGCCGCGACGCCTGTCCATCCAGAGGCGCATCGCGCACCATTCGGTCGCGTCCGCGAAACGTCATCCGACGCGACCGCAGGATGTTCATGAACCTAGACGCGACTTCCGGCGCTCGCCAACAACTGAAGCAAACCCAACGACAAAAGATCGTCATCCTGAGCGCGATCGCGGTTGCGACGTTCGTGGGCGTCACAGCCGCGCAATTGTCGCGTCATGTCATCGGCGCCGGCGTGGTTTACAACCTAGGCGAAGTCGCCGCCTTCGACATCCGCGCACCACACCGGCTGGTCTACATCAGCGACGTGGAGACCAACCGCCAGCGCGACCTGGCCGAAGCCGGCGTAGCGCCGATCTTCACCCCGCCCGACGCACAAACGTCGCGCCGGCAGATGTCGCTGGCGTACGAAGCACTCGACTACATCCAACAGATCCGCAGCAACCAGAGCGCCAGCTTCGATGAGCGCGTTCGCAAGTTGACCAACCTAGACGAGTTGGTCATCCGCGAATCCACCGCGCGTAACATCCTGGCGCTCGAGGATAGCCAGTGGAGCCGCGTCTCGGCGCAGACGCTGGCCGTGCTGGACGTTGTGCTCCGTCGCTCGATCCATCCAGGCAATCTGGATGAGACGCGGGCGATCGTGCCGCAATTGATCAGCTTCAGCTTGCGCGCCGAGGAAGCCGAAATCGTCAACCAATTGGTGAGCACGCTGATCGTGCCGAATACCAACTACGACTCGGCCGCCACCGAAGCTGCGCGTCGCGCCGCGCGCGAGAACGTCAAGCCGGTCGAGCGCAAATACGAGGCGAACCAGATCATCATCCGCAGCGGGCAAGTCATCGGCCCGAATGAGATCGAAGCCCTGGAGCGATTCAACCTGCGCCGCCCGGCGCTGTCCTGGACGCACGTCATCAGTGCGCTCATCCTCAGTGCGCTCGCCGTGACGGCGCTCGGCATGGGCATGCTGCGCGCCCGCGAGAACGTCTTCAAGCGCCCGATCCGGCAGACAGCGTTGAGCGCTGCGCTGTTCGTCATGGTATTGATGCTCGCACGCTGGCTGCTACCCGGGCACGGCGTGCTGCCTTACCTGGCGCCGTTGGCCACCGTTTCCATCGCGATCACGAGCTGGTCCGGCTTGCTGCCCGGCGTGATCAGCGCCTTACTCATGGGCGCGCTGGTCGGCCTGGGGATGGATAAGCAACTGGAGTTCGCCGCGTGCATCACTGCCAGCGGCATCACCGCGTGCCTAACGCTCGGTCGCGCCGAGCGGCTGAGCAACTTCCTGCGTGCCGGCGCATTGGCAGGCATCGCGCAGTGTTTGATCGTGCTCGCCTTCAATTTGCCCACCGCTCAGCCCAACGACGTGCCCTTGCTGGTCGTTTATTTGATCGCCAGCCTGGCCGGCGGCGTGTTATCCGCCGGGCTGGCGTTGGCCATCCTCTACATCAGCGGCGCCATCTTCGACGTGACGACGGTAGTGCAACTGATCGAGCTTTCGCGCCTCTCGCACCCGCTGTTGCAACAAATGGTGACCCAGGCGCCGGGCACTTACCACCATACGCTGATGGTGACGAATCTGGCGGAGAACGCCGCCGAGCGCATCGGCGCCGATTCGCTGCTCACGCGCGTTGGGTCCTACTTTCACGATATCGGCAAGCTGGCCAATCCACACTTCTTCATCGAGAACCAGCTCGAGGGCATCAACCCACACGAGCAGCTCGATCCGTTGACCAGCTCGACCATTCTGCAAAACCACGTTACGGACGGGCTGAAGCTGGCCGCCAAATACCGGCTGCCGTCGCGCGTGCGCGCGTTCATTGCCGAACACCACGGCACGACGAAGACGCACTACCAGTATGCGCGCGCCTGCGAAGAGAGCGGTCACGAAGTGGACGCGCAACCTTTCCGCTACCCCGGGCCGCGCCCGCAGAGCAAGGAAACGGCGCTACTCATGCTGGCCGATGGCAGCGAGGCCGCGGTGCGCGCCAACCGCTGCACGACGGTCGAGGAGATGGACGAGGTACTGCGTCGCTTGTTCGCCGATCGCCTGGCCGACCACCAGCTCGATGACAGCGATCTGACGCTGCGCGAGATGGAGGTGGTGCGCCAGTCCTTCCTGGAGACGCTGCGCGGCGTGTATCACCCGCGCATGAAGTATCCGACACCGGTCACAGCGTCCAAGCCTGCTGAGCCGCGGGTCACTGCCAAGCCGCTCCCACCCCACCCCGATCAGGAACTCGCCACGCCATGACGTCGCCGCGCGAGAGCGCTCGTTCGACCCAGCCGAAGCCGACGTGCGACGCGGACATCCACCTGCACATTCGCCCTGCACATCGCGCGCGCGGTCGAACATCGCTGGTGCGCCGCGCCGCGCGCGCGGCATTGGCCCAGGGGCGTGAATTGCCGGCACGGGTCGAGCTGACGATTCGCCTGACCGACGACGCCGAGCTGCGCACGCTCAACCGACGATACCGCGCGACCGATGCGCCCACCGACGTGCTGTCGTTTGGCGGCGAAGGCTATCGAGACGGCCGGCCGCACAGCAACGGCGATACGCCGGTTTACCTGGGCGACATCGCCATCTCGATGGAGCGATGCACGGCGCAGGCCAGGCGCTACGGCCATTCGGTCGAGGACGAACTGGCGCTGCTGGTGATCCACGGGGTACTGCATCTGCTCGGTTACGATCATCACACGCCGGCGCGCCGGCGGCGCATGTGGCAGGCCCAAGAGCGCGCCTTCGCCCTGCTCGGCCGCCCCAATCCGCTCAAACCGGATCAATTTCACGACTGAGCGCGTGTGGGATCGAGCGCGCCTTGGATGCAGAGCACGATGTAGCCAATACAATCCACGCCATGTGCTGCATTCTTTCCATTCTGCTCCTGATCGGCCCGCGAGCTGCCTTCGTCGTAACGTGGCTGTTCACCGATCGCGTAGGACGCGCCTTCGAGGGCGAATTTTTACTGCCGCTGCTCGGTATGCTCTTCCTCCCCTTCACATCGCTGTTCTATGTGCTGGTCTGGCAACCGGGTGGCTTGCAAGGCGTGTTGCCGTGGGCGCTCGTCGTCCTCGGCTTCATCATAGACCTCGGCTCTTATACGGGAGGACTATGGGGCAACCGCGACCGTTTCAAGCGGTGATGAAGCCTGGTTCACTCCTGGGATCGTGTCCATCTCACGCGTCATTCACTGCAGGCCGGCGCCGAGCGGAAATTCAACTATCGCGCCATTGCGCAGGTTGGTCACAAACAACGAGCCGGAATACACCTTCACACCGGTGGGGAGATCGTCTACATTGAACGTGACGTCCGGCAGCGCCACCGGCGCGCCGGTCAGCGTGTAGGCCAGCACCTGTGCCGTGCGCGGGCTGCTGACGAAGAGCGTGTTGCCACTGATGGCCAAATACGGCTTGTGGTCAACGGCGCGCAGCTCGGCCTCGTCCATCTGCGATTCATCCCAGGCAGCCACACGCCACGTGCGCAGGAAGCGATAGCTCGAATCAAATACCTGGATGCGGCGATTCCATGTGTCGGCGATGTAGATGTTGCCGCTCGCGTCCACGGCGATGCCGACCGGCTCGTTGAACTGGCCATCGCCGGAACCGGCACCACCGAACTGCGTGATGAAGTTGCCGTCGCGGTCGAACACTTGCACCCGCTTGTTGCCGGTGTCGGTGACCAACAAACGCCCCTGGCGATCGAAGGCGATGTCGCGCGGGCCGAAGAACTGCGTATCTGTGCCAAAGCCGGGCTGATCCGTCGCGCCGGGCCGCCCCCAGGCCATCAGGAAGTTACCGACGGCGTCGAACTTCTGGATGCGATGGTTGAACGTGTCGGCCACGTAGATGTTTTGCGCTTCGTCCACCGCAATGCCCCAGGCGTCGTTGAATTTGCCGGGCTGATTGCCCGGGCCGCCGAAGCTGCGGATGAGCTGCCCGGCAGCATCCTGATGGAACACGCGGTTGGCTTTGCGATCCACGATGAAGCGCGTGCCATCCGGCGCAAAAGCGATGCCGGCCGGGTTCTGCATGCGCGGGGCGAGCGCGCGTTGGCTCTGCCCGCTGGCCACATCGCCGGCGCGGTAATCCCACAACTGTTCGGCGATGTCGTTGCGAATGAACAGCGAGAAGCGATGGCCGGGCGACCAGGTCTCCGGCGTGAGCGATGTCTTGCCGAATAGCTTCGCATACGGCTCGAAGTTGCGGTTGAAGGCGATCTCCCACAACGCCGCACGCGCCTGCGGGTTGAACAGCGAATAGCTGATGCGGTCCCAGTTCAAGTCGAAGTAATCCTGCATCGGCCACCACACCAGCATGTAGTCGAAGCGCGTGTAGTTCGCCGAGAGCGCTTCGACGAACTGCGCAAACTGGGCATCCTGCTCGCTGGCGATGATGGCGTGGAAGTCCTCATAGTTGGGCGGCAATTGGCCGCCGAGGAATTGCGCGCCCGGCCGGCGCTGCATGTACCACGACATCGGCCAGCTCGTCTCCTGGGTGTAGCCCACCTTCAGCGGCTCGCGCCCACCCATGCGCTTCTGCAAGTCGTCAATCTGGCGCAGTGCGATTTTCACGCCCGGCGCGCCGTGCGCATAGAACAAGAACTCACGCGTGTAGTCGTAGTTGATGTAGGTCGTCATCACCGCGGTGCGCACGGCAAGCGCGCTGAGCAGCGCAACGCCTGCCAGCGCCACCGCCGGCAGGGAAGCGCCGTTCGCCACGCGGCCCAGCGCGTAACCGGCGAGGGCCAAGGCAATCGCGCCGATCAGAAAGCTCAACACCCACTGCAACACATCGGCGACCGGCTTGCCGGCCAGGTCCAGGCCGCCGATCAGCGAGAGCAAGCGCACGAACAACAATACGGCCAAGGCCGCTAACCCGGCAATTGCGAAGCCCTGCGCTGTGCGGCCGTAGGCCGGCGTCGGCTGTGCCTGAAGCGCGGCGCGCAGGCTCGTCGCCGCCTGCTCGATGAACCAGCCGGTCAGGAAGGCCATCGGCAGCGCGAAGTGCACCGTCAGCCACGGCATCTTCTCGCCGGCGATGGTGTAGATGATCCACGTCGCCACCGCCCACCATGCCAGGAAGAGGGAGAAGCGATGCCGGCGCAGCGTTGCGAAGAAGCGCGGGCGCGAGCGCAACTCCGGCAGAATTCGGGCGGCCAGGGTGGCCAGGGCACACAGCGCGCCGACCACGACGGCATACTCATACATCGGCACGAGCAGGAAGTAGTAGTACCAGGGCTGGTTGCCGCGCTGGACGTCTTGTTGCGCCATCCAGTAGCCCAACTGGCCGACGAAGCCTGTGCCGATGCCGGCAGTGTTGGTGAACACCGTGGTGAACAGCGTCACCGTGATGACGAGGAATACGCCGGCGATGGCCAGCCACAGCCGCCAATTCCAGACCACGCCGATGGCGATGGCGATGGCGATCAGCGCCAGCGCCATGGCGAACATGGTGGTGATCACCTGCGGGTTCATCTGCAGGTTGCTCATGTTGCCCAACGTGCTGATGGGCACCAGCTCTTCGCCGCGGAAAGCCTGCCAGATGCGATTCTTGATCAACAGCATGGCCGGCGACCCCATGAACATCGTCGTGGTCACCAGCACGATGATGACGTCGAAGGCCGGCGCGTTGCGCGAAGCGACGCGCAGCCACTCGCCGAAGGTCATCCGATACAAATAGGTCAGGCCGGCGCACACCAGCGCCGCCAGCAGCAGCATGACGGCGACGTAGATCAACGTGTTCATCCCGCCGCCGGGCGCCTCGGGCATAAGCGTGATCACACCAAGCGCGCGCGCCAGGCTATTGCTGCCCAGCTCGAAGAGGATGCTCAGGCTGACCATGAAGATGGCCGTGACTGCGCCGAAGCCGACCAGCATCGCCGCATCCTGCCACCGTTGGCCGGACGGCAACCTGCGACGCCCGCGATATAGCTGCCACAGCGCCAGCAGCGAGAGAAAGACCATCAGCAGCGCCACCGCTAGGAACGACGTCGCCTTATCCGTTGCGTGAAAAGCCAGCGCCGCCGTCAGCCCAACCAGCCAGCCGGGTTGCCGGTCATCCAGATAGCGCCACAGGCACAACACCGTCAGCGTCATCCACACCAGGATGAACTCTTCCTGGCGAATGTAGCGCGCGTGATACAGGATCGAGGGCGAGATGAGCAACATGAACGACGTCGCCAGCGCACCGGTGCGGCCCAACCAACGCCGGAAGCAATACGGCAAGGCGACCAGGACGACGCCGAAGACCGCCGTGGGGATGCGCGAGGTGAAATCGTCCGCGCCGAACAAGAAATAGCTCAGCGCGGTGATGTGGAACAAGAATGGCCCGTGCATGAGCGGCGTGTGCTGAAAGCCCTTGCCGGTCGCCAGCAGATACGAGAAATAGGTGTGCAGCGACTCGTCGTGACTCATCACGCGCGCGCCCATGTCGTAGAAGCGCGAGACGATGGCGATGAGGATGAACAGGACATACAGCGCCCGCTCCCACGTCAGGGCGGCGAGCAAAGGCTTGTCCAGCCAGGCATCGCGCGACGCGACCGGCTGCGTCATCGTTTCGAATTCGGACAGTCTCTGTTCACCAATCATTCAACCTCCACTCCCCAATCTCTACCTCTCCCCGCTCACCCGCCTTGCCACGTCGTCACGCAGCCAAAACACCCACAGGTCAGTTCGTACGTCATCCACGTCGCGAAATGCCAGCCAGCGCACCAGCGGCAGGCAATCGAACCCGCCCTGCGGCAAGCCGATGCAGCGCACCTCGTTCAACGGCGCCTGCGCCGTCACCTCATAAGCCATCCCGATGAAGTTACCGGCCGCTTTTGGCTTCTCCGGTGATGGCGTCAGCACAATGCCGACGCTGCCGGCGTCTCCGTTCGCGTCGAATCTGCGCTGGTCGCGCAACGCCCACTGCAAGGCAGCCGGCGAATCTCCGGCGATGTGCACCCCGAGCGCGTTCGGCTCGCCCGTCGCGCGCGCGCTGGCCAGTTGGATACTCTCTTGTAACGCCTCCAGGCCTAAAGCGGCAGCCTGGATGCGATACGGCTCGGCAGGATTATGCGGCCGCGCATGATTCATCTGGATGCCGGCAGCGAGCGAGTACAACGATAGCACGGCGATGCCGGCGAGCGCGATCCCACGCAACGGCACACCATAATCTACACTCAAACTGCCCGCCGCAGCGAGCGCCACGATCAGCAAGGCGGCAATGACCACGGAGATCAGCCATGTGCTGCGCCCTTGCCCGGCATAGTGCCACACTCCCAAGCCGGCGTAGATCAGCAACACGAAAGCGGCGCCGGCGATGACACCTTCGCGCCGCCAGGTAGCCCGGCGTTGCACCGAGGCAAACAGCGCGTCATAGGCTGCCGATGCCAGGCCGGCGAGGCCGATCACCAGCGGCGTCAGCAATGCGGCATTGCGGCCTGGAGTGACGACGAGCAATCCAAAACCTGCTGCAATCCAGACCAACCAAGCAGCCTCGGAGCGAGCGAGGGCGGGCGTGCGTGAAAAGACCGCGAACGCAAATGCTGCGCCCACCAGCGCAACCAGCTCGCTGGTCACCAGGCCGAGCATCAACCGTCCAACAGAGGCAGACCCACCTGACCCCAACGACTGCGCCCACGACGCGTAGCCGTTGAAGGCATCTCCGAGGCCGGATGGGCGCATGAGCAGCGCTGTGGCCGACGAGACGAATGCCAACAACAAGATCGCTGCCGTGCGAGCCGACACCCGGACAGAAGCGGGCGGGGATGTAACCCGCGAGGCCAGGATGGTCACGATTAGGGGCGCAGCTGCGTCGCTGCCGGTTGCAAGGAGCGCGCCCAGCGCAGCAGCCGCCGGAGTGGGACGATCGGCGCGCCAGGCGCAGTATGCCGCGAAGGCCAACGCCCACGCCAGCATCGCGCCGCCCATTTCGCGCGACACGAACCACAACGTGGGCGAAAGGGCAAGCAGCAGTGCGAAAATCAGTGCGCGTGTTCGTCCGAGCTGCGAGCGTAACATAGCAGGCAACAGACACACTGCAATGCCGCTCAGCGCCGGCACCAGCCGGGCCGATACTTCGCTTGCGCCGAAAACAGCAAAGAGGAGCATCTGTAGCCAGCCGAACAGCGGGTTCGAGAAGACGGCCGGCTCACCGCGCAACATCGCAAGCGAGGTCAGGGCCGTCGTCGCTTCGGCGTTCGTCAGCAGGAAGTCCAGTCGCACCAGGCGCGGTGCGCCCGCCAAGATGGCAATGGCACACCACAGCGCGACCTCGCGCGTCACTCGCTCCATCTTCGCTCGTGTGCGGCTCAGTTCTGTGCTACAGGCCGGGCGATCACGATCACGCGATGGGTGTTGCTCGTTTCCGGCCAACACGAGACCAACGTCAGCCGGTCGTCGTCCATGGCTTGAATGTATTGCGCATTGGCAATGCGTACTTCGAGGGGCTGATTGCGCTCGCGCAAGAGCTTCACCTCCTCCACGCGGTAGACGATCTGCCGGTCACCTGCACCCAAGCGGATCTCATCGCCGGGCTTCAGCGTGTAGAGCTTGCGAAAGACGGCGCCGTAAATGTTGTTGTGGCCGTTGAGGACGATGTTCTTGCCCTCCCCCAACCTGCCGGAGTAGTCATGCCAGCCCACGTTCCGGTTGTTCGGCGCAGACCACTCGACGGCGTTTAGGCCAACGCGCTTGCCGGGACCGACCGGCTGGATGAGTGCATCCACCTTGAGCTTGTCTATCCAGATGCGTTCCGGGACCGGATATACCTCGACTGCAAGCGACGAATGAGCCGACTCAGCAGTTCCTGGGCTATCCTGCGCCGGCGGGACGAAGGGCGACACTGCTTCACTGACGTTTGCGCCTTGAGCGAAGATGGCGATACCGAGCGCAATGATAGCAACGCCGGCCATGCTCATCGCCCAGGCGATCCCCCGTTGAACGTTCACGCGAATCATGCCGGCACCCTAGTCAGCGATGTTTAGCCGCATCTTAACGATGTCCTTGACCTGAGCCGCTACCTGATCAGTTGTTGCAGACGCATCTATCAGTTGCCAGCGCTCCGGCTCTTGAGCAATCAGTTGATGATAGCCGTCACGCACGCGGCGATGGAATTCGATCGTCTCGACATCAATCCGGTTGATCTCGGCGCCGCTGCTCATCCTGCGCTGGAGCGCCCGTTCTGGCTCTACGTCGAAATACAACGTCAAGTCGGGCTTGATGCCGTGCGTCACAAAATTGAGCAGGCCGCGCAGGAAGTCCAGATCGAGGCCGCGGCCGTAGCCCTGGTAGGCCAGCGTGCTGTCGGCAAAACGGTCGCTCAGCACGATGCCGCCACTCTGCAGATAGGGCTGCACCTGCTCGGCAACGAGCTGAGCGCGCGATGCGCAATACAATAGCAATTCGGTTCGCGGATCCATGTTCGAATTGCTCCGATCATGGAGTATGGCGCGAATGGCATCGCCGATTTTGGTGCCACCGGGCTCGCGCAACGTCAGCACGCGCTGACGATGGGTGCGCAACCATACTGCTAGACGTTGGATCTGTGTCGTCTTGCCGCTGCCGTCTAGGCCTTCGAAGGAGATGAACATGGATGGGAGTTGAGAATTGAGAATCCAGAGTCCAGATACCAGATGTCAGAAGCCAGAAGTCAGAGATCAGAAGTCAGAGTTCACGACTCACAACTCGTAGCTCACGGCTCACCGCTCGTGGCTCACCGCTCACGGCTCACGGCCCGTAGCTCACGGCTCACCGCTCACGGCTCACGGCCCGTAGCTCACGGCTCACCGCTCACGGCTCACGGCTCGCCGCTCACTCCCTGAAGATGCGTACGCGGCGCATCGGCTCTTTGCCGTAGGAGTGCGAGACCAGGTTTGACGCACGGGCGAGTTGATGCTGCTGCCGGCGCACGAAAGCGTTCTGCGGAGATAGATCCACGACGCGTTCTCCGGCCAGCACACGTCGGATCGCCTCTTCGGTCTCCTCGATCGCACTCTCATAGGGAATGCGCTCGCTGTCGGTCAAGCCGAACAAGTCGGCCAGGCAGCTTTCCATCTGCGCCACCGAGTTCGAGCGCAACACGTAGATCGGGACGTTGTCTTGCTCGGCCTCGACGATGGTTCGCGGCCGCTGGCGATAGTACGACTTGGCGGTGATCAGCACGTCGGCATCATCCAGGCTGTCCACGAACACGGCCGGGACGCCGAGCTGTCGAGCCGCCTGCTTCAGGCGATGCTTCGACACACCGAACGCGAACAGGCGCATGGCTTTCGATTCGCCGGGGCGCGCTTCGAGTGCTTCTGCCGCTTCGGATTCGGCTTCATGCTCCTCCGGTTCACCAGGCCGGATAATCGCCGACTCGCCGGTCTTGTCAGTGCGTAGCACCGGCAGATCTTCGTAAGCGTCTCGTTCGCGCCGAAATGCATCGCGCACACCGTAGCCATCGCGTCGGGAGCGCCGGTCGCGGCGGTCGGGCATCGCAGCCTCGCGCTCATCTTCTTCCTGCGATAGGCGGACGCGCTCACTGCGCATGCGGCCTTCTTCATCCCAGTAACGCAACTCGGCCACCGGCATGCGATTGCGCAACAGCGCGTCCACCGCTTCGCTCACGTCGTGGTGCACCAACAGGCGATGCCGGTCACGAATTTCGATCAGCACATCGAACGTGGGGGGCGCGCGCCGCTCCAAGACGGTCTTCTGGGTGCCGCGCCGGCGGGCTTCTTCGTCCGAAAGGGTCACACTCTCGATGCCGCCGATCAAGTCATTCAGCGTTGGGTTCACCATCAAGTTCTCGATGGTTTGGCCGTGGGCCGTGCCGATCAGTTGCACGCCACGCTCGGCGATGGTGCGCGCCGCTTCAGCCTCTTGCTCGCGCCCGATCTCGTCAATCACGATGACCTGCGGGTTGTGGTTTTCAACCGCCTCGATCATCACCTCGTGCTGCATGCTGGGCGTCGAGACCTGCATGCGGCGCGCGCGGCCCACCGCCGGATGAGGGATATCGCCGTCGCCGCCGATTTCGTTCGACGTGTCCACGATCACCACGCGTTTGGTCTCGGCCAGCACGCGCGCCGCTTCGCGCAGCATGGTGGTCTTGCCCACGCCGGGCTTACCCAGCAGCAAAATGCTCTTGCCGCTCTCGATGATGTCCTCGATGATCTTGAGCGTGCCGTACACAGCGCGGCCTACTCGGCAGGTCAAACCGACTACGACGCCGCGGCGATTGCGAATGCCGGAGATGCGATGGAGCGTGCGGGCGATGCCGGCGCGATTGTCATCGTCGAACTCGCCGATGCGCTCGAGCACGTAGTCCAGGTCCTCCTGGGTGACCTCCGTCTCGCGCAGCACCAACGTCTCTTCGCGCGCGATCGAGCTGCCGGCGTCGCCGTTCGCCTCGGCGCTCACGTAGCGCGATTCGGGCAGCCGGCCCAAGTCCATCACGACCTCGATGAGGTCGTTGAAGCGTCCGATTCGTCTGATCGCCTCCGCAATCGAGGGAGGCAGTACGTTTAAAAGCGTATCTAGGTCGTCAGTGATTCGCAGTTCTTGCATATTCATGCGCGCTCGGGAGCGCGTCTTCGTTATACGCGCCTTCGCCATCGCAGGACGAAGCGCGAGATTCAAGATGGATAGAGGCCGAGTGCGTGTTCTTGATCGCAGCGCTTTCGGCTGCGACCGGCGACCACACTGGCTGATGGACGCGCACTGCCGTGTGACGCACCATCAGCATGGTCGAGGTCATATGCACGAAACCCAACTCGTCCAGGATGGGCAGCATCCAGCTCTGATAGTGCCGCACGGTGAGATAAACCGGCCGCCAGGTGCGCGACAGCAGATGCGCCAGCGCGAACCGCAGGGTCGGCAATGCGTCCTGCTCGGCGTCGGGCCGGAACAGCGCCTGCATGCCATAGCCGCGCTTGCCCTGGCGCACCGAGACATGGGCAACCAAATCGTTTCCCCGCATCAGCACGAAGCCGCGATCCATGCGGTGGGTGGAACGCAGTAGGTCGAACGACACTTCGGCCTGATACGTCATCTTCGGGGCAGCGCGCAGATGCAACGCTTTGATCAGCGGTTCGTCGTCCTTGGTTTGTTCGCGCAGCCCATTGACTTCCGGCAACGACTCCAAGTCGGGCCTATTCGCCAACTTGAGGACATCTTGTTGGATGAGCGGGACGAAGCCGGCGCCTTGCAACGCCTCGGCCTCACCGCCGACTTCCGGAGCTTCCGCCACGATGTGATGCACGCCGCGCTGCGCCGCCTCGACGGCGAATTCCTGCGCCAGGTACATCCATGCCTCCATCAATTCGTCCGATTGTGCGTGAGGCGCCATCAGCACGAGCGCTGCGCGACGGTGGATCGCAGCGCCGTTCTCGCTGCCGTCGCCGTTCGCATTCGGCAGCACATACATCACGCCAAAGGCTTCGATGTCATGATCGGCGTCGCGTTCGACCAGCACCACCGCATGATCGCGCCCACCCCCCAAATACGAGCGGATGGCGTCGCGCAGCGGATTCACGCCGTCAACCGCCACCAATTCGCACGCCAGCGGCCGGGCCAACGCGGTCAGCCGCTGAACGACGCTTACATCACGAATGTCGAACGGACGAATCATCCTCGGATTGAAATGTTCCAACACCGGGTGCGGCTGCGCAGCTTTATTTTCGTCAGCCGAATGCCCTGCTAAAACCGGATTCTACCCCAGCGCTCGATATCAAGCACGCCGCTGATCGCCGCGGCGCAAGCAACTACAGGGTGCATTTCAAAATGGGGGAGCGCGGACTGGCCCGCAGCGGTATTCGCTCAAAGTCGCACTGGGATAAACCCCAGCGCTGAGCATACGGGCAAGATGCGCGCATCCCGCCCCTTTCAGCCCAGGCGTTTACGCCGGGGTAGCTCTACGTCTGCCCCCGTTGGCGAATGCACCCGCAACCACATCGAAGCTGCCGCTACTACAATCGCACCGGCATGAACTACTTTCGCGAACAAATCCTCACCCTGCCGCAACTCATCAAAGACGTAACGGAATCCTTCCTAGAGGAAGCAACGCGCGTCCTGGACGAAGACTTCTGCCGCACATTGGAGCGGCTGCATGTCATCGGCTGCGGCGATAGCTATTTTGCGGCGCTGGCGACCGAGTTCGCGTTCGAATCCATCGCCGGCGTGCCCACCGAAGCGCAGAACGCGATGGCATTCGCGCGCTACGGCGTGATCCACTTCGACACGCCTGGATTCGCACAGCGCGCGCGCACGAGCGCAGTGATCGGCGTGTCGGTCTCCGGCGGCGTCACGCGCACCATCGAGGGCGTACTGCGCGCCAAAGCACGCGGGCTGCGCACCTTCGCCGTGACGAGCAGCGATCGAACGCCCATCGCCCAGGCTGCCGCCGGCGTGTTGACGACCAAAGCACCCGACACGCCTAACGCCGCCGGCGTGCAGGTGCCGGGCGCACGCTCGTACTTCGCCTCGCTGATCATGCTGTATGCCTGCGCGCTGCGCATGGCAGAAGCACGTGGACGCGATACCCAACTCTGGCGGGCCGCCCTGCTGCACATGAGCGAGCGGGCGCAGCGCACAATCGAGATGAGCGACACGCTGGCACGCACGCTGGCCGAACGCACCCTCGACGCAGGGGAGTTCGTGTTCTGCGGCAGCGGGCCGAACTTCGGCACGGCACAGTTCTGCGCGGCGAAGGTGCTGGAAGCGAGCGGCGACTCGGCCATCGGCCAGGACGTGGAGGAGTGGGCGCATTTGCAATACTTCGCCAGGACGGTGAATACGCCGACCTTTCTCATATCAGCGAACGAGCGCGACGCCGGCCGCGCTGCCGAGGTGAAGACAGCCATGTTGACAATCGGCCGTCGCGTGATCGAGGTCTCGCCACAAGGGGCAACGATTTCAGCCGACGGCGCTCACCTGCCCTATGCGCCGTGCCCAGAAGTCTTCGCGCCGTTGCTGGCGTGCATCCCTGCGATGCTGTTCGCAGCATACCGCGCGGAGCTGCTGGGCGAGCCATACTTCCGCGCGTTCGGCGGCGGGCGCAGCATCGAAGATGGCGGGGGCATCAGCCGGATTCGGACGAGCGCGCTGGTCGTTTGACGGTCACAGCCTGGGTATCACGCCGACGGTGGCGCACAGCTCACGATAGCCCTCCAGCCCCAGCGCCAGCGCGACTTCTTCGGCATAAATTTGAAAGACGTACTCCGGCTCACACGCGCACTCTTCGTAGCACCCGCCGCCGCGGTTGAAGAGATCGTTCTCATCGTCCAGCGTCAGGCGCTTCACCGGCAAACGCCGGCCGTCGGCATCCTCATACTCGTCCACTACCGGGAAAAGGCAGCAGTAGTAGGGCTTCAGCTCCCACGGTGAGCGCCCGTGAGCGATGCAGGCGGCCTGAATGGCGCAGTAGCGGTCCTCGGGGCGCAGAAACACGCATGTCGTGCCGCTGGGGTGTGATGGGTCTTCGACCGTAGTCGTGCCGATGTAACGTCCCGAGGGGAAGGCGGGATCGTCGTCGTGTAACTCGGCGAACCAGGTGCTCGGACTGCGCCGCCCCGCCGGCATGAAAGGTTGGATCAATTCGGCGTGAGCAATGATGCGTTGGGCGTGCGCGTAGTCCACCCACACGCCGTCGGCGCAACAGCCGGCCTTGCATCGAACGATCTGACAGCGCCGGATCGCCCTTTTCTGCAGCAACTTGCCGTCTATTGCGTAGCCGTTGATGACGATGTCGGTCATGATCCGCTCGCTCACAGGCCGCGCAGCCGGTTGAGCTGTTCCTCCATCTCGCGCTGGCGTTGCTCGGAAGCACGGCGTCCTTCCTCGAGAATTTCATCCACCTCGCGCTTGATGTCTTCGCGCAGGTCCTCGCCGGACTTGGGCGCGAGCAACAAGGCGATCACTGCGCCGGCAATCGCGCCGATGATCATGCCATTCACGAAGCTGCCAAATTTGCCCATAACGTTTGTTCCTCCTTCGGTTTGTCGTTCAGGTCAACCGGTCATCAGGTCACGCAGGCCGGTAGGCTAGCGGGTCGCTGAGATTGGACGACCACCCGACGCCCTGACGACCTGATAGGTTAACACTATACGCCGGGCCGAGTTGTGCGGGGTGCATTCGCCAACGGGGGCAGACTCGCCCAGGCGTAAACGCCTGGGCTAAAAGGGGTGGGATGCGCGCGGCTTGCCCGTATGCTCAGCGCTGGGATTCATCCCAGCGCGACTGAGGCGAATACTGCTGCGGGCCAGTCCGCGTTCCCCCATTGTGAAATGCACCCCCTTGTGCGAAGCGCCTGATAAAAGCCACACGCCGTGCAGCACGCCGGCATCGCTAAAATAGCCTGGATCATGACCACCGAACGACTGAGCAAGCTCAAGCAAGCGCAGCGCCAAGCCAACGTAGATTACGTCGCGCTCGTGCCTGGCCCGAATCTGATCTACTTCACCGGCCTGCACATGCACCTGAGCGAGCGCCCGATCGTCGCATTGTTCCCCGCTGACGATGCCCCCCCCATCCTGATCGCACCCTTCTTCGAGGTGGGCAAAGCCACCTCCGGGCCTGTCGCGTTGGACTGGCAAGTGCACAGTTATCAGGACGGCGTTCCATATCGCGACGCCTTTCGCGCCGCGGCAGAAGCGCACGACCTGCGCGGCAAAACTATCGCCGTCGAGCCGCTGCAGATGCGCGTGTTGGAGTGGACGCTGCTCAGCGAGGCCGCGCCCGACATCCGGCAGACCTCGGCTGCCGATCTAATCGCACCGCTGCGCATGGTGAAGGACGCGGACGAGATCGCCGCCATGCGCCGCGCCATCGCGCTTTCCGAGGCGGCGCTCACGGAGTTGCTGGAGGAGATACGTGAGGGCATGACCGAGCGCCAGGTCGCCAACCTGCTGATGAGCCGAATGCTGGCTGCCGGCGCGCAGGGCTTACCGTTCACGCCATTGGTGCAATCCGGCCCGAGCAGCGCCAACCCGCACGGCACATCGAGCGACCGGCCGCTACGACGGGGCGACATGGTGGTCGTTGACTTCGGGCTGACCGTGGACGATTACAGCAGCGACATCACGCGCACCATCGCCGTCAGCGAGCCGGACGCAAACATGCGTGAGGTCTATGACGTGGTGAAAGCAGCCAACGCCGCCGGACGTGCGGCAGCCAAGCCGGGCGCAACGGGCGAGGAGGTAGATCGCGCCGCGCGCAGCGTGATCGAGGCAGCCGGTTACGGCCGGTATTTCACCCACCGCACCGGTCACGGGCTGGGGCTGGAGGGGCACGAGCCGCCCTACATGGTCGCAGGCGACGCGACCGTGCTACAGCCAGGCATGACCTTCACCGTCGAGCCGGGCATTTACATCCCCGGCATAGGCGGCGTACGCATCGAAGACGACGTGCTGATCACCGAGGACGGCAGCCAAAGCCTGACTTCGTTCACCCGCGACCTGATCGTGGTGTAAATGCATCGCGCGACGCTCATCGAAATTGGGCCGAGCCGCCGATCACCTTGCCAGCGATGACCTTCACCCCGAACCAACACCAGGTTGCCGATCTGCTGATCTTATGGGCTTGGGAATACGATGCTGACTTCATTACCCTGCTCGAACGCACATGCGCCGCACAAGGCGTGAGCACGCACATCTGTGGCCCAGACGCGCTCGCTCAACTCCCCGCTCGATTGGATGCCGGTGAGATTCGTGCGCGTGTCGGCCTGGACCGTGTATGGGACTGGGGCGGCGACTACGAGCGCCACGTCGAAGCCATGCAGCGCAACGTGCCGCTGATGATCAATGAATACGCGCGCGTGCGGCGCATCTGGAACAAGCTGACCATGCACATGGCACTGATCGCGCATGGGCTCTATGCGCCGCATCTGATTCTTCTCCCAGCGTATGAAGAACAGCCGAACCTGCCGCGATTGGACCTCACCCCGCTGGGCGGCCAATTTTCGGTGAAGAGCGTGCACAGCGGTGGCAGCGGGGTGCTCGAACCGGTGACGCGCTGGGAAGATGTGCTCGCGCAGCGCCGCGAATGGCCGAGCGAGCAGACGATCCTGCAAGCATGGGTCGAGCCGAAGCTGCTTGGCAAGCGCCGAGCGTGGTTTCGCGTGTTCTATGCCTGCGGCAGCACCTTCCCTTGTTGGGCCGACGACCGCACCCACATCCAGGAGCCGGTCTCGCCCGAAGACGAAAGCCGCTATCAGCTCGGCATCCTGCGCGGCCTGACCCAACAGATTGCCGGCCTGTGCGGGCTGAACCTGTTCTCCACGGAGATCGCGCTCGACCAGAACAACCTGTGGCAGGTATGCGACTACGTCAACGACCCATGCGATTTCCGGCTGAAATCCGCAGCGGCCAACGGTGTGCCCGATGCAGTGGTGGCGGCGATTTGCGACCGGATCGCCGGCTGGGTCAAGCGCCGGACGCGCGGGGCGCACTGACGACCGCACATGGAACGAACGGCGCGCCTTCGACGTCTGAACAGGCGAATTAGCAAACATAGGAGGAACGAACATGACGAGACGACTTTTGATGCCCCTGGCTGCTGGCGCGCTGGCCGCAGCCGTCCTGGCCGCCCAGCCTGCCCGCGCCAACACGATGCTTCAGCAGAACGATCAGCCCTTCCGCCGCACGGTGACCGTGGTGGGCGTCGGCCGGGCGACGGCCTCGCCTGACATCGCGCGCGTCACGCTAGGCGTGGACATCGTCAATCTGCGGCTGAGCGCCGCGTTGACCGAGGCCAACCGCAAGACGGCGGCAATTATGGCTGCGCTGGAGAAAGCCGGGGTCGAGAAAAAGGACATCCGCACGGCCGAGTTCAACGTCTTCCCGCAGCAGTCGTATGGGCCAAGCGGCCCCGGACCGATCACCGGCTACCGCGTGATCAACACCATGCGGGTAACGGTGCGTGACCTGGACAACGCCGGCGCCGTGCTCGACGCGGCCATCAACGCCGGCGCGAATACGATTCAGGGGCTGGTCTTCACGATCGAAAATGTCAAGGCGATCGAAGCCGATGCCCGCGAGGACGCGATGGCCGACGCGAAAGCCAGGGCCGAAGCATTGGCCAGCGCAGCCGGCGCGAAGGTCGGGCGCGTGCTGACCATCTCGGAAATCGTTTCGAGCAGCAGCCCGATGCCGGTGTTTGCAGCCGCGCCGACGGGCGAAGGCCTGGGAGGCGGCGCGTCCATCACGCCGGGCACGCAAGACGTCACCATCCAGGTGCAGGTGACCTACGAGATCGAGTGAGCGTTGAAACAGGGACCCGGAGTTCTTTGCGGAACCGGGTTCTTGGAGCAGTTTAAGCGCCCAACGCGCTTCGAGTGCGTTGGGCGCTACTTTCTCAGATCACCTCTAGACCATCGCGATCCGGCAACGTCGGGAAGGGCGCATGGGGTTCGGTCTGATACCAAAACGCCGTTGAAGCGATGTCGTCTTGCAGCGGCAGATACCGTCCGCCGCTGCGCCAGCCCAGCGCTTGGATCGTCACGCGCAGGTCGCGCTCGAAGCGAATGGGATCGGCGATGTGCCAGCGATACATGCCGAAACGCTGCTGGCTCTGATACAGCCCATCGGGTTTGATGACTTGCGGCAGGCCGCTGTAGGGCGTGCAGAACACGCCATACTCCCCTTTAGGGTGCTCGAAGTTCCACGCCCCGCCGAAGTAATCCTCCGTGCCGGTGCCGCAGATGGTGGGCCATTCGTCGCCGTCCAGATAAAACTTGACCTCGCCCTCGCCCCACCAGCCGTTGTTGTTCACACCCCAGGCCAGATAGGTGCCGACGTAGTGCCCTTTGCCTTGCACGCCGTCCAGCAGCGTATGCACTGACTTATAGGGCAGCGGATTGCTGCGCCGCCATTGAGCGTGGAAGTAGGCTGCGTCTTCGGGAACGTGGGTCAGCGCGTAGGTGATCTGGTAGTAACAGACCAACGGGTCGTCGGCCAGGTTCTCCAGCGTGACGCGCGCGGCACTGCGAAAGGGCATCTCCCAGTAGGCATTGAAGCCGCCGGCGGGGTTGACGCACACGGCCAACGAGGCGACGTTGCAGCGCACACCCCAACCACAGCAAAAGAAATCACCCACCGGCGTCTCGACCGAAGGGGTTGCCTCGCCGTCCCAATACATGCGCAGCACGGCGCGCCGCCACTTATCAGGGAACATCGTCATCCAGATGTGCTGGATTGCGCCGCTGCCTTCGATCTGGGCCAGCGTGAACGTCGTGCGCGGCGCGATCGAGACCGAGGGTGAGACCTTCCAGCCCTGGCCAAGCTCGCGCGCGGCGTTCGCGCCTGTGCCTTCGATCGCCATACCGCCCTTGCCCTTCTCACCGGTGAAGTTCTCGGCGCTGATGGAGCGCGTCTGAGCGTTTGAGAGCCGTGACAGGTTGCCCAGGTGCATGCCCAGGCCGTTGAAAGGATACGCTTGTGTGTTCATCGTGCGACGGATTGTGCGATCGCAGCGCCGCTTGTGCAACTACTGCGAACAACGCCGGCTCCGCAACTCGCCAGCGATCGTTTCTGCTTCAAGGGCGAGCCATCGTAGGTTCGCGCCGGCAAGCCGACGTCGAGGCCGACGGCTTGATCGGTCGCGCCGTCCCGGACGTCAACATGATCGCCGGCGCGTAAGCTGGCGACGATCGAATCGCGCGGGGGGCGGCCAGGCCAGCCAACAACCGGTAGCCCAGGCTGACATCGAGCAGCGCCCGATCGAAGCTGCGGGACTTGAACAGAGCCGGAGCTGCGCGCCCGTCAGACGCCCGGTCGTTTTGATAGCCCGTGCGCTTCGGCAGCAGCCTTGGCGATGAAGCAACGCTCGGCTCATCATCCACAGTCAGGGCGTGCGACATCGGCGCCGATGTCGCCGGCTTGCCACGCTGCAGCATACTTGCGTGCAACTCCCCGCCTGTGTGATTAAATTCGCTGTGCATGGATTCTGCAAAAGTCCTCTTCGATCAGGCCCAGCAGGTGCTTCCCGGCGGCGTGACGGCCACGGCGCGCTTTAACAAGGCGCTAGGGCGCCCGTTCTACATTACGCGAGGCGATGGCGCGTACGTGTTCGATCTGGATGAGCGCCCCTACGTAGACCTGTGCACCTCGCACGGCGCATCGTTGCTCGGCCACAATCACCCGGCGATCAAAGCCGCGGTGATGCGCGCGTTGGAGCTGGGGATCATTTGTGCGGCGGAGACGGAATACCAGGTGGCGCTGGCGCAGAAATTACGCGCGCGGGTGCCTTGCGCGGAGATGGCGCGTTTCTCATCCAGCGGCACCGAGACGATGATGCACGGCCTACGGCTGGCACGCGCGGCAACCGGCCGCGAGAAGATCATCAAGTTCGAGGGGCACTTTCACGGCTATTCGGACTTTCTGAACTTCAGTTGGGCGCCGCCACTGGCGCACGCCGGTCCGGCCAGCGCGCCGCTGCCCTACCCCGAATCCACCGGCGTCCCCGCCGTAACTGCCCAGACGATCATCATTGCGCCTTTCAACGACCCAGACGCACTGGAAGCGATCTTCGAGCGACACGGCCACGAGGTCGCCGCGTTGGTCATGGAGCCGATCAACTACGATTCCGGCTGCATCCCGCCGCAGCCGGGCTTCGTCCAACGTTGTCGCGAGCTCTGCGATCACTACGGCGCGCTGCTGTTCTTCGACGAGGTGTTGACGGCCTTCCGCGTGGCGCCGGGCGGCGCACAACAATATCTGGGCGTGACGCCAGACCTGGCCGTGCTGGGCAAAGCGTTCGGCGGGGGCATGCCGATCAGCGCGCTGGTGGGGCGGCGCGAGGTGATGATGCACTTGAAGCCGGCCGGGCGCGCCGAGATGAGCGGCACCTACCTGGCACATCTGACCGCCGCGCTGGCGGCCGACGCGGCGCTGGACGAGTACGGCCGGCCGGGGTTCTACGAGCGCCTCGACGCGCTAGGGGAGTACTTCTACGGCGCCTTTCAGGAGCTGATCGCGCGCAGCGGCGTGAAGGTGCGCTTGCAATACATCGGGCCGCGCTTCGGGCTGTACTTCGGCCTCGACCCGGATCAGCCGGTGGTGAACTACCGGCAGGCCGCGCAGCAGGACCACGAAGCGTTTTTAACCTTCGTGCGCGGATGTATTCGGCGCGGCGCATATGTGCACGTCTCGGCGCACCACGGCTTCTCGGCAGCGCATACCGAGGCCGACCTAGATCGCGCGCTGGAAGCCATCGCGGGCGCGTTGGAGGATGTAAAGCAGAATTGCGGATGAAGAAAGGGAAGACATCCATGCTGCGCGGACTTGTCAGGCCACAGCAGCATGGATGCCAACCGTTGATTAGCTGAGCAAGCGCGCCACAAAACCGACGGCCACGCGCTTGGCCAAACCTCTGTGATCGCCGTTGACGGCCTCGGCGAGGTAGGCGACGCCGTCGGCATCGCTCTTGGCGCCGGGTATCTCGTAGTACTCGATGATGACCCTGCCCAAAAACTTGCTGTCCTTGCCGGCGGCACTGATGATCGGCTCTTTCGAACTTAACACTTCGGGAATATTCGCCTTGAGAATTTGCTTGGTCCACTGACCAGGCTGCGGCTCGGTTTGGGCGACGCCGCTGTTCCATCGTTCTGACATAGCATGACCTCCTGTTTGAATTACTCAATCCTTTTACCCACACGCGACGCATGCGCAATCGAATACGCATGGATCGCCGTGCCAGCTGCCGTAGGCATATACCCGGCGAGGAGTGCAGTTGCATCCGCCACATACGCACCAACATGTCAGCCCACCGCTGGTGCACTGCGATACGCACGGGTCGTACGGGCCGAAGCATTCGCCTGGGCAGCCGGCTGCAACAACCTTCGCCGCTCGTCCGATGGCAGAGAGGCCGCCGGCGAGCGCCACACCTAAGGCTGCCACTCCCTTCAAAAAGCCGCGACGCGAGAGCTGGTGCATGACGAAACCCGTCGTTCGATCGGCCAAGCCTTCGATCACATTCGATCACCTCCTTCAGGCGCTGAATGAAGTTCTCTCGACGCCGCATAGGCCGCCGGCACGATCAAACCGATCTCAGCATGCGCCTTGTGCTGAATCGGTGGCGCGATGCGAAGCGCCTTGTATATCCACTGGCCGGCATGCGGATTGAACGTTTGACTGACAAGGCGATGGCGTTCGTCCACAACCAAGCCGGTGGGCACGGCGATCAGGCTCAAGCGGCGCATCGCTGCGCCTTCGACGTCGAAGAGCGCACCGATCGAAGAAGCGAGCCGAGGGTGGGCTTGCAGCAGCCGGCGCGCCTCAGCTTTATCCCCCACCATGACAAGCACGATGCCGCGACCGGTGACATCACGGTCATCGAGCGTTTCGAGCTGTTCCAGCACTGCGCGGCAAGCGGCGCACGTGCCGCTCAAAAAGAGAATCACGCCGCCACGTTGCTTGAGGTGATCTCTGACCAAGACCATCGAACCATCTTGGTCAGGCAGATACAGATCTGGCAACACATCACCGACCTCGAGGGAAGTAATCGGCGGCGCAGCCATGCGCCAATGTTGCTGCATGGTGCTCAGTTGGCGCAACACGCCGATCACCAACAAACCGAGCAGGAGCAACAACGCCCATTGCGCCAAAAAGGCGATCAACCAGATTCCTTGCATGATCTATACCTGTGGCTTCACAAACACCACGCTGCCCTCGCTCAAGGCAAACACGATCATCATCAGGTTCACCACGACGACGAGCAAGCCGGCCAACTCAGACGCGCCCAACCCAAGCAACCAAACTGGAGTAAACGTCCGCGCAGGATGCGCCCAAGCCCAGCCGGTCATCCATAAGGCCATCCCAAGCAAGATCAGGTTGCGCACGAGCGCGCTTGGACCGATCGCAGCGCTACTCTCGCCGAAGCAGTTACACGACAGATTGTTTCCCCGCCGGAGATGCGCGGCGATCACCACAGAGAAGATGCCGAGCAGCGTGCCGGCCATCGCGGGGAGAAGCGCCGGCCAGAACCCCACCAGCAATCCAACGCCGAGCGCGAACTCAGCCGGCGGCAATCCCAACGCAGCCGACTGTGCTGCTGCGCCTGACAAGCGATGCATCGTCAATCGCTCTACGGCGTCGCGCAGCGTTCCCCAGGTGCGTAGCTTGCCAACGGCTGCCAAGATGAACACGCAGCCAAGCGACAAGTGCAGTGCAGCGATAAGCGCTTGATCTACAGTCATGGCGTCACCTTGCTTTTCCAGACAGGAATGTGCTTGATATCCACGCGATCTTTGGACGTCAGCACGATGATGACGCGGTCGTCGTAGCCAAAATGCACGGCTGCAATGCCCTCGTCTCGATACGAGAACGTTGCAACGTGCTCACCGGACTGTGTATCGCGAAGCTCCACCACTGCACCGCTGGATATGGCCAGCCAATTGCCATCGCCGCTGAGAATGACGATGTCATCGGACGCCATCAACTTGCGTTGCCACGCGCGCGCACCTTGATCCACCAGCCAGACGGACACGCGGTCGGGTTCCCTGATGACAAGCCGAACCCCGCTCGGGTCCAAGAGAAGCCGCACCGGCGGGGTCACCGTGGTCAGAGCGCGGATGGGGTGCTCGCGTTCGAGATCCCAGACAGTGACACGATAGCGGCTGTCCACGAAAGCGACGCGCGATCCATCCGCGCTTACTGCCATGGGCGAGCCTTCCGCTATGGCCGGCGACTCTTTGCCCACCGCGGCGCCCGTCGGAGGACGCGATGACCAAGCGCCGGCAGACGCAAGTGCTATCCATACCCCGACGGCAACTAAGACAACGAGGAAGCCCAGCGAAGCCAGTGCAGATAACGGATAGCGCCAACGCTGGGACGCGTCGAGATCGGCCCCTTGAGACAACTTGCGCCGAACCCTCCCCATTACATCTGCGTGGTCGGATACACCACGCACGGCCAGCGTGTTCAGCGCTTGCCGCACGATCGCATCCTCATCGCGTTGATCGTGGTTGTGGAAACGGTCTTGAGTCATTGGCTTTCTCATGCTGCCGCAAGTCAGTTCGAAGAAACCGACGTTCGCCGGCTTCTTCCCATTGACGCAACACCTCTCGTAACGTCTTTCTCGCTCGATGCAGCCGCCACTTGACTGTTCCCAGTGGAACGTTCATGAGCGCAGCGATCTCGCGTTCCTCCAGATCCATGTAGAAGCGCAAGACGACGGTCGTCCGTTGTTCACCCGACAAGCGCCACAACGCCGCTCTGACGGCGTACAGCGATTCGTTGCGCTCGGCGATGTCGTCTGGCTGAAGCGAGTTACATGGCCGCTCCTCGGCCGTCTCCCACGGCGAATGTCGCCGGTTTCGACGCAACCACTTCAGCGCCAGATTGACGACGATGCGATAAAACCACGGCGCAAACGGACGCTTCGGGTCGTACTGATGAATGCGCTCGAAGGCCACGATGAATGCGTCGGCGACGACGTCTTCAGCTACATCGCGGCTGCCCACGATGAGAAAGGCCATGCGCAATGCGCGCAATTGGTACAGGTGGACGAGCACTTCGAGTCCCCTGACATCTTTTTGCCGAAGCAGCGCAATTGCGACCGATTCATCTTCGGTCACAGCCTCGTCGTTGCTCAACTGCATCTACCTTCAATATCCACAGCATAGGGGAAAGGTTTGCCTTCGTTCTGCATCGCGGCTATGCTGGTGACTTGGAGATCACAAATGCGCATCGCCATCGGTTCTTTCGTCCAAGAGTCGCAATTCTTCTCGCCGGTCAAAGGCTCGTGGCAGCACTTCGGGCCGGAACAGATCGCCCACGGCCAGGCCATGCTCGATGCCGCCGCCGGCACACGCGCGGAAGTCGCCGGCGCGATGGATGTCGCAGCGCAGCGCGGCGTCTGGCTCATCCCGCTGCTGCGCGCCATGTCCTCTTCATCCAGCGCGCCGATCGTGCGCGAGGTGTACGAGTCCATCCGCGACGAGCTGCTGGCGCGCCTGCGCGACGCCATCGCCGAGCCTGTAGATGGCGTGCTGATGGTGATGCACGGGGCGATGAGCGCCGAGGGCTATGACGACGCCACCGGCGACGTGTTGCAGCGCGTGCGCGAAATCGTCGGCCCACGCACGCCCTTGGTCGCCACGCTCGACCTACATGCAAACATCACCCGGTTGATGTGCGAGGCCGCCGATGGGTTAGTCGGCTATCTCACCTTCCCGCACATTGACCTGTATGAGACCGGCGCGCGTGGCATGCAACTGCTGCTCGATGCTGCCGCCGGCAAGATCACACCGGTCACGGTCATGGCCAAGCTGCCGATGATCGTCCCCGCCGAAAATGCGCAGACGACGCACGGCGTCATTCACGACTTGCTGCAGGCCGCCCGAACGCATCTGGAGGAGTCGGGCATCCTCGACATCTCGATCTTTCCGATGCAGCCGTGGATGGATGCGCCCGAAGCCGGCTGCGCCGTCGTCGTCGTCGCCGACGAGACGCAACGCAGGCGCGCCGAGGAGATCGCCACACAACTCGCCGATGTTTGGTGGCAGCGCAAGGAAGAACACCGCGTCGAACTCGCGCCAACCGAGCCGACGATCGCCGAAGCGTTGGCCGGCGAACGCAAGCCGTGGGTGTTGGCCGACTCAGCCGATGCGCCGTCGTCCGGCGCGCCGGGCGACAGCACAGTGACGCTGAAAGCGTTGCTCGATACGCAGCCGGCGAAGGACTGCTACACCAACATCGTTGATCCGCAGGCCGTAGCAAAGATGATCGCATCGGGCGTGGGGAGCGAAGTTACGGTGTCATTGGGGGCGTACTCGGGGACGACACTGTACCGGCCGGTCACCGTGTCCGGACGAGTGCGATTGATCTCGGACGGCGCATTCGTGCACAAGGGCGAGGGATTTCGCGGCGCAACGATGCACCGCGGGCGAACGGTCGTCCTGCAAGCCGGGCACGTGCACATCGTGGTGATGGAGCGCGCCTGCATTCAATGGGATCCCGAGCTATATCGCTCGGTTGGGTTGGAGCCAACAGATGCGCAAATCGTGATCGTCAAGTCACCGGCCGGCTTCCGCGCTGCTTATTCGCCCTTCGCCGCCGAGATCCGCATACTGGACGCGCCGGGCATTTGCACGCCCAACCTGACTACGCTACCCTACAGGCGCATCCCACGACCGATGTGGCCGTTCGATCCGGTGGAGGATTGGCACAGCAGATAGGCCTTCAGGCCAGCCTCTCGAACTCTTCCCAGGCTTCGGCCAACTCACGCTCCACTCTTCGATATTCCTCGCCTAGCGCCTGGACGCGCGCGAAGTCGCTGCCGGCTTGGGCCATCCGGTCGGCGAGCGCTTCCATTTGCGCTTCGAGCGCCTGGATGCGCTGCTCGATAGACGCTAGCTTCGCCTGGCGTTGCTGCTGAGCATTCTTCGACATCCCAGGCGTAGCTACCGCTCCACGCGGCGCGCGCTGAGCGCCGTTCTTTTGGTCGGCGACCGGCAAGGGGGACGCTTGTGCCTCACGCGCTTCGCGCCATTCATCGTAGGGGCCTTTGAAGACGCTCATGCGCACCACACCATCTGCACCGCGTTCCAAAATCCACAGTTGCGTCGCCAGCGCAGCGATCAGGTAACGGTCGTGCGATACGAACAACAGCGTGCCGTCGAACTGTTGCAGGGCCTCGGTGAGCGCCTCTTGCGATGGAATGTCGAGGTGATTGGTCGGCTCGTCGAGCAGCAGGAAGTTGGCGCCTTGCAGCGCCAGCTTGGCCAACGCTACGCGCCCACGTTCACCGCCGCTCAGCATGGCAATGCGCTTGAAGTGATCGTCGCCGCTGAACAGGAAGCGGCCCAGGATGTCGCGCGCCTCACTCAACTTCAAGTCAGCCCGCGCCGACATCAGCGCTTCTAGCACGGTGTGATCGGGGTCAAGCCCCTCACTGGCCTGTGCGAAATAGCCGATGCGCACGCCGGCCCCGACCTTGACTTCGCCGGCCAGCGGTGGCAACGCGCCGGTGATGGTCTTCAGAAAGGTGGTTTTGCCGGTCCCATTCGGGCCGATCAACGCCACACGCTCGCCACGCATCAACAACAGGTCGGGCGCAGTGAACAACACACCGCGCGTCGAGGGCTGAACGTTCGCCGAGCGATAACCGACGGATAGCGCGCGCGTCTCTAGCACACGGTCGCCGCTGCGAGAGCCGCTGTGCAGGCGCAGCGAGAGGACGCGCTGTTGCACCGGTCGCTCCAGACGCTCCAGACGATTCAATCGGCGCAGCCGGCCTTTGGCCTGCGCCGTGTTCTGGCCGGCGATGTTGCGGCGGATATACTCCTCCTGCTTCGCGATGAACTCGCGCTGCGCCTCATATTCGGCCAGGGCGCGTTCGCGCCGCTCGACGCGCTGCTGGACGTATTCGGTATAGCCGCCGCGATAGGCCTCCAAGTAGGCCTGACCGTCGGCGCGCTTGCCCATCTCCCACACCCGGTCACATACCTCGTCGAGAAAGTAGCGGTCGTGGGAGACGACGATCAACGTGCCCTCCCATTCTTGCAAATAGCCCTCGAGCCACTCCACGCCCTGCTGATCGAGGTGGTTGGTCGGCTCGTCGAGCAGCAGCACGTCGGGGGATTGCAGGAGCAATCGGGCGAGGTTGGCACGCACACGCTGACCACCACTCAACGCGGCGATCGGTTGATGCGTATCCGCTTCGGCGAAGCCAAGACCCTGCAGCACGCGCCTGATCTTCGGCTCGACCTCGTAGCCGCCTTTCAACTCGAACTCGTGCTGCAGCGCGCCATAGGTCTCGAGCAGGCGCGACCACTGCTCATCCGAGCGATTGACCTGAACCAACACACGTTCGATCTGGGCGAGGCGCGATTGCAGGTCATTCAACGTTCCAAAGGCCGATTGCGCCAGTTGCCACACCGTGCGTTCGTCAGATTCTTCTGCCGATTGCGCCAGATAACCGCGCGTGACGCCCCTTGCGACGTGAACCCGACCGCCGGCATCGGATTCGTCCTCGCCGGCGATGATGCGCAGCAGCGTTGTCTTGCCACAGCCGTTCGGGCCGATGAGCGCAATCTTGTCGCCGCGCGCAACACTAAAGCTCAAGCCGGTGAACACGTCGAACGCGCCGAACGACTTGCTCACGTTCACGCCGCTGAGGATGGACATCGCCGCGGATTGTAGCGAATGCCGGCAAACGAACCCAAAACCTGCGCGTCATGCGTGACGACGCTGCGCGCGCAGGGAGGAGATAAAGAGGGCTAGCTTTGCAGAATGTCGGCCAGAGCGCAGGCGAAGCCCGGCAATACAGCCTCGCCACTCAGCATGCCGTCCCCCCGCACTACGCTCACCGAACCGTCGGCACGGTAGATCGTGGCGCGGCGTAGTTTGGGGTTAATCACCCAGACGAGTTGCGCGCCGTGCTTCAGATAGAGTTCGACTTTGTCCTCGATAGTCGTCATGCTGTCGCTCGGCGAGATGATCTCGACGGCGAGATCGGGAGCGAACTGGCCGAAGCCTTCAGGTGACTCCCCTCCCGGCAAGCGTTCGGTTCGGACGAAGGACACATCAGGTGACAACAGAATCCGTTCGGCCAATTGGTAACCCACGCTCGAACCGAACACTTTGCCGAGACGTTCCTTCGCAAGAAAAGAGCGAATCAAGAAAAGCAGTTCGGTTCCAACTTCTTCATGTTTCATCCCAGCCGGCGACACGATCAGCTCTCCTTCGATGAGTTCATACTTTTGCCCGTCGCGCGGGACGTGATACATATCGTCCACCGACCGGACAACCGGGGCACTCACCTCAGAGGGTGCAGCGGTTGCTAAAACCCCTGCTTCAGCCATATACAAGATTGTAATCCAGCGTACCTCAAATCGGGGGTGCATTTTAAGACGGGGGAACGCGGACTTGCCGGAGGCGATCGTAGCAGTTGGAGAGCAGTGCGTGCGCGGGTGGGGTGCAACTGGGTAGGCCAGGCATTGCCCTGGCCTACCCAGTCTGTACTCGCAACAAGGCGAGCAGGGCATCCGGCTCATCCACGCTCACTACGATCCGCTCACCCTGAAAGTCCATCAGCACCAGCCGGTCGAGGCGGGTGGCGAACATCTTGAACTCGCCAAGCGTGGGGGATTGAAACGTGCCATACCAGCCGAACACGCCGCCCACCGACACCAGCCGGATCGAGGACTGCAATTCGTGAATTGCGATGCGCCGAGCACTGGTGAGTGCAGCCAGGTGGCGCGGAACGCCGCCCCAGCGCCGGCGAATATACACCACGTCGTCGCCCACCTCGACGCCATTCGGCGAGAGAGCAAACAAAAAGGCAAAGAAAGCCGAAAGCCCGACGCTCACCGTAGCAAAAAAGAGCGACCGGCCGGCCTGAGCAGCCACGCCGGTCAGCACAACCACGAGCGCGACAATCACCACGACCAGGGTGCTGATGCCGTGCGTGTGCGCGTCGAAAGAGGAGGGGAATCGCTTCACAGACGCGACCGATGATAATTGCGGCGGCGCGTCATGCTCGCGCAAACTCATCAATCAGCGCGCCCATGTAGCGCATGCCCTCGTAGTAATTCTGCAGGATGGCATTCTCGTTCGGCGAGTGCACACGGCTATCGGGATGACTGATGCCGGCGCAGACGACCGGCACGCCGCCGATAAACGACGAGAGCGAATACATCGGGCCGCTGCCAGGGCTGAGCAGCACTTTCACCGGCGTCTGGTTGTAAATGCGTTCGCATGCGCGGGCCGCTGCATGCACGATCGGCGCGTTCACATCCGACAGCTCGGCGCGGTAGCCGCCCAGGAACTTGATCTCGATGTCGCTGAAGCCATGTTTGTCCAGGTGCTTGCGCAAGAGATCGAGCACGAGCTCCGGTGTGAGGTTCGGCACCAGCCGAAAGTCCACCTTCGCGCTGGCGACCGCAGGCAATACCGTTTTGGTGCCCTGCCCT
Source organism: Candidatus Roseilinea sp. (assembly GCA_025998955.1). NCBI lineage: Bacteria > Bacillati > Chloroflexota > Candidatus Thermofontia > Candidatus Roseilinea > Candidatus Roseilinea sp. The sequence continues at coordinate 1,710,352 of AP024676.1, forward strand.
TGCCAGCCGCTGGTCAGGCCGCAGATGGTGGCCGTGGGTTGGAAGAACAGTCGCTTGACCGCGTCGAAGCCGGTGACGCCGGTGACGAAGTCGGTGATGCCCCACTTGGCTTTGATCTCTGCTTCTTCAAAAGGCATCGCGCGCAACACGGCTTCTTCTTCCGGCGTGAGCGCGCGCACGTGGTCGTAGTAACCCTCGATCAAGATGCGCTCGCCGGTATCTTTGATCGTGTTGAGCGCCCACACCAGCCGCCAAGCTGCGTTCGGCGCCAGCGCGGCGTTGGACGAATGCAGATCGTGGCTCACGCCTCTGGCGTGCAGCTCGATGTAGCAGATGCCTTTCACTCCCATCGTGAGCGTAAAGCGTCCCTGCTCATCAAAGCCGCCGAACTCCCATAGACAGCCGTCCATCGGCCGGCCATCCGGCTTGTGCAGCCAGTCCTTATACCGCTCGACCCAGAGATGAAGGTGGGGACTGCCGACCTCCTCTTCGCCCTCGACCAGCCACTTGATCTTGAAGGGCAACTTGCCTTGTGTCGCCAGCCAGGCCTCGATGGCGTGGATGCGGGTAACCAATTCGCCTTTGTCATCGGCTGCGCCGCGCGCGAAGATTTTGCCGTCGCGAATGGCCGGCTCGAACGGCGGCGACTCCCATAGCTCCAACGGTTCCGCAGGCTGCACGTCGTAGTGGTTGTAGATCAGCAGTTCCTTGTCCCCCTCACCGAGTTCGGCCCACACGACCGGCGGCGCATCGCCATCGGTTGGCACGACCCTCACGTCTGCGCCGAGCGAGGATAGGCGCCGCGCAACCAACGCGGCCATCTCCGGAATGCCCTGGCCGGTGGCGGCGACGCTCGGTTGGCGCAGGAAGTCTTTGTAGTCTTCGAGCAGGCGCTCGCGATGCTCGCGAAGGTAGGCGTCGAATGATGCAGCGTCCATGTCGGAAATGATAAACGCTGCGCGCCTACACTTCGACGAACAATTTGCCGTCTTCTTCGGTGACGTTGAAGCTTTGAATCGGCGTCGGCTCTTTGCCCAGCGCGATGATCCTGCGCGACCATTCCGGCAACTTGACGCCGACCACACCTTGCACCCAGTCTAGGTTTTTGCCCGTGCACATATCGAAGCGCGAGTTGTGGAAGGGGCACGTGATCACGCCGTTTTCAACTTTGCCGCCGGCTATCGGCAAGCCAAGGTGCGGACACTTGTTGACCACCGCACAATACCTTTCCCCCACCCGCGCCACAACGATCGGTGTGCCTTCGGCGTTGAACGTCTTGAGGCCGGTTGCCGGCACGTCCGCAGCGTTACCGATCATTACTCGCTTGCCCATCGCACTCCTCCTTAGGAGTATATCGCCAAAGCTAGTGAAACTTCTTCCCACTCTGCTCACGGAAGCGCGCCAGCTCGGGATAGGACCGCGCCGGATCGGCGTAATCGTTGCCGGCCAGGTCGCGCCCGCGCGCCAGGTAGATCTGATGCAGGGGCCGGCCGTTCGCATCGCGACGCGGCGTGTGCTTGACGTAGCTCGGCATGTAGCGCATGGTATAGCCGCAACGGCGCAGGTTGCTGGTGTTGGCCGGGCTGCCGTGCTGAAGTCGCCCATCGTGCAAACTGGCTTGGTTCGGTTGCAACTCGACCGCCACTGCCAACTGATCTTTGCGCTGTGAGGGCGTGATCTCACTGTGAAACACGTTCTGCGCCGGATCTACTGGTTCATAGTCGGAGAATCCGTTGTGGTGCGTGCGTGGGATGACGTACATGCAGCCGTTCTCGGTCGTGCTCGGATCAATGGCCAGCCATATGGTGCACACCTCCATCGGCTCAAGCGCCCCCTTCCAGTAGGCGCTGTCCTCGTGCCATGGCACGCGCTTGCCATCACCCTTCGGCTTGCAGATAAAGTGGCTGGACCACAAAGCAATATTCGGCCCCAAGATCGGTTCAACGAGGTCCAGCACTTCGTCGGCGAACAACCATTCGAACAATTCGGGATGAACGAAGTGGGGCACATCCATCGCCTCCGGCCGCTGGCCAACATCGAGGTTGTCGAGCAACGACTCGAAGTATCGCTTCAGCTTCTCGAATTTCGCCTGGGGGAAGATCGGCTCGCGAACGATGAGATAGCCCTCACGTTTATAGGCTTGCACCTGCGCATCGCTCAGGCGCAGCCGGCTCGTAGGCTGAGTGGGTATGTGCGTCATGCTGAGGATGATACACTTTTGCAGCAGCGATCACGAAGCCGAGATACGCGCCGATCAGTAAGTGCATGTTGGCGACATACAACTTGTCGAACAGGTGATGTGCAGTGAGATGCACCCAAGCACCAAGGACGCCAACGCAAACCGCTGCTGAAAGTGCCCGATGTCCGCGTCGCCGCACCGTCCGCCACGTGATGAGAACGATCACCGACCAGAGCGCGAGATACGCGAGCAGACCGATGACGCCCATCTCGGCAAAGATATTCAGGTAGTAGTTGTGGGCGTGGCCAAGTGCGTTCTCCCAGGGCAACAGCCGGAACTCCGGATAGGCTGCCGCGTAGTTGCCAAAGCCAACGCCTAGCCATGGGCTAGACTCGATCATGCGCAGGGCCGCTTGCCAATGCGCCAATCGCTCGATGGTGGAGAAAGTGATCGGCGTGACGTGCGCGTTGCGCACATCGAGGCCGAATGCGCTGCCGGGGTCGCTAAAATACCGCAACTGCGCTTCGAGCGAGGCCGGAATGTTGATCACGTCGAGGGCAAACAAGGCCAGCGCCAGCACGAACGCACTGCCAACCCAGCGCCAGGGGTGCCGGAGCAAGACAAGAGCAACGACGACTGCTGCTGCACCTGCCCCCACCAACGCCCCGCGCGAACCGCTGGCGACAAGCGCACGGATGCACAGCCCAGCAACCAGCGTCGAAGTAACGAGGAGCAGAAATATCCGCCACTGCGCGCCGTTCGTTCGAGCAAGCGGCCGAAAGCCGCGGCTGCACAACATTGACTCAAGCTGTGCGGCTGCCCACAAGGCTAGCGCAGCCGCAACCGGCCATGTCAAGCCCATGAACCCGCCAAATGGATTCGGCTGCTCGAATGTGCCGTAAGCGCGATAGGCATCTGTGCCACGAATGCGAAACTCCGGCGGACCGAACCCGCGCACATCGGCCTGAATCAACCCAAAAGCGGCTTGACCGGCCGCGGAGACGAGAATCGCGCCGAGGACGATCCAGCGTTTGCGCGGATCTTGCTCGCCGGCCACGAGCAGCGCTACGACGGCGATCTGTAGCCATTTGATGCACTCCGTGGCCCAGTCGCGGAAATCGCGCGCCGGAAAGAACGAAATCAAACAGGCCGTAATAAAGGCAGCGAATGTAACGGCTATCGCCGGTTGAGGCCGGATGACCGGGAAGCGGCGCGTGGCAAGCCAGCGAAAGCTGTAGGCGATGAGCGTCAGAATCAGCACGAGCTGGCCGCTGTCGAGCGGCAACTGCAACATCACGCGCTCCAACGGTTGAAAAGGCCCAACGATCAGCGCCAGGGCGAGACCCAGGGTCGGTTCAGCGAAGATAGCTGCTACGGCCAATACGGCGGCGATGACCGCGGCAAGGAGGATGAGTTGGTGCTGCGGCAGCAGCGCGACGACGAAACCGACCAGGCAGGCAGTTGCAATTTGCAGCAAAGCCGTGAGCGCCGGCCGATTACGCCGAGCAAGTGTGTTCATCCGAACAGCTCGGCGAGCTCACCTTTCCACTCGATCAGGTGGATCTCCTTGACCGATTCGGCTTCGCTTTTGACCTGTGGGGTAATCCACCGACCGCCCAAGGCAGGATGAGCTCTCACGCCGGCCTTCGCCAGATACTCCGCGCGTCTCATAGCGCGCTTCAAATCCGACTCGCCAACGCCCCAGGACACCCCGACGATCAGATAGATCGGCTGGCCATCGGTCTTCAAGCGACCGGATACAACTGCATCGGCGAGCGACAGATCGCGGAACTGTTCGTCGGTGAGTAAGCCACGCTCAAGCGCCGGCTCGACCAAGTCAACCAGCTCTTCGTCGGTTAGAACATGTGGACGGCGCAAGATTTTGCCATACCAGGCCAGCGGACGAGCGCGGAACGATTGCTCGATGGCGAAGCCTTTCAGTGTGCCTAGATCTTCGCTCATCTGCCGCTGAGATATGACCAGCTCAGCTACTACCCCTTCCGTGCGCTTCTGCGCTTCTACCAGCTCGGCGATCTTCTCGTCCGTGCGCTTCTGCGCTTCCACCAGCTCGGCGATCCGTTGATCCACTCGGTCGAGACGCGCCTCCACACGGTCGAGGCGCGCCTCTGCACGCTTCTGTGCCTCCACCAGCTCGGCGATTTGTTGATCCACACGGTCGAGGCGCGCCTCTGCACGCTTCTGTGCCTCTACCAGCTCGGCGATGCGATCACCCAGCTCCCTAACGACCCGCGGCAGGTCCAATACTTCGTCGGTCAGCACGAGGCGTCGCAATTCCTGCCGCCATTGAGGGTGTTGCTCAAGCAGCTCGACAAGATCGTGAAAGTCGCTGACCGTGAATGCCATTTTGCAGAATTTTACGCCGCTTTTGGTTTACCCTTCACAAGCAGCGTCCATGTGCCGCGCTGCACCACGCTGCCATCCTGCTTCTTCACGCTCACTTTGAACGTAACTTTGCCGTTGCCCAGGCGTGGGAAGGCTTTCACTTCGGCAACTTCGGCCTCTAGATGGATCGTATCGCCGATGAAAATGGGCGCGGTGAATTCCCATTCGATCCCACGAAATACCTCGACCGTGCCGAGCAGGAAGCCCATCTGAAAGGCCAGACCGCTGGCGATGCTCAAACCGAGCAAGCCATGGGCGATGCGCCGGCCAAACTGGTTGCCTTTGGAGAATGCTTCGCTGGTGTGAATCTCGTTGTAGTCGCCGCTCAGGCCGGCAAACATGACGATGTCGGCCTCGGTGATCGTGCGGCTGGGCGACGTGGCCCTGTCGCCGACGACGAAGTCCTCGAAGTACAAACCATGGGGTGTCGTGAGCGCCATAGAGCGGATTGTATAGGGGAAGTTGGGAGTGCAGAGTGGACGCGTGTGTTGACCGGTGACCGATGGCTGATGATTGATGATTGACCGCTACTTCCTGAGCACGATCACCATCCGTTCAGAGTCATTGTCCAGCGGCGGCGGTGGGATGAGCATATCGCCATACCACCATGCCTCCGAGAATGCGCCCGACAGATCAATCAACGCCTTCAGCTCCTGCGCTTGGTACCAGCGATGCGGATGCCGGTGTTCAACGATGCGCTCCGGCCGGCCGGCCTCGCGTATCGTCAGCCGCGCAGTCACGAGCCACTGCTGCGTGATCCAGTCATATGGATCGTCGGCTGCGCCAAACAACACTTCCACTTCGGTGTAAGGTTCATCGGCAAAATATGGCGCGTCGGTAGATCGTGACAGCCAGGTGTTCGGCAAGCTGTCGCGCCAGATCGTGGATGGATGCGCCATCTCGATCACGAACACGCCGCCAGGCAGTAGGCTGCGCGATACCGACCGCAGGTGCGCCACCACTTGCTCGTTCGTCACTAGGTGCGATAGGCTCTCCATCAAATTCGCGGCGAGCGCCACCGGCTGATCTAGTGTGAAGTCGGCCATGTTCGCAGCCACGGTCTCTAAGAAGACGCCGTCGTGCTTCGCGCCCTGGCAAGCATAGTCGAGCATATCGGGCGAAAGGTCGAGCGCGACAGCACGCCAGCCGCGCCGGGCAAATTCGCGCGCGTGCCGCGCCGGGCCACAGGCGAGTTCGAGGAAGGATGGAGAAGCGCTGGCGGTAATGTGACCATGCGCCCGCAGACACCATTCGAGGAAGTTACACTCTTCCACAAAATCTCGATCGCTGAAGGCGATGTCGTAGGCGCGTGCGTTGGCGTAGAACTCTAGCGATGTCACGGCGCAGAATTCTATTCGCTCCTACAATTCGATTCAAGAGACGGAGAGCAGAAGTCAGAAGTCAGAAGTCAGGAGTCAGAAGTCAGGAGTCAGAAGTCAGAGGTCAGAATCCAGAGTTCAGAGGAAGCGGAATGAAGGTCGTCACGCTTGAAGCGCCTGGACGATTTACGCTCGGGCAATCGGCGTCGCCCGGCGCACCCGGATCCGGCGAAGCGCTGGTGCGCGTGCATCGCGTCGGCATCTGCGGCACCGATGTGCATGCGTACCGCGGCAAGATGCCCTATCTTACTTACCCGCGCATCTTGGGACACGAACTCGGCGTAGAAGTGATTGCCGTGGGCGACGGCGTGACGAATGTGCAATCCGGCGACCACTGCGCCGTCGAACCGTATCTGAACTGCGGGCACTGTGTCGCTTGCCGGGCCGGCAAGACCAACTGCTGCGTCAACCTACAAGTGCTGGGCGTGCACACCGACGGCGGTATGCGCGACCAGATCATCGTGCCGGCGCGTAAGCTGCACCCGGCTAACGACCTGGGTTACGAGCAGCTCGCCCTGGTTGAGACGCTCTGCATCGGCGCGCACGCTGTAGACCGCAGCCAGGTGCAGCCTGACGAGTGGGTATTGGTCATCGGCGCTGGACCAATCGGCCTGACGGTCATTCAGTTTGTCCAACTCATCACGCCCAAGATCATCGTGATGGACGTGAATCCATTACGGCTCGATTTTGCCAGTGAGCACTTCCAAATTGCGCATGCACTGCGCGCCGATCAGACTCCGCTGCCCAAGATCGAGGCAATCACGAACGGCGATCTGCCGACGGTCGTCTTCGATGCCACTGGCAATCCGGAGAGCATGATGGCCGCCTTCCACTACGTTGCGCACGGTGGACGGCTGATTTTTGCCGGGTTGGTCAACGCCGACATCACTTTCAGCGATCCGTTCTTCCACCGTCGCGAGATCACGCTACTGGCCACGCGCAACAGCACTGCGCGCGACTTTCAGCATGTGTTGCGCCTCATCCGCGAAGGCCGAGTGGACACACGGGCCTGGGTGACGCATCGCGCGCCGGCTGCGGCGATGCTCGAAGTCTTCGAGCGCTGGCTACAGCCGGAGAACGGTGTCATCAAGGCCATGGTGGAATTCTGAGGTATAGTTACCTCGGTAATGCGAAAGACGTTGCGCACCAATAGCGACGATAATAACGATGCCTCCTTCCGAACAGGCGTCGCCTGAGTCGTCGCGCGCAAAACCGAGCTTGAGACTGAGGGTCGCCTGATGAAGGCGGCCTTTTTGTTTGGCTGGTGTCAATGGTGTCGTTAGTGTCGCTGGTGTCGCTGGTGTCCAGCCCGACAGACGACGGGAGCAATACGAATCTCAAGGTGGCAATCCATGTTTAAGACGCACACATGCGGCGAGTTACGCCAAGAACACGTGGGACAAACGGTCAAGTTGGCCGGCTGGGTGCATCGCCGGCGCGACCACGGCGGGGTGATCTTCATTGACCTGCGCGACCGCTTCGGCCTGACGCAGATCGTCATCAACCCGGCGAACGTTCGCAGTGCGGAGGTCTTCAAATTGGCCGAGTCACTGCGCAACGAGTACGTGATCCAGGTGGAAGGCCAAGTCACGCTTCGGCCTGAGGGCATGGCCAACCCTAAAATGCCGACCGGCGCGATCGAGGTGATGGTCTCGCAGTTGACGCTGCTCAATCCGGCTAAAACACCGCCTTTCGTCATTGATGATGACGGACGCGACGTGGATGAGAACCTGCGCCTGAAGTATCGCTACTTGGACTTGCGGCGCGAACGCATGGCGCGCAATCTGTCCATCCGGCATACCTTCGTCAAATTCATCCGCGATTATCTGGATGCACGCGGCTTCCTCGAGGTCGAGACGCCGATTCTATTCAAGACCACGCCGGAGGGCGCGCGCGACTACCTGGTGCCCAGCCGTGTGCACCCCGGCTGCTTCTACGCGCTGCCGCAAAGCCCACAGCAGTTGAAACAACTGCTCATGGTGGCCGGCGTCGAGCGCTACTTCCAGATCGCGCGCTGCTTTCGCGACGAAGACCAACGCGCCGACCGGCAACCCGAGTTCACCCAGCTCGACCTGGAGATGAGCTTTGTGGATCGCGAGGACGTGCTCAACCTAATCGAAGGGCTGCTGACCGAATTCACCGAGCACTACGCGCATTTACACGGTAAGCGCCTGATGTTCAAACCATTCTTGCGCCTGCCCTACGAGGAAGTGATGGAGCGCTTCGGCCGCGACAAGCCCGATCTGCGCTTTGGCATGGAGCTGTTCGACGCGACCGACGTCACACGCGGCTCGGAGTTTTTGCCGTTCCGGGCAGCCCACGTGAAAGGGATTTGCGCGCCGGGCTGCGCCAGCTACACGCGCAAGCAAACCGACGAGTTGACCGAGTTCGCCAAGAAGAACGGCGCGAAAGGACTGGTCGTGCTATGGCATGATCCGGACGGCATCCGCAACAGCGGCGCCGGCGCTAAGCTTAGCCAAGCCGAGAAGGATGCCATCGTCGCCAAAGCCGGCTCGCAGCCGGGCGACCTGATCCTACTCGTCGCCGACGACAACCGCAAGGCAGCCAACGAAGCACTGGGGGAACTGCGCCACGAACTGGGCACGCGGCTCAAACTGGCCGACGAGAACGCGATGGCCTACCTGTGGGTGGTGGACTTCCCGCTGTTCGAGTGGAACGAAGAGGAGAAGCGCTGGGATCCCTCCCACCACATGTTCACCGCACCGAAGGACGAGCACCTGTCTATGCTTGCATCAGATCCGGGTAGCGTGCGCAGCAAACAGTATGACCTAGTGTGCAATGGCTACGAGGTGGGCGGTGGCAGCATCCGAATCCATCGCCGCGAGGTGCAGGAGACGGTCATGCGACTGATCGGCCTGGAGATGGAAGACGCGCGGCGTAAATTCGGACACCTGCTAGAGGCGTTCGAGTATGGCGCCCCACCCCACGGCGGCATCGCGCCGGGCATTGACCGGCTGACGATGCTGTATTGCAGCGAGCCGAACATCCGCGAGGTGATGGCCTTCCCCAAGAACCAGCAGGCGATGGACGTGATGGCCGGCGCGCCGTCACCGGTTTATGAGCAGCAATTGAAGGAGCTGCACATCCGCCTAGCACTCCAGTAAAGCACGAGATACGCAAGTAACGAAAAGGGCAGCCGATGCGGCTGCCCTTTTGCTTTGCGCCGAACGTTCTGCTAAAGCTTCTTCTCCGAGCTATGCCCGGGGAAGGCTTTCGCGCCGGGATGTAGATACTGATACGCGAAGTTGACCGCGCGCGTCGCTTGGGCGAAGCCTTCGACGATCAGGTTGAGTGGCTCTTCGCCGGGCAACGCGGCGATGTCACCGGCAGCATACACGCCGGGGATGTTAGTCTCCTGCTTGGTGTTGACGCGAATGTAGCGCGTGCCCTCCATCTCCAGGCCCCAATTCTTGATCGGGCCGAGGTCAACGCTGTAACCGAGCGTCAGGATGACGGCGTCCACCGGCAGCTTCGTCTCTTCCTTGGTCCGGTTGTCGAAGATGATGGCGTATTCGACCTTGCCATTGCCGCCCACCGTCTTGAGCTCGTAGAACAGTTTGACGTCCACCGGTGAATTCAACAGCTCGGTCACCGATGCGCCGTGGGCACGGAATTGGTCTCGCCGGTGAATCAGCGTGACTTGCTTGGCGTAGTCCTTGAGGTTGAGCGCCCAATCCACTGCCGAGTCGCCGCCGCCGACGATCAGGATGCGCTTACCGCGAAAACTGGCCTTCTCCTTCACGGTGTAATACAAGCCGTGGCCCTCGTACGGCACGAGTTCGGGATTGGGCAACTTCTTGGGTTGAAAGGCGCCCACGCCGCCACAGATCACGACCGCGCGGGTGTAGTGCTCGCCCTTGTTCGTGACGAGCTTGAACGTGCCATCCGGCTGCTTCTCCAACTGCTCCACGCGCTCACCCAACACGATGGTCGGCTCGAACATCTTCGCCTGCTCGACGAGGTGCTTGACCAAGTCCATAGCCAGGATCTTGGGATAACCAGGGGTATCGTAGATGAACTTCTCCGGGTATAGCGCCGTCAACTGCCCACCGAGGTCATCGAGGGCGTCAATCACTTTCACTTTCATCTCGCGCAGCCCGGCGTAGAAGGCGCCGAACAAGCCCGACGGGCCGGCACCGATGATCGTCACGTCATACAGGTCACGCGCACCATTGCTGCCGTTTGTGCTCACTGTCATGGTATCGCTCTCCTTAACCAACCGGGCCGATTGTAGCATCGGCGCAAATGTTGCTCGTAGCATTCGCTGCGATAATGAGGGGTGTTCGAGCCTGCCGGGCGATCGCGTCCCGCCATGCGGGATGAGGAAAGTCCGGACTCCATAGGGCGCGGTGCTGGCTAACGGCCAGGCGGGGTGACCCGACGGAAAGTGCAACAGAAAACACACCGCCCTCCAGGGCAAGGGTGAAATGGTGCGGTAAGAGCGCACCGGCGTCGCAGTGATGCGACGGCCTGGCAAACCCCACCGGGAGCAACGCCAAGACGCGCAGATGAGGCGGCCCGCTGATGCGCAGGTAGGCGGCTTGAGGCGCGCAGTAATGCGCGTCCCAGAGAGATGATCGCCTCGGGCCTTCGGGCCCAGACAGAATCCGGCTTATAGGCAGGCTCGAGCACCTGACGGACACATGAGCGCGAACAACGCACGCAACCCCGGCATTCCGCTCGACTTAGATTGGGTTGAGTCGGCGCGGGTGAACCGCTCCGCCGTGGAGCGGCGCGCAACCACGCTGCCGGCGCGCCGCACGGTCAAGCAGGCCTGGCAAGCTGCCTGGCTGCTGCGCGCCATTACGCTGATGGATCTCACTACATTGCAGGGCGATGACACGCCCGGCAACGTGCAGCGCTTGTGCGCCAAGGCGCGCCAGCCGGTGCGCAGCGACTTGCTCGAAGCGCTGGGCGTAGCCCAATTGCCGATCAAAGTCGCCGCCGTGTGTGTTTATCACGAGATGGTGCCCACCGCCGTGAAGGCGCTCGCGCGCTCCGGCATTCCGGTGGCAGCCGTCTCCACCGGCTTCCCCGCCGGCATGAACCCCTTCGACCTGCGCGTGAAAGAGATCGAATACTCGATCGAGATGGGCGCGCAGGAGATTGACATCGTGATCTCCAGACGACACGCGCTCACCGGTAACTGGCGCGCGCTCTACGAGGAGGTTAAAGCCTTTCGCGAGGCATGCGGCGACGCCCACATGAAGACCATCCTGGAGACCGGCGAACTGGCGACGTTGCGCCAGATATATCAGGCCAGTCTCGTGTGCATGATGGCCGGTGCGGATTTCATCAAGACCTCGACCGGTAAAGCGACCGTGAACGCGACAATGCCCGTCGGCCTGGTCATGTGCCGCGCGATTCGCGACTACGGGAACCGCACCGGTTACAAAGTGGGGTTCAAACCGGCCGGCGGCATTCGCACGGCCAAGCAGTCACTCGACTGGATGATTCTCATGAAAGAAGAGCTAGGCGACGAATGGTTGCAGCCGAATCTCTTCCGCTTTGGCGCCAGCGCGCTGCTCGCCGATATCGAACGACAGCTCGAACATCATATCACCGGCGCATACTCGGCGTCGTTCAGACATCCGATGGCTTGAGGCCCATGCCTCCCACTCTGCAAGAAAAGCAAGACGCAAAACGTAAGCCGCAAAACACAATCACGATTTACGAGACCGCAACTTCCGCTACGCAATCTGCGACATGAAGCTTATCAACCTGAACGGCGCGTGGCCGATCCTGATCTTCGCCATCCTGTTTCTGATTCTGCCGTTCTCCACCTTGCCGGGGTTATTCGACGCGGTCTTCGTCGTGCTGATGGGAATCGCGCTGGCGATCGCAGCGCTGATCGTTGCGGCGCTGGCAACAAGCCGGCGCAACCGAGATCGAGCATGAAACGAGCAGGGACGTGAGAATCTCACGCCCCTGCAGAAAGCATACGTGGCCGAGGGCGACTCACCACTCGATGTAGAGCGGCTTCACCGTCAGTTGCAGTGTGGACGCAGATGAGACTGACGCGCCGAGCGCATCGGTGATTGCCGCGGGCGACCGCGGCAGGGTGATGTTCTTGTTGCTGCCGTCCAGTGACCAGATCACCCACACCGATCGGCCGTTGACATCGAACTTATAACCCTTGACGCCGCTCGCGCCCACATCCGCGGTGGTCACCTCACCTGTGTAGTCCGCGCCGCCCAGCTTGTCGCGCGCGACTTTGAAGGCGGTGTAAGTCGGGTCGTAGAGTCCGCTGAGAAACCAACCCTCGAAGCTATACCAGACGTTTGCGTCGAGCCCCTCTGCGATGGCAGCGGAGTAAGCCTGTGCAACATAGAAGGCTTTGGTGTTCTCGAAATTAGATGGAGCCACGTTGCACTCGTAGCACAGCAAGCCCACCTCTGTGTTCATCAGCATCTTTCCGGTCACACCGTATTGATTGAGCAGGCTCCGGATGTAGCGGGTCTTTGGAATCAGCACCGGCCCGGTTGTGTTCGACGTGCTAAACCAGTTGCCATTCAAGTATCTCCCCAGCACGTTGCCGCTGCCAAAGAAGTCGTACGCGTGAAAGCTAATGACGTCGAAGTAGGGCGCACCACCGCCGCGCAAAACACCCTCCAGATATCGGCCTCGCCGGCAATCATCGCCCGCTGGCGGTTGGTTGGGGTTGCAATCCATGAGCAGCCCCCCTAGGACGACTTTCGCGCTCGGATCTACATCTTTGATCTGCGGCGTCACTGCTTTCAAGATGTTGGCATATTCGCCGCCGCCATAGTATTGATCGTTCTGATTACCCCAGCAGCCATAGGGCTGAATGACCGGTGTCGGCGATCCGAAAAGCGGCCTGCCCAGATCGGGTTCGTTCCAGATCTCCCAGTATTTGACGTTGTAGGGCGGCTTGCTGTAGCGCGCCACGGCGTCGCGCACGAACGCAGCGAAAGCACCAATCTTGTCAGAACGAATCGGGCTGCAGACGTAGTTGTTGACCTGCGCCGCCCAGTTCGGCGTACCGTGAATGATGAGGATGAACTTTAAGTTTCGATTGGCAGCCTGGATCATGTCGGCCTCGACGCCGGCAGCAGCCGACCAATTGCGCGCACCCTCGGTCGGTTCGACGTCCTTCCAGATCAGGCCATTGCGGCGGATCCACGTCGTACCGGTGTTCGCAATGGCATCCGCGCTGTTGCTCAGGTTATCCGTCTCGATGCCGAACACCGTGCTCAGCGGCCATTTACTGACCATCGTCGGGACGTAGGCGCGCGGGGTCGGCGCGGTAGCGCTGTCTGAACTCGCCGGCGCGGCCGTCTTCGCTGCCGGCGGGGTCTCGTCCGAAGCAAACGCAGGTCCGCTCACCGTTGTGTTGCAGGCGACAGCAGCAACTGCAACTATCACGATCAGCGGGCGCAACGAAATAGTGTTTCCAAACATGACAGGGAATCTTATTAGACTAAACGCGCATTTTTGGACGCTTAGCCTTCGGACGACGGGCGCATCTCTAGGCATGAAACCTACGCGCGCCTTACATCGCTCAACGTCAGCTTGTGGATGAAGCTGACGCTCAACCGCCGAACAACTGGTTTGCCAAAGCCTCGCCTTGCTGAGGGACGTAGATCGGACCGAACTGCGCCTCGAAGCGCTCGATGTTCTGTTGCAACGCACGCAGTAGCAATTTGGCATGCATCGGCGTAGTCACGATCCGCGCCCCGACGCGTGCCGTGGGCATGTTGGGTAAGATGCGCGCGAAGTCCAGCACGAATTCCGAAGGCGTGTGCTGGATCACAACGAGGTTGGAGTACGTGGCATCCAGGTGCACTGGAAGCTCGATCTGCAGCCCTTGCGGGCCGGGCGCATGCGGCGAGGGTTGGACCGACTGTGGAAGAGTCATAACCTACTTGCAAGAAAAGCAAAAAACCTGACGGATAGCCATACCCGTCAGGTTTCAAAATACAAACAAGCGTCAGAACGGAATGTCTTCGGAAGCCGGGCTACCACCATCCAGATCACTCTCGGCCGGGCTGGCCTCAGCCTCGTCGCGCGGGCTCAAGAAGCGGACTGTGTTAGCGATGAGTTCGAAGTTCGCACCCACCGTGCCGTCTTGGCGCGTGTAGGTCACTGGCCCGCCGGTCTTCGGATCAACGCGCAGCCGGCCTTCGACTAGCACCATTTTACCCTTGCTCAAATATTGGTTCGCCGTCTCCGCCGCCTTGCCGAATACGGAAACGCGAAACCAGGTCGTCTCTTTCTGCCTTTGTCCGTTTTTGTCGCTCCAGACGCGGTCGGTTGCGAGGCTGAACGACGTGACGGGGTCGCCATTCGGCATGTAGCGCATCTCCGGATCGCGTCCGAGGCGCCCAACGACCGTTACGCTTTGATACATGGCTGCTACCTCCTTCTGGCGGGCTCAGAACAAATGATCTAGCGCGTTGATGTTACCTCACATCTTTCTTATCGTCAATAGGGCGGATGAGCAGGCCGTGTTCGGTCTCCTCGATCACCGCGCGCCGCCCAATGCCCTTCTTCTCACGCAATTCGCGCGGAAGCTGTAACCGGCCGGCGGCATCTACGACCGCCATCTCGACCAGCTCGTGCTCCGCTGCTTCGGCGCGCTCCGCCATGCCCACCAGCGCTGCCTCGATGCTTTCGGCGCTGCGTGCCTGACGCACGATCTCGCTGCTCGTTCGGCCGTCGCGAATCGCCACCACGCGCCCTACCTCTTCGGCGATGCGCGCATCGTGCGAGACGATCAGCACCGTGATTTTGTCCAGTTCGGCTAGCTCACGGAAGAGGGCGAAGATCGCGCGCGCGGTCTGTGTGTCCAGCTCACCGGTCGGCTCGTCAGCCAGCAGCAGTTGCGGGTTATTCGCCAGCGCCACCGCGATCGCCACGCGCTGCTGCTCGCCACCCGAAAGCTGGCTCAGCCGATGCGACCGGCGATGCTCCAATCCGACGCGGGCCAGCAACTCGCGCGCTCGCTCGCGGCGCGCCCGGGCGCCGCTCAGCAACATGGGCATCTGCACGTTCTCCTCTGCCGTCATGTATGGCAATAGATTGCGCGAGACTTGCTGCCATACGAAGCCCACCATATCTCGACGATAACGATCGAGTTGCCGGTTGCTCATGCGCAACAAGTCTTTGCCGCCCACGATCGCCCTGCCCGCAGAAGGGCGATCCAAGCCGCCGAGGATGTTCATCAGCGTGGACTTGCCCGAGCCGGACGCGCCGATGATGGCTGTGCACTCGCCCTTCTCGACCGTCAGATCCAGCCCCTGCAGCGCGAACACCTCGATGTCGGCTACTTTATAGATTTTGACCAGGTTCTCGCATTGGATGAACGCACACACGATAGGCACACTCCTCTTCAGTTCAACCGGTCGGTCAACGGAGACGCCGCGCTGAGGATGCGACGCCAATATTGCACGGTCAGCCGTCCCCATACAGCGCGCTGTTCCGGCGTAAGCGCATACATCGCTTGCATCAAGCGCGTGCGCGTGATGGGCGTCATTTTGACCATCGGCTCGCGCGCGTCCAGGACCTCCGGATGGCTCTCGATCCACGCCGACCGCCGGCGATTCATCTCGGCACTCAACTCCGGCAAGCGACACACATGCGCGCCGATCAGTCGCATCTCCTGGGTGTAGAACGCGATGATCGGCAACTTCACCCCAGGATCAGGCCATAGAGCGATCAGCGATGACACATCCTGCACGATCGCCTGTACGACGTCCGCGTGCGTTGCCGGGCGGAACAGGCGCAACACCAGCTTGCCCACTTCGACCGAGAGCCGGCCGATGATCGGTATGTCGCGTAACGCATCGAGATTTGCGTCTTCGGTTGCAACTGCGACGTTGATCTTGGTTGGCAGACTTCGAAAGAAGGCCAGGTCGTCTGCGCTGAACGCCTCGGTCGCCTTGATGAAGTTCGCTCGAAAGTTCTCTTTGCTCTGAGCGATGGTGGCAATGTACTGATCGAGGCGCAGGCCCCTTTCGAACTGTTCTAATGTTGTCATCGCTGATCTTGGATGAGAGGACGATGAGTATAGTCGAATATGCCCCTGCGCAAACCGACTAGAACCAGACGACGATAGGCGCCTGGCGCGCGTGGAGGTCGAGACAGGCACCGCTTCGGAGCAACGGCCATCGTCCCAGAATCGTGCGTCTCCCGCCGAGCGACGCATGCGCGCCTGTGGAATAATGTTTCACAGATGGAACGTCCGCTCAGGTTGGCATGTATTGCTGCATGCGCAACCCTTCTCCTCGCTTGCACGAGCACATCGAACTCCGAAACACCGATTCCCAACCCCACACCGGCCGCCGCGCCGGCCATCCCATCCGACGTGACGAAGTCGCCGGCGCCGACACCCACCGCGACGCGGCATCCGATCCCCGTTGGCACGCCTACGCTCGATCCACCTCGCCTTGTGCGAGCCGGCAACACATTGACCGTGACCTACACCGTGCGGCGCGGTGACACGCTGAGCGGCATCGCCTATGCCACCGGCACGACACCAGACGAATTGCAACGCCTAAACGGCCTGGGCAATCCGAACGCCCTGCAGGTCGGCCAGCAATTGCTGATCCGCCGCCCAATCGAGGGGCATACGCCGTCCATCAAGCTGATTCCCGACAGCGAGCTGGTCAACGGGCCGACAGCCGTCGAATTCGACGCCGCCGCCTTCGTGGCGCAGCAGGGCGGCTACCTCAGCCGATACACCGAGGTTGTCGCCGGAGAGCTGCTGACCGGGGTGCAGATCGTGCGGCGTGTGTCCGAACAGTTCAGCGTGCACCCGCGCATCCTGCTGGCCGCGCTGGAATACGTCGGCGGATGGGTGACCCAGGCGCAGCCCGGCGCCGACCAACTGCGCTATCCGCTCGGCTATAAGCGCACGAACCAAGAGGGCCTGAACGTGCAGTTGAACTGGGCTGCACTGCGCCTGAACGAGGGCTACTACGGCTGGCGTCTGAACACGCGCGGCTACGTGCGGCTGGACGACGGCGCCTACCTAGCCATCGGCGAGGGAGTGAACGCGGGAACGGCCGGCCTGCAAAATTACCTCGCGGCGATCAGCACGTCCCTCGATTGGCCGGCCATTGCCCAGGACGACGGCGAACGCGCATTCATGCGCACCTACCGGCGACTGTTCGGCAACCCTTGGCAGTACGACTTCGGCCCACTCGTCCCGGACGACCTGCAGCAACCGCCCCTCGTGTTGCCGTGGCGCAAGGGTGAGATGTGGTACTTCACCGGCGGGCCGCACAGCACGTGGGGGCCGGGCACGCCCTGGGGCGCGCTGGATTTCACATCGGTCAACGTAGCCGGCTGCACCGAGCTACAGGACTGGGTGACGGCTGTAGCGGATGGCGTAATCACGCGCAGCGTGCGCGGCGAGGTCGGCCAGTCGCTCGACCCCAGCGGCGACGAACGCGTCGGATGGAGCGTGCTGTATTTGCACATCGGCAGCCGAAACCGCGTTCCGGCCGGTGCATGGGTGAAGGCTGGCGATCCGATCGGCCATCCTTCATGCGAAGGCGGCCTGGCACAGGCAGCGCACCTCCATTTGGCGCGCAAGTACAACGGCGAGTGGATCAACGCCCAGGGCGCAGTGCCGTTCGATTTGGAAGGCTGGGTCGCAGTGGAAGGCGCTCGCGAATACAACGGCGCGCTGGTGAAAGGAGAGCTGCGACGCGAGCCGTGTGAATGCAAATATCCCGACCTGAACGGCATCACGCGATGAGTGCCTGGCCGGCGAACGTTAGCGAATCAAGCTGAGCACGTGCAGGATGGCATCGCGCGACTCGACCGAACCGGCAGCGATCACGCCGTGCCGCTGAAGGCCGCGCTCGTCTTCGAAGTGCAATCGCGCTGCCGGCATTGCGCCATACCGCGTCGCCACGTCGAAGAGCTGCACGCGCTTCAACCGACGGACGGCGACCGACCACGGGCTGGCCGGCTCGGCAGATTCGAAGCGCGCCTCGTGCGGCGTGGCGTTGAACCGGGCGGGGAAGCTGCGCAGCACGAGGTCGTCGAACTGGCGACCCAATTCGCCGAACCACAGCAGCGCGGGAGGATTTGCAGCCAGGCCGGCGCTCCATGGCAGTGGGATCGCGTAATCCAGTCGTTCGACCAGCCAGGCGATGAGTGCGGCTGCGATCAAGACAATCAGCAGGATCGAACCGAGCCGGGAGAGCAAATTCGCCAGCACCACGTTTGGCGGATAGCCAACCTGGAGATACAACGTCGGCTGCTGCATTCCCTGACCCAGCATCACCTGCGCCACCAGCGTGACATAGGCGGCGGAATCACGCGTAGGCAAGTTCTCATCGGCTACCCAAATTGCATCGGGTGTGCCCGGTGCGATGAGCGGGACGTAGCGGCTGCCGTACAACTCGAAGCCGCCCAGGTTATAGCTGGTGCGGTACGCACCGGTCGGATCGAGGATGCCGCTCACGCGCACATAGGTATTCACGCTGGCGATGGAGATATCGCCGATGGCGACGTCGCGGACGATTTGATTTTCAAGCTGTCCGGGGCGGGCGAACAGGGTGAGGCCGAGCGCGATCACGATCAACAGGATGAACACCCAGCGGGCGAGGGCGCTCCGCCGCAGACGGTAACAGGCTGCGGCAAACCCATCGAGCACGCGAGCAAGGGCGTTACCACCAGCCACGCCGGCGAATATACAACAGCATCGCAAGCGGCATTCCAAACATGATCCCCATTCCGATGAAGAAGAGCAACCACTTGTGTGCGTCAAAGATCAACTCGATGCTGCTGCCGAAGAAATTCATGCCGAAGAAGCCGGTGATGAACGTCAGCGGCAGAAACATCAGCGACACGATGGTGAGCGTCTTCATGATGTCGTTCGTGCGATTGGCCGCCACCGATAGATAGGTGTCCAGCACACCGCCTACCACGTCGCGCAACGATTCGTTCAGATCCACCAGGCGCACGAAGTGGTCGTAGACGTCGCGGAAGTACACACGATCTTTCTCGTCTATAACGGCGAAATCGCCGCGCGAGAGCTTGTTGAGCACTTCGCGTTGTGGGCTGAGCACACGCCGCAGATCCAGCACGGCGCGTTTGAGCCTGAAGATGCGCTCGACCAGGCGGGCGTCCGTCCGCCCGAACACCTCGTCCTGCAAGAGGTCTACGGCCTCGTCCATTTTGTCCATGACCGGCAGATAGCCGGTCGCGATGGCGTCGCATAGCTCGTAGAGCAAATAGTCCACGCCGCGGCGGGTATGGCGCGCATCACGCTGGGTGACGCGCCACTGTTGTTCTACGGCGTCGATCTCCTCCGTACGGTATGTCACCAGGTAGTTCGGACCGACAAAGACATCGAGTTCGCGCGTCTCCAGATAATCCTTGCCGTGCTCGAAGTGAACGGCATGCATGACGATGTAAAGATAGGATCCCCAATCGTCCACCTTGGGCACGTGGGTTTCGATCAACGCATCTTCGATCGCCAGCGGATGGAACTCGAACACATCGCGCAAAATACACACGGCTTCGGGATGTGCGCCGTTCTCGTTCTCCGGATCGTATACGTCCACCCATACCACGTTGGAGGCATCGGCGATCATTTCCCGAAGGCCTGCCATATCACAGTTCTCGGTGGGCAATTCACCGTTGCGGCTGCAAAGTATTCGAACCATGCCGACACATTATCGCCCTGACGAAAATGGATACAATGCACAGCGTCGCCTCTCCAAACGTAGGTGACGCATACGACTATGAATACGTTCAACCGCGTCTTCGTCATCGTCACATTGGGCGTGCTGCTCATCCTCGGCGCGTTCGCACTGGTGACGCCGGCCGGGTTTCTTGCCCTGATGCAATCCATCGCGAACTGGTTTCGCGGCACGGTGTTCGCTGCATATTCGGACACCGGGCGCGTGCTCGTGCGTCTGATTCTGGCGATCATCTGGATAGCACTGATCGGCCTGCTCTTGTGGTGGGAAGTCCGCCGGCCCGGATCGCGCAACATCGAGATCGCCCGCTATACCGGCGGCAGCACCATCCGCATCAGCACCGACGCCGTACAAGAAAAGGTCAAGGAGCAGGTGGACGCCATCGCCGGCGTGATCGAATCCAAAGTGCACGCCACCGGCCGCAACCGAGCGGTGGAGCTGAGCCTGGACGTGTCCGTGACGAAGGACGTGGATCTAGTCGCGAAAGCCGAAGAAGTCGCCGCTGTGACGCGACAGGTCGTGCAGGATCAACTCGGGCTCAAGCTGGCCGGCAAGCCGCAGGTAGCCATCAAGGCCAAAGCGGGTAAGCTCGCCATCCCCAAGCCGCTACCGGCCAGGGAACCCGCAGCGGCGCCTGCACCGTTGCTAGCCGAGGAAGAAACGCCTTACCTGCCACCCGCCGTGACGGAGGCCGAATACGCACCACCTCCTCCTGCTGCCGCCGACGACAGTCCCGAACCGCAGCGGCTGTCCTGAGCTGCAACATGATATGGAAGCTCACGAACTTTCGGTCGTTGCCTCTCAGGTTGCAACGACGACTGACAGCACAGAAACGCCCGTCGCACTCTCGCTGGCCGCGCAGTTGGAGAGCCTGCTCTTCGCTGCGAGCGAGCCGGCAACGCTAAACGCGCTCGCCGCCGCGCTCGACGCGACACCCGGCGAGATCGAAGCGGCGCTCGAAGCGTTGTCTGCGCAGTATCAGGTGCGCGGCATCCGCCTGCAACGCTTGGGCAATCGCGTGCGGCTGGCGACTGCGCCGGAGATGGCCGAACGCATCCAGAAATTCCTCGGCCTAGAGGAGGTGAACCGGCTGTCGCAGGCAGCGCTGGAAACGCTCGCCATCATCGCCTACAACCAGCCGATCACCAAGCCGCAGTTGGAGATGATCCGCGGCGTGAACTGCGATGGCGTGATCAACACATTGCTCGCCCGCAACCTGGTGCAAGAATTGGGCCGGGCGGATACGGTCGGCCATCCCATGCGCTACGGCGTCTCGTTCGACTTCCTCGGCTATTTCGGCCTGCGCGGCGTGCACGAGCTGCCGCCGGTCGAAAAGCTGGACGTCTTGCCAATCCAACGAGACAAGCCGGAGACGCCTCCGACTCCCGACTCGCCCCTCCCGCCTCCTGACCCCTGACCTCTGACCTCTGATCCCTGATCCCTGACTTCTGACCCCTGACTTCTGCCTATGCGCCTGCAAAAGCTGCTCGCCCAGTCGGGCTTCGGCGCGCGGCGCAAGTGCGAAGCGCTGATCGCCGCCGGCCGAGTGACGATCAACGGTCAGGTCGCCCAACTCGGCGCGACTGTCTCGCCTGGCGACGACGTGCGCGTGGACGGCAAGCCCATTGCTCCGCCGGAGGAGAAGATCTACATCGCGCTGCACAAGCCGGTCGGCTATGCTTCCGACCGCAGCGACCCGCGCAGCAAGACGGTGTTCGACCTCGTCCGCACGCCATACCAGTTGTTCGCCGTAGGCCGATTGGACAAGGACAGCAGCGGCCTGATCCTGCTGACGAACGATGGGGCATTCGCCTACCGCTTGACCCATCCCAAGTTCGAGCACGAGAAGGAGTATCACGTGCTGGTGACAGGCCGGCCGAGCGAAGCGACGCTGCAACGATGGCGCGCCGGCGTATTGCTGGCGGGTGAGACCAGGCCCACCGCGCCTGCCGACGTGCAGGTGCTGCGCCCTCAGCCGCCCGTCCCGCCAGAAGCGACCGGCAGCGTCTGGCTGCGCGTGGTCATGCACGAAGGGCGCAAGCGGCAAATCCGGCGTATTGCCAAGCTGTTGGGCCACCCGGTCATCCAACTGGTTCGCGTGCGCGTCGGGTGCGTGACGTTGGGTGATCTAAAATCGGGCGAATGGCGCAGGCTGACCGACGACGAGGTGGCAGCGCTGGAGCGACGCAACACCGATGGCAGATTCACCCAACCACCCGATTCGCACGATCGCGATTGATGGCCCGGCCGGCGCGGGCAAAAGCACCATCGGCCTCGGCCTGGCCAGACATCTGGGATTCCTATATTTCGACACCGGCGTGATGTATCGCGCAGTGACGTTGGCGGCTTTGCAGCACAGCATTGCGCCGGACGACGAAGCCGCTGTGTCGCAACTCGCTGAAAACGTGCTCATCGAGGTCTTGCCCCCACACGTGAACGATGGTCGCCAGTACACCGTCCGCCTGAATGGTGAGGACGTGACCTGGGCCATCCGGCGCGCCGATGTAGATGCCGCGGTGTCCATCGTGTCGGCCTTTCCGCGTGTGCGACGAGCGATGGTCGCTCAGCAGCGGCGGGTCGCCCAAAACGGCAACGTCGTGATGGTAGGCCGCGACATCGGCACGGTCGTCATGCCGGACGCCGACCTGAAGATTTACCTGGATGCAACGGTGGAGGCGCGCGCCTGGCGGCGCTATCGTGAGTTGGAAAGTCGTGGCACGCCGAGCAGCTATGCCGCAGTGCTGGCCAGCATGAAGCAACGTGACGAACTCGACACCTCGCGCGCAGCCTCACCGCTCCGTCCGGCAGCGGACGCCTTCATCGTAGATTGCACCCACATGGACGCCGACGAGACTCTTGCTCACGTCATCGCGCTGGTGGAAGCGCAGAACGCAGCCCGCGCCGGCGCACAGGAGCGATCCGTCGTCGCCGCTCGTGCATCCACCGAATGACACATGACGCACTCCATGACGCGCACCCCTGGTAAACAGTCCACGTTCACCCGGCGCTGGAAGTGGAACAAGCGCGCGCCGTTGCGCGGCTTCTACAACGGTTGGCTGCGCGCGTGGTATGTGCTCGGCATGAAGCATCGCGTCGTCCATCCAGAGCACATGCCGAAGACCGGCGGCGTGATCGTGATGATCAACCACGTCAATTGGGCCGACCCGTTCGTGGTGCTGGCAGCGCTCGGTCGGCCGATTACGCCGATGGCCAAGGTGGAAGCGTTCGAGGATTGGCGCGTGCGCTGGCTCGTGGCACCTTATGGGGCGATCCCCGTGCATCGCGGCGCCGTTGACCTGCAAGCCGTCAAATCGGCGACCGAGGTGTTGAACGAGGGCGGCGTTGTGCTCATCTCGCCGGAGGGCACGCGCAGCACAACCGGCGCGCTGATCCACGGACAGGAGGGCCTGGCCTTCTTGGCAACGCGCACCGGCGCATGGATCGTGCCCGCCGGCATCGTCGGCACGCCGAACATCCTACCTGCGCTCAAGCGGCTGCGCCGAGCCGAAGTGACAATCACCTTGGGCGAGCCGTTCAAGTTGGATTCGGGCGACGGCAAACTGTCGCGCGAGCGGCTCCAAGCGTTGACCGACTACGCGATGCGCCGACTGGCTGCCATCCTGCCGGCGCACATGCGCGGCGTATATGCCGACGCATAGCGCACCGATTCACGCGATGGGCATCATCGAATCCGTCGAACCCGGAAGCCTGGCCGATTATGCCGGATTGCGCGCCGGCGACGATCTGCTCGCCATCAACGGCCATGTGCTGCGCGATGTGATTGACGCGCAGTTCTACAGTGCGGATGAGCATGTGACCTTTCGTTTCGAGCGCGCCGGCGTGCAGCACGAGGTCGCCATACGCCGCAATTTCGGCCAATCGCTGGGCATCGCCTTCCGACACCCCACCTTCGACATAGACATCCGGCGCTGCAACAACCTGTGCCCCTTCTGCTTCGTGTTGCAGAATGCCCCGCGCATGCGTCGCACGCTGTACATCAAAGACGACGACTACCGCTATTCCTTCCTCTTCGGCCACTTCGTCACGCTCACCAACCTGAGCGCCGAGGATTGGGCACGCATCGCCGAGCAACGGTTGACGCCGCTCTACGTCAGCGTGCATGCCACCGACCTGGAGACGCGGCGCAAGTGCCTGCGCAACCCGAATGCGCCGGACATCATGGCGCAACTGCGCTGGCTGGCCGATCACGGCATCTCCGTGCACACACAACTCGTCATCACGCCAGGGCTGAACGATGGCGAGCGCATGGAAGCGAGCGTGCACCAGTTGGCAACGCTATACCCACACGTGTTGTCGGTGAGTGTAGTGCCAGTCGGCCTGACCAAGCATCACAAGTATGGCCACCGCCCGCACACGAAAGCCGAGGCCATCGAGGTGCTCAAGCGCATCGAAGCCTGGCAGGCCGAGTTTCGCCAGACGCTCGGTGTCCGCTTCGTGTATGCGACCGACGAGTGGTATCTGGTTGCCGGTCGCAGCGTGCCGCCCAAGCGCGCCTACGATGGCCTGGCGCTCCAGGAAAATGGCCTGGGCATGGTACGCGACTTCCTCGATGAGTGGAAGCGGGTCAAGCGCACGGAATTAGAAGCATCACCCCTTTCTGAACTCTCAATTCTCGCTTCTCGATTCCGAGAAGCGATACTGGTCACCGGCACACTGTTCGCGCCGATCTTAGAAAAGGCTGCGCGGGAGTTCACGGAAATCACCGGCTTTCAGCTGCACGTTGCGCCGGTGAAGAACGAGCGGCTGGGCGAAACGATTACCGTCGCCAGCCTGCTGTGCGGCGAAGACGTGATCCAGCAACTTACCGGCGTGCAGGGAGACCTAATCATCCTGCCACGCATCATGTTCGATCACCCCAACGGCATCGCACTGGATGACGTTTCACCGGCAGACATCGCCCGCGCCCTACATAAGCCGGTCGCGTTGGCTGATTGGATGGGTGACGTAGTGGACGCGTTGGTGGGCAGGAATAAACTTGTCTTCACGCCGCATTCGACTACAACTGAGCCACAAATCGTGCGCAAGGGCGGTTGGGCTGTAGAGAAATACCTCTAGCCGCCCTGCTAGCTTTCTACACAATCACGCAAAGGAGACTGTAACAAGTTCAAAGGGTTCTGCTATGCAACACTTCGGAAGACGACATTCCATCCTCGCCCTCGCTGCGGCGGCAGCAATCGCAATCGGCGGTGCGCGCGGTGTGCGCGCCCAGTCGCAGGGCGTCGAATTGGTCGTGACATCGCCTACGCTCAACGTCCGAAGCGCACCCAGCACCGGCGACAGCATCATCGGACAGCTCACCTGCGGCCAAAAGGTGATTGCCGATGCAAAGACGGCCGACGGCGCTTGGTATCGCATCAACTTTAACGGCCGCACCGGCTTCGTCTTCGCGCAGTTCGCCGTCCCCGGCGGCACCTGTCCGACGGCCAACGCTGCACCTGCGCCGGCAGCCGCAGCACCGGCTCAGGCGGCCGGCGGCAGCAACGTCACGGTGACGTCCGAGGTCCTGAACGTGCGCAGCGCACCGAGCCTGAGCGGCGCAATCGTCGGCCGGCTGAAGCGCGGCGACGTCTTGCAGGCGACCGCCAGGACCGCCGACGGCAAATGGCTGGAGATTGTCTACAACAACAGCAAGGCGTACGTCTTCGCACAATTCACCTCGTTCGGCAGCGCGGCGCCTGTTGCAGCCGCTGCGGCAGCCGCGCCCGCGGTGCCAAGCGGTAAGTGGACGTTCGAGCTGGGCGGGCACATGGGCAGCACCGCTGTGTTCGGGCAGATGCGCGATATCGGCATGACGTGGGTGAAGTTCCAGACGCAAGACACCGACATCCCCGGCCGGATCTCTGCCGCCAAAGCCGCCGGCTTGAAGGTGCTGATCGGCGCGGTCGGCGAACGGTCGCGCGCCGCCGATCCCAACTATCACAAGGAGTTCGCCGCCTATCTGGCCGAGCTGGTCAAACAAGGCGCAGACGGCATCGAAGTGTGGAACGAGCCGAACCTCGACCGCGAGTACGGCGGACCCGGCAACGGGCAAGTCAACCCGGAGAACTACGCCAACATGTTGCGCGAGGCCTACATCGCGATCAAGGCCGCGAATCCGAACGCCCTCGTGATCGGCGCGGCGATGGCGCCCACCGGCTACTTCGGAGGCAACTGCACGAATGCCGGCTGCGACGATGCGCCCTTCCTGCAGCGCCTGGCCGCGACCGGCGCCGCGCAGTGGATGGACTGCATCGGCGCCCACCACAACGGCACGATGGTCGGCCCTGACCAGACCAGTGGCGCGCCGGTCGCCAACGACCATCATCAGTGGTACTTCTGGGGCACGCTGAACGTCACCTACAACGCCTTCGGCGGCAAGATCCCGGTGTGTTGGACCGAGCTGGGCTACGTTACGCCGGAGGGCATCGGGCCGATCATCGCGCCGAACTTCCAATGGGGCAACAACATCACACTTGCCCAGCAGGCGCAATGGCTGGCGCGCGCGGCGCAGCTCTCGCGCGATAGCGGCAAAGTGCGCTTGATGATCATCTGGAACATGGATCGCCGGCAGTACGACGCCGAAGACCCGCAGGCCGGCTACTCGATCTTCCGGCCAGATGGTTCCTGCCCGGCATGCGCTACGCTGAGGGCGGTGATGGGACGTTAGACAGGCGAACCGTTACGCAGTAGCACCATGAGAGGTGAGAAGTGGGAATCCTGCTTCTCACCTTTCGCTCGCAAGCGCTGCGCGCACTCAGGCGCAGCGCTTGCGACTATCATCGCACCATGTGCGGCATCATCGGTTATATCGGCCCTCGAGACGCGACTTCGGTCATCCTCAACGGCCTCAGGCGCCTGGAATATCGCGGCTATGACTCCGCCGGCGTCGCCATCCTCGGCGCCAACGGCATCCACGTCACCCGCGCCGTCGGCAAGCTCTCGAATTTAGAATTAAGAATGAAGAATGAAGCAAGAAACTCCCAATTCTTCATTCCTCATTCTTCATTCTCAACCGGCATCGGCCACACGCGCTGGGCTACCCACGGCGGTGTGACGGAGAACAACGCGCACCCGCACCTGAACGACGCTGGCACGATCGCCGTCATCCAGAACGGCATCATCGAGAACTTCATCGAGCTGAAACATGAACTCCAAGCCGAGGGCGTGCGCTTCCGCAGCGAGACGGACACCGAGGTGATCCCTCATCTCGTGGACTTGTATATGAAGGCGGGCATGCCCTTCGTGCGCGCGGCCTTCGCCACCATCGCCCGGTTGCGCGGCTCGAACGCGGTAGTCATGATGTCGGCACAAGAGCCGGACAAATTGATTGCTGCGCGGCTGGGCAACGCCGGCGGCATCGTCACCGGCATCAACCCCGATGAGACCTTCGTGGCTTCGGACATCCCCGGCATCCTAGATTACACGCGCAACGTGATCTTCCTGGAGGACGGCGAAGTCGCCATCGCGCAGGTCGGACAGGTCGGTGTATACCGGCTGGACGGCGCGCCGGTGAGCAAACAGCGCCACGTGATCGCCTGGGATCCGGTCAGCGCCGAGAAGGGCGAGTATCGCCACTTCATGCAGAAGGAAATCTTCGAGCAGGCGCGCGCGGTTACCGACACACTGCGCGGCCGGGTCAACTTCGAGACCGGCGAAGTCGCGCTAGAAAATTTAGAGTTGAGATTGAAGGGTGAAGAAAGGCAACCCCTCGATTCTCAATTCTCCATTCTCCATTCCCCAACGCGCATCCACACCGTCGCTTGTGGCACATCCAAGCATGCCGGGCTGATCGGCAAGTTCCTCATCGAGCGCATCGCGCGCGTGCCTGTCGAGGTGGACTATGGAAGCGAGTATCGGTATCGCGATCCGATCGTCGAGCCGAACATGGCCGTGCTGGGCATCACGCAGTCCGGCGAGACCGCCGACACGCTGGCGGCGATGAGCGCCGGCAAGGAACGCGGCGCATACGTGTGGGCAATCGTCAACGCGATCGGCTCACAGGCCGAGCGGATGGCCGAGGGCGTGATCCACATGCGCGCCGGTCCGGAGATCGGCGTGTGCAGCACCAAGACTTTCCTCACCTCGATCGTAGATCAGTATTTGCTGGCGTGCGCACTGGCGCAACAGAAGCAAGACGCAAGAACCCAGAGCCCAGAGTCCAGAGTCAAGACGCAAGTGCCCTCATCCCTCATCCCTCATCCCTCATCACCGGCTGACCCATTCGCGCTCGCGAAGGATTTGGCCCATCTGCCCGGCCTGATCAGCCAGGCGCTCAAGCCCGATCCGATCTACGAGGCGCTGGCCAACCGCTTTCACGACCGCCGGCACTTCCTCTTCCTAGGCCGAGGAATCAACTACCCGATCGCGCTGGAAGGCGCGCTCAAGCTGAAGGAGATCAGCTACATCCACGCCGAGGGCTACCCGGCCGGCGAGATGAAACACGGGCCCATCGCGCTAATTGACGAGACCATGCCCGTCGTATGCGTCGCCGTGAAGGACAGCGTGTATGAAAAGATGATCTCGCAGATCGAGCAAGTGAAAGCGCGCGGCGGCATCGTCATCGCCATCGCCACCGAGGGCGACGAGTTCATCCGGCGCAAGGCAGACTACGTGATCACCGTGCCGGCTGCGCCCGAGCTGCTCACGCCCGTGCTCACGGCCATCCCGATGCAGCGGCTGGCCTACGAGATGGCCGTGCGCCTCGGCTGCGACGTGGACCAACCGCGCAATCTGGCCAAGAGCGTGACGGTAGAGTGAGGAAGGCTGCTATGCTTGCAGCGTCATGAGCGATCACGTCAAGCTGTTCATCCCCGGCCCGGTCGAGGTTCGTCGGGAGATTCTGGACGCGCAGGCGCAATGGATGATCGGCCATCGCGGCAAGCCGTTCGAGGCACTGTTCGCGCGCATTCAGGCCAAGCTGCGCCGAGTTTTCTACACCACCCGCCGCGTATACGTCAGCACCTCGTCGGGCACCGGCCTGTGGGAGGCCGCCGCGCGCAATTGCGTGAGCGACGACCCGGACGCCGGCGTGCTGGCGACGGTGTGCGGTGCATTCAGCGAGCGCTGGGCCGATGTGTTCGAGCGCAACGGCAAAGCGACCACCTGGCTGTGCGTCGAGGAAGGCAAGGCCATCAAGCCGGAGATGGTGCGCGAGGCGCTGCTGACCCGTGCTGCCGATCCGCGCAAGAAGCCCTTCGAGGCGATTGCCATCGTGCACAACGAGACCAGTTGCGGCGTGATGAACCCGCTGGCCGAGATCGTTGCAGTCGTGAAGGCACTCTCGCCCGACACGCTAATCCTGGTGGACGCGGTGAGTTCGCTGGGCGGGGTGAAGATTGACTTCGACAGCCTCGGTCTGGACGTGCTGCTGACCTCATCGCAGAAGTGCTTCGGGCTGCCGCCCGGCCTGGCATTCGCTGCGGTGAGCGACCGCGCGCTGGCTAAAGCAAAGACCATCAAGCATCGCGGCTACTACTTCGACTTCGTCGAGCTGGAAAGGTTCCTGGAGAAGAATCACACGCCGGCCACGCCGGCCATCTCGCTGATGTTCGCGCTGGACCGGCAACTGGACGACATGCTGACCGAGGGGCTGGAGCAGCGCTTTGCGCGACACGCCCGGCTGGCGCAGCTCACGCGCGACTGGGCTTGTGACAGGTTCGGCTTGTTTGCCGAGCGCGGCTATGAATCCGACACGGTCACATGCGTGGCGAACACGCGTGGGGTAGATGTGAGCGCGCTCAACAAATTCCTTGCCGAGCGCGGGATGCACATCTCGGATGGCTATGGCAACTTGAAAGGCAAGACCTTTCGCATCGCGCACATGGCCGACGCGACCGAGGCGGATATGCGAGCGCTCTTCGCCGCGATTGACGCATTTTTGGACACGTGAGCACTCAGTTGCAACCTAACGGCATCGTCTCTCCCGACGTGTCCGCACACAGATGTATGCCCGTGGTGGTAGGCGCGGGCTTCAGCCCGCGCAGCAGCTCGGCGTGGATGGCGAGGTGTTTGAGAAGCGCGACGAGTCGGTAGGGCGTGGACGCCGTCGCGCACCGGCCGAGGGTCGTCCCCGCCGGACAAGTCGCGCCCGCGCCCTAAAGGGCGCGGCTACCGCATGCGGGTGCATGCCACCGACGGTAGGCGCGAGCTTCAGCCCGCGCAGCAGCTCGGCATGGATGGCGAGGTGTTTGAGAAGCGTGACGAGTCGGTAAGGCGTGGACGCCGTCGCGCACCGGCCGAGGGTCGTCCCCGCCGGACAAGTCGCGCCCGCGCCCTAAAGGGCGCGGCTACCGCATGCGGGTGCATGCCACCGACGGTAGGCGCGAGCTTCAGCCCGCGCAGCAGCTCGGCATGGATGGCGAGGTGTTTAAGAAGCGTGACGAGTCGGTAGGGCGCGGGTGCCGTCGCGCACCGGCCGAGGGTCGTCCCCGCCGGACAAGTCGCGCCCGCGCCCTAAAGGGCGCGGCTACCGCATGCGGGTGCATGCCACCGACGGTAGGCGCGGGCTGAAGCCCGCGCAGCGTTCGCCAATACATTGAAACCGAGGTTTTCAACTGAGCAACACGTGAGCGCTACGGCGTCGCCGTCGGCGCGATAGCGCCTGCGCTCTGCATCAGCACGCCCATACGCACGCGCGCCGTCGCGAACAACGTGTCGTTGCCGGTGCGCTGCGCGATCTCGGCTGCTGCTTCCAGGTCTTGGAGTGCCTGCCAGAGCTGGTTCTTGTTCTCGTATGCCGTAGCGCGGATGAAGTGGGCTTCGGCGGGATCGGGCTCGGTTTCAATCAGACGCGTCATGTCGGCGATCACCTGATCGTTCTCGCCCAGCATGAGATAGGCTTGCGCTTTCTCGATCAGAAAGTCCTTCTCGCCCAGGGCAGCGCGAGCCGCCTCGAACGCGGCGACGCCGGCCGGGTCGTTTTGTCGTTCGAGCAGCGCGCCCCGCCACACGAGCAGCGTTGGGTTGGCCGGTGCCGCTTCCAGGCCGCGCTCGATCGCCTGGAGCGCGCGCGCCGTGTCGCCATCGCGCAGCGCAGCCTGGACGGCGAACAGCGCGTCGCCCACCGGGTTGGGCGGGAAGAGCACACCGCGCAGCAAAAAGCCGATCACGCCGATCACAGCGAGCGCAGCCAGGCCGGCAGCAAGCTGCTTGAGACGCCGGCGGCGATTGGCGGCCAGCACTTCCTCCAGCACCCACCACGACGCATCCAAGTTTGGGGCGATGGTGCGCCGCAGCGCGACGAACGCCTGATCCCCACCGGCTGCGACAACGATCGGCTTCGCTTGTTTGATCATGCGCTCTTCAATAGACTGCAGGCGCGCCTCCTCGGCACGCACGTCTGCGCCGGACGCGCGCAGCTCATCGAGCAGGCGGTGCGCTTCGGCCACGTTCGACAACAACGAACGAACATTCTCCGACGTGACGGCGACGAGCGCCTTCTCGCTCTCCGCGATCAGCGCGCGCAACACATCGCCCTCGTTGAGGATGCCGACTTCTTGTTGCAGCTTACTCATCTCGCCGGACATTCTACCGATCGTCGGCTGGTGGGCGCATTCGCCAACAGGGACGGATGCATATCGGCGCGGAACGGAGTCCGCGCCACCACGCGAATTGAGCTCCTAGGCACGAACGCACGCTCAGCCGGTGTGCTATTCTTTCGCCCGACGCATCATGGGACTTTCAACCGGCATCGTGGGGTTGCCGAACGTCGGCAAGTCCACGATTTTTAATGCACTGACCGCGGCCGGCGCGCTGGCTGCGAACTATCCCTTCGCCACGATCGAGCCGAACACCGGCATCGTCCCCGTGCCCGACCCGCGGCTGAACGAGATCGCGCAGTACATCAAGACAGAGCGCATTGTGCCGGCCACGATCGAGGTCGTGGACATCGCCGGGTTGGTGAAGGGCGCTTCGCAGGGCGAAGGGCTGGGCAACCAGTTCCTCGGTCACATCCGCGCGGTGGACGCCATCCTGCACATCGTGCGCTGCTTCGAGAACCCCGACGTGGTGCACGTGGACGGATCGGTGGACCCGGTGCGCGACGTGGAGATCATCGAGTTAGAGCTGGTGCTGGCCGACTTGGAGAGCGCGGAGCGGCAACTGGAGAAAAGCAAGCGCGCGGCAGCCCAGCGCGACCCAGAGGCGATCCAGCGCGTTGCCGTGCTTGAGCCGATGGTCGCGCTGCTGAAGGCGGGCAAACCTTCGCGCCTGGCGCTGGCCGGCATGGACGCTGCGGCTCAGCGGTTGGCCAAGTCACTCGGCTTCATCACCAGCAAGCCGGTACTCTACGTGGCGAATGTGGACGAGCGCGATCCCACCGGCGCATCGAACCTGTACGTCGCTCGACTGCGGGAATGGGTCGCGGCGCATGGCGGGGAAATGGTCGTCATTTCCGGCGCGATCGAAGCGGAGATTGCTGCGCTGGAAAGCGAGGAAGAGCGGCGCGAGTTCCTGGCCGGCTTGGGGCTGGAAGAATCCGGGTTAGCCCGGCTGGCGCGCGCGACCTACAAACTGCTCGGCCTGCAGTCGTTCTTCACCGCCGGGCCGAAGGAGATTCGCGCCTGGACGATCCCCATCGGCACGAAAGCGCCCCAGGCCGCCGGCGTGATCCACTCCGACTTCGAGCGCGGCTTCATCCGCGCCGAGGTATATACGCTAGACGACCTGCGGACCTACAAGACCGAAGCCGCGATTCGCGCTGCCGGGAAGTTACGCTCAGAGGGCAAAGACTACGTCGTGCGTGACGGCGACATCATGCACTTCTTGTTCAGCGTATGAGGGAGTGGCGCTTTACGTCTTGCGTCCTGCGTCGCGCGTATCGTCGTGACGCGCGATGCTCAAGTCGTGGCCTGCCAGATGAATAGCAGGAGCATCAGCAGGACGAACAAGAGTTCGACCATCTGGCCGAAGACGCAGCCGACGAGGTATTGACCACCGGAGCGCAACGCCGGGCGCAGCCGGCGCTGGCGCAGCAGCTCGACCACCAGCACGCCCAGCACGCCGCCGACTACCGCGCCGATCACCGAGCCGATGACCGGCACGCCGAACGTCAGCAGCGCGCCGCCGGCAACGCCGCCGAGGATCGCACCGGCAACCGTCTTCCACGACGCGCTGTTGCGCCGCGTGAAATAGGCCGTCATCGTCAGGTTGCTGCCCCACGCTGCGACGACGATGATCCCCATCACGATCAATACCGGCCAGCCCACGCGCTGGAATCCGTCGCTGGCCGCCCATACCAGCGCCCCGATCCAGATCATCAGCGGGCCGGGCAGCACGGGAATGAACACACCGACGATGCCAATAGCCATCAGTGCGACGCCCAGCGCCTGCGTCGCGTTCTGCGGATTCAGCAAAAACGAAATCACGCGACGAATATATCAGCATGCGCGCTGCGTGTCATCCAGCGACCTGCCAGGCCGCGCGGGTCGCCATGGGTGCATTTCAGTTTTGGGGCAGGAGCGCACTCAAAAAGCGCGCAGATTGACCTCGCCCGCGTGAACATCCGAAGATCACGGACGTCGTCGTGGATTGACAGACCGGCATCTCAGCGAGGGACGACAAGCCGCAGGCCGCTGCGGGCATAATGCGAGGACAGTTATATCCGGGAGGTGTGCCATGAAAGAGACCAGGGCGACGACACAGCGCAAGTCAGCGTCTTCGCCACGGCGAGGCGAGATGAAAGCGGTGCTGATGCGAGAAGCGGAGGCCGTGATCGATGAATTGCTGGACTGGAATGAACAGGCCGGCCAGCCGACGCTGACGCAGATCGAGGAGGTGATCCTGAAGCTGCGCAAGCGGATGAGCGAGGCGATGGCGGTCACCGTGATCGAGGCGCAAGAGGCGAGCCGCCCGGTGCCGGGGCCGGTCTGTCCGCAGTGCGGGCGGGAGATGCACTCCAAAGGCCGTAAGCGGAACACGGTCGAGAGCCGCGTGGGCAGCCTGCCCGTGCAGCGAGGATACTACTACTGTGAAGCCTGCCGCGTCGGGCTTTTCCCCCCTCGATCGGCAGCTGGCGGTGTGGGACAAGCACTGGAGCGAACAGGTGGCCAAGCAGGCGGTGTGGCTGAGCGGGCTGGTGACGTTTGAGGAAGCGGAGCGCATCCTGGGACAGGTGGGCGGGCTGGTCATGTCCGACAGCAGTGTGTGGCGGCGGGTGGCGGTATGGGGAGAGCGCTTTCGGGGGGTAGAAGCCACGCAACGCGCCCTGGCGGACGGCGGCGGGCGCACCGCCGAGGCGGCGACCGTGCCGGGCAAGATGGGTGTCGCCCTGGACGGAGCAACGGTTCATGTGCGTGGCGAAGGCTGGAAGGAACTCAAGGTGGGGTGCGTGTTTGATGTCGTCCTGCAGCCGACCTGGGATCGCCAGAGCGAGGAATGGGTCGACACGGCCCGTGCCGTCCGCACCAGCTATGTCGCCCATCTGGGCGGGCCGGAACGATTCGGCCAGATGTTGTGGACGGCAGCCCAACGTCGCGGCTGGACGCAGGCGCGTGACACCATCGCCTTGGGCGATGGCGCCGGGTGGATTTGGCATCTAGTCAGCGATCAGTTCTACGACAGCCGACAAGCCGTGGACTGGTATCACGCCAGCCAGCATCTGTGGCAGGTCGCTCACGGCCTGCACGCAGCAGGCAGCCCGGCGGCCCAGGCTTGGTATCGTGCCC
This sequence comes from Candidatus Roseilinea sp., assembly GCA_025998955.1. Taxonomy (NCBI): domain Bacteria; kingdom Bacillati; phylum Chloroflexota; class Candidatus Thermofontia; genus Candidatus Roseilinea; species Candidatus Roseilinea sp. The sequence goes on from AP024676.1 coordinate 1,744,679, forward strand.
ACGAAACCCTCCTGTTCCAGGGCCATGCCGATCGGATTGCGGCTCGACTCCGTCAGGCCGCCCATACCCATCCCCAGCACGCCGAGATGCTACGGCGTGAAGCGGGCTACTTCGGGGACAACTGGCGACGCATGCAATACCAGAGCCTGCACGAAGACGGCTGGCCGATCGGCAGCGGCGTGGTCGAGAGCGCCTGCAAGCAATTCCGTCATCGCTTCGCCGGTAGCGGGATGCGCTGGAGCCGTCCCGGCATCGAGCGTCTGCTCCCGATTCGGGCCGCCGTTCTGGGTCACGCCTTTGACGCGATGTGGTCTGCCGCCTATTCTTCGCCCCCAAACTGAAATAGACCCGTCGCCATCAGCACGGATTTGACAACCGCCCACGCCTGACATACATTCTCACCTGTGATCGCGATGATGCACCACGACTGTACTCATCACGACGCGCGCAGCACACTCGCTGCCCTCGACGCATATCGCAACACGCCTCTGGCACAGGTTGCACGAAACCCCGGCTGATACTCTGCGCGGGGTTTCTCTTTTCAGTCCATTTTCGTTTAAGGGAGGTTGTATGAAGCGAGAAGTCACTATCACCGTCAACGGCGTGACGCATACACGCACGGTCGAGCCGCGCCTGCTGCTCGTGCATTTTCTGCGCGACGAGCTCGGCCTTACCGGCACGAACGTCGGGTGCGACAGTAGCCAATGCGGTGCTTGCACCGTGCACCTGGACGGCCAGGCCGTCAAGAGTTGCACCGTGCTGGCCGTGCAGGCCGATGGCTGCCGCGTCACCACGATCGAAGGGCTGGCTAACGGCACGCTGCACCCGCTGCAACAGGCGTTCTGGGAGAAGCACGGCCTGCAATGCGGCTTCTGCACGCCCGGCATGATCATGGCCAGCGCAGACCTGCTCAGTCGCATCCCCAACCCGACCGAGGAGGACATCCGCCACGGCTTGGACGGCAACTTGTGCCGCTGCACCGGCTACCAGAACATCGTCGCGGCCGTGCAGGCGGCGGCAGAGAAGTTGAGAATTGAGAATTGAGAAAGGAGGTTGAGATGGCAAAGGTAATTGGACAGGCGATCAAAAGAAAGGAAGACCCGCGATTGATCACCGGCGAGGCCAAGTTTCTGGATGACATTCAGTTGCCCAACATGGCCCACGTCGCGATCCTGCGCAGCCCCTATGCCCATGCGCGCATCAAGCACATAGACACGTCGAAGGCCGCGGCGCTGCCCGGCGTGATCGGCGTGTTCACCGGCAAGGACTTCATGGACCTCAACCCGATGCCGTGCGCATGGCAGGCCGGCGGCGTGAAGAACAATGTCAACACGCCGCGCGTGCTCGAGCCGGAGAAAGTTACCTTCACCGGCGCGGGCGTGGCCTGCGTGGTGGCCGAGAGCCGCTACATCGCCGAGGACGCGCTGGCGCTGATCGAGGTGGACTGGGAGCCGCTGCCGGTCGTCGTGGACGCCAAGAAAGCCACCGAGCCCGGCGCGCCGCAGATCCACGAGAACGCCCCCAACAACATCGTGATGGAGTGGGAGTGCGGCGATGCCGCCGCGGTCGAGAAAGCCTTCGCCGAGGCCGAGGTCGTGATCAAGCAGCCGCTCATCAACCAGCGCCTGATCCCCACGCCGATGGAGACGCGCGGCTGCGCCGCGATGTATCTGCCCTACACCGACGAATACACGGTGTGGATCACGTCGCAAGCGCCGCACGTGCACCGGCTGCTGATGACCGCCTTCGTGTTCGGCATCCCCGAGACCAAAATGCGCGTGATCTCGCCGCAGGTAGGCGGGGGCTTCGGCGCGAAGATCTTCCTATATCCGGAATATCCGCTGGTGGCGGCGCTGGCCAAGAAGATCGGCCGGCCGGTCAAGTGGCAGGAGACCCGCAGCGAGAACTACCGCGCCACCACCCACGGCCGCGATCACATCACCGAACTCGAAGTTGCTGCCAAGAAGGACGGCACGGTGACCGCGCTGCGCGTGCATACCTACGCCAACCTGGGCGGCACACTCAGCACCATCGCGCCCGGCATTCCCACCACGCTCTACGGCCGGCTGCTCAGCGGCGCGTATCACATCCCACACATCTACTGCAAGGTGTGGGGCGTCTACACCAACACCGGCATGGTGGACGCCTATCGCGGGGCAGGCCGGCCCGAAGCGACCTATGTGGTCGAGCGGGCGATGGACCTCGTCGCGCGCGAGACCGGCCTCGACCCGGCCGAGGTGCGCCGGCGCAACTTCATCCGGCCGGAAGAATTCCCCTACGCACCTGCTGACAACATCCTGGCCGGCCTGAAGTACGACAGCGGCAACTATGAACCCGCGCTCAACCGCGCGCTCGAACTGGCCGGCTACGACGAGTTCCGCAAGCAACAGGCCGAGGCGCGCAAGCAGGGTAGGCTGCTCGGCGTCGGCCTGTCGTCGTATATCGAGATTTGCGGCGTCGCACCGTCGGCGTGGATCGGCCTGCCCGGCCAAGGCTGGGGCGCCGGCCTGTGGGAGAGCGCCAACGTGCGCGTGCACCTCACCGGCAAGGTCGTCGTCACTACCGGCTCGCAGAACCACGGCCAGGGCCACGAGACTACCGTCGCCCAAGTGGTCGCCGAAGAGCTGGGGGTGAGCGTGGACGACGTGATCGTGCAGCACAGCGACACGCTCGGCACGCCGTTCGGCTATGGCACCTACGGCAGCCGCAGCGCCGCCGTCGGCACGGTCGCGGTCTACAACTCGCTCCAGCGCATCAAGGAGAAGGCGCGCAAGCTGGCCGCGCATCTGCTGGAGGCCGCCGAAGAGGACATCGTGTACGAGGACGGCAAGCTGTTCGTCAAAGGCTCGCCCGACAAGGCCAAGACCATCCAAGAGATCGCCGCTGCTGCCGCCATCGGCTATAGCCTGCCGAAGGGCATGGAGCCGTTCCTCGACGACACGGCCTACTACGACCCGCCGAATTGCACCTTCCCCTTCGGCACGCACGTGTGCATGGTGGAGGTTGATCCCGAGACCGGCGCCGTGCAGATCCTCAAATATGTCGCCGTGGACGACGTGGGCAACGTGATCAACCCGATGATCGTGGACGGCCAGATTCACGGTGGCATCGTCCAGGGCGTCGGCCAGGCGCTCACCGAGGGCGCGATCTATGACGAGAACGGCCAGTTGCTGACCGGCACGATGACCGAGTATGCCATCCCCAAGGCCAGCCTGATGCCGAAGATCATCCAGGATCGCACGGTGACGCCGACGCCGGTGAACCCGCTCGGCATCAAGGGCGCAGGCGAGGCCGGCACGATCGCCTCGACGCCTGCCGTCGTCAACGCCGTCGTGGACGCCTTGTCGCACCTGGGAGTGAAGCACATTGACATGCCGCTCACGCCGCAACGGGTGTGGGCCGCCATGCAACGCAATTGAGAATTGAGAATTGAGAATGAAGAATTGAGAAGAGCCGATGGACGAGTCGAGCCATTCGCCGCAACGGATTCAGGACAGGGCGTTTGAGTTCGCGTGCCGGATCGTGAAGTTGCACGAGCATTTGTGCAAGAAGGGTGAGACGGCGCGGAGGCTTGGTAACCAGCTGTTGAACTCGGGCACGTCCATCGGCGCAAATCTTGAGGAGGCACATGCAGGTCAGAGTCGAGCCGATTTCATCGCCAAATGCAGCATCGCACTCAAGGAAGCGCGCGAAACGCACTTTTGGCTCAGGCTACTTGCGGCAACGAATCAGGTTTCTGCGGATCAACTCAAACCGTTGACACAAGAAGCGCACGAAATCGTCGCAATCCTGACCACGATTGTCCGCAAGTCGAAAGGCAATACGGAGGTCTGACCTTTCTCAATTCTCAATTCTGCATTCTCAATTTCTCCGAAGGAGAGCCATGTTTGCAGCGAACTTCGACTACTACCGGCCGGCCTCGGTGCAGGAGGCCGTCCAACTGCTGAGCACGAAGGAGAACGCCAAGATCCTGGCCGGCGGGCACTCGCTCCTCCCGGCCATGAAGTATCGCCTGGCGCAGCCGAGCGCGCTGATTGACATTGGCCGCATCCCCGAGCTGAGCGGCATTCGCGTCGAGGGCGACAAGCTACGCATCGGCGCGATGACCACCCACGCCGCCATTGCCGCTTCCGCCGACGTGAAGGCGCACTGCCCGCTGCTGGCCGAGGCCGCCAGCAGGATCGGCGATCAGATGGTGCGCAACCGCGGCACTATCGGCGGCGCCATCGTCCATGCCGACCCGGCCGCCGACTACCCACCCAACCTGCTCGCCCTGGGCGGCAGCGTGACGGCCGTCGGGCCGAAAGGCTCGCGCACGATTGACCTGGCCGGCTTCTGGACCGATCTTTTCACCACCGCCCTGGCCCCCGACGAGATCGTGACCGAGGTGACGGTGAACGGTTGCGGCAAAGGCACCGGCAGCGCATACGCCAGCCTGCAGCACCCGGCTTCCGGCTACATCGTGGTCGGTGCGTCGGCGGTCGTCACGGTCGCCAACGGCGTGTGCAGCAAAGTCAGCCTGGTGATCGGCGGGGCAACGCCGAACCCGGTGCGCGCCTCCGCCACCGAAGCCGCGCTGACCGGCAAAGCGCCCACGGCCGACAACATCGCCGCCGCGGCTGCGCTGGCCGCCAACGGCATCAGCAACCCGATCGGCGACAGCTTCGCCAGCGGCGACTATCGCATTCACCTGGCCAAGGTGCTGGCCAAGCGCGCGCTGATGAGTGCAGTCGAGCGGGCCAAGTAGCACGGTAGCACGTTGTAGCCGCAGTTGAACTGCGGCTACAACGTATTCGGAGGCCACATGGCAGAAGATCGTGTAGCGATCATGTTCGAAGGCGAACATACGGCCGAGGCCATGCTGGCGACGCTGCGCGATCTGGAAACGCGCGGCGCGATCAAACTCGACGATGCAGCCATCGCCTCGCGCGCGCCGAAGGGCGAACACATCATGGTCGCCGCAGCGCCCTCCGGCGACGCAGGCGATCACAACGTGGGCATGATGGGCATCGGGTCATGATTTATTCAACTCACGTTACGCAGTCGCGAACTGACTGCGCGACCATAGAATGGCGACATGACACAAGACTTGCTTGACCTGTATAGCGATTATCTGTTGTGCACGTTTGGACAGGCCACGGCAACCGGGTTGGGTCAAGTGGTCGAAGGGAGCGTCAGCCATGACCAAATCACCCGCTGGCTGAGCGGCCGGACGCGGGGAGGTGCGGAACTGTGGCAGGTGACGAAGCGATTTGTGCGGCAGATTCAAAGTGAGGATGGGGTGCTGATCGTGGACGACACGATCAGCGAGAAACCCTACAGCGACGAGAACGACATCGTGTGCTGGCACTATGATCACACCAGCGGCGAGGTGCTCAAAGGCATCAACCTGATGACGGCGCTGTATCACGTGCCCAGTCGGGGGCTGTCGTTGCCAGTGGAGTTTCGCTTGATCGCCAAGACCGAGCAGTATGTGGACAAGAAGAGTGGCAAGACCAAGCGCCGAAGTCCGATCACCAAGAATGAGTATTACCGCATGATGCTGCAACAAGCGGTGATCAACCAGATTCCCTTCAAATACGTGCTCAACGATGTGTGGTTTGCCGCGGCCGACAACATGAATTTCGTCAAACACAAGCTGAAGAAGGAGTTTGTCATGCCGCTCAAGGCCAATCGCAAGGTGGCACTCAGCGCGGACGACAAGCGGCACGGCATCTACGTGCGTGTGGATGAAGTCGTGATCGAACCAAACACGGTGCGGCCAGTGTATCTGGAAGATGTGAGCTTCCCGCTGCTTTTGGCCAAGCAAGTCTTTACAAACAAAGATGGCTCTACCGGCGTATTGTTTCTGGTCACCAGCGACACCACGCTCACCTACGATGGGATCACCTCGCTCTATCAAAAACGATGGACGATCGAACCCTTCCACAAGTCGCTCAAGCAGAATGCCGCGCTCGAACGCTTGCCTGCCCACACGGTCACGACGCAGACCAATCACATCTTTGCCAGTTTGTGTGCGTTCATCAAGCTCGAGATGCTCAAGCGTAAATCCAAGTCGAATCATTTTGCCTTGAAATCGCATTTGTATCTGCACGCCGTTCAATCAGCTTTTGACGCCCTGCGCCAGCTGCAGCCCGTCACACTGGCTGCGTAACGTGAGTTATTCAAGTGTCAATTGGCGCTGGATGCGTAAGTGAGGTGCACATGATTCCACCCGAATTCGACTATGTAGCGCCGACGACGCTGCAAGAGGCGATCGCCGCGCTAGAGCAAAACCCCAACGCCAAAATCTTAGCCGGCGGCCACAGCTTGATTCCACTGTTGAAGTTCCGGTTGGCCAGCGTGACCACGCTGGTGGACATCAACCGGATTGACGGCTTGTCGTATATCCGCGAGGAGGGAGGCTAGCTGAGGATCGGCGCGATGACGCGCGAAGCCGACCTCGACCATTCGCCGCTCATCCTGGAGAAATACCCGCTGCTCGCCGATGCCACGCGCAAGGCAATAGAGCGCGCCAGGAGGAACTGATCTTATGAGCACGCACAAGATCAAAGTCACGATCAACGGCCGGCCCCGCGAAGCCGAAGTTCCGGCACGGCTGCTGCTGGTAGGAGAAACTGCTCGATGTATTTCCGGCGGCCACCGCACCTCGCAGCGTGGTCTCAGCGGTTGGCGACGCGCAAAGTCGCGCAGATCGAAAGCAATGGTGAGCAGGCGGTGTGTAAAGTCGTGCCGGTTCGCGCGCGGGAAGCGATGCGTGGCAGGCACCAACCAGGTCAGCAAGTCGTACGACTTGGCGAATATGGGCATCTCTTGTTGTGGCATATCCTTTTCCTCAACTGTTCGACGGAGTGAAAGCGGTGGGGAGGGGCACGCCCCTCCCCACACCCCACCCCAGAGTCCAGTGGTTCAGAGTTCAGCGGCCAGAGATTCAGCGACCAGAGGCAGAGAAATGGGCACGCACCACAACACGAAATCCGTAGCTGCCGACCCTGTTGCGCGGTAGAGCCCCGTTGCGGTGGGCGACGCACGCGTACCTGAGATAGGAGTAGAACGCGCCCCCGCGCAGCACGCGCCCCCGTCATCTTCCGCCTTCAAATTTTCGCGCCCATCGCCGGCCTCATACGGATACGGCTTGTATACGCTGCGCGTCCACTCCCACACGTTGCCGATCATGTCCTCGCAGCCATACGGGCTGGCCCCGTTCGGGAAGCAACCGACCGGGCTGACCGTGCCGATGCCTGTGTCGGCGTAGTTGGCCTTGTCCGGGTCGGGCCGGTCGTCCTCCCAGGTGAAGATGCGCGAAGGGTTGGGGTTGTCTATCCACGAATCGTCGTCTAGGAAGTCGGGAGTCGGGAGCCGCAGCCCGCCGCGGGCGGCTTTCTCCCACTCGGCCTCGCTGGGCAGGGAAATTGAGAATGAAGAATTGAGAATTGAGAAAAGAGGGCTTGGTTCTTGGTTCTTGGCTCTTGCTTCTTGCATCTTCTCGGTCAGCCACTTGCAATACGCCATCGCCTCATGCCACGTGACGTAGCGCACGGGGTGCGTGGGCAAGCCATTCAGAGCGTCCTCGTCGGTCAGCTTGAAGCCGGGATCGGCGGCGCGGCGGTCCTCGACGAAGGCGCGGAACTGGGCGACGGTGACCGGGTAGCGGGCGATGTAGAACTCGTCCACGTAGGTCTCGGGGCGCGGGTTGATTTCGTCATGGTCTGGCTTTTTGCCCAACACGCGCGTCACGCGCTCGACGTCCTCCTCCCGCGTGCCCATCAGGAACGGGCCGGCTGGGATGCGCACGAAGCCGAAGTCCGGCTCGGCGGGCAGGTGCCAGTGGTCGGGGTCGAAGCGCGGGTCGCCCAATTCGGCCAGGACTGTGCCCGATCGCGCGCGCAGGATACCGGACGCCTGCGTGGCAGGGTCGGTCAACCCAGCACACAGCTTTTTAGCCAGGCCGGCGCGCAAGTCAGGATTGGGACGCTCTAGTTCGAGCAACGCCACGCCGGCCAGCTCCAGCCCGGCCAGCCTGGCCTCACCCGGCTGCGACGCCAGCCAGTTCAGATACGTCCGGGCGAATTCCTCATAGTCGCTCTGAGCAAAGCCGTAGGTGAGCAGCGCCACCTCGCGCCACCACGGATCGGTCAGGTGCGGTTGCAGCGCACCGAGGCCGGCCTCGCGCTGCTTGGCGATCCGCCGCGCGGCGAGGAATTCCTGGAAGGTGAGGTGGCTGAACTGGAACAGCTCGGCGCGTTCTTCGAGCAAGCCGCCGCGGTTGCGCACCGCTTCGATGAAGCGGTCGAGCGCTTCCGGCAGCAGCACGCCGTTCAACGCCTCGCGCACCGTCTGCTCAGGGACGGCTGCGCCAGCCTTGCCGGCGCTGTGCATGTGCAGCGCCAGGATGCTGAGCCAGTTGCGCTGGTCTTCCCACGGCCCGCCCCATTCGGCCACCAGCTTGCGCGCGTCGTCCTGATCGTCGGGCACATATTGCGCCTGCAGCACGACCTTGACGCACGCCTCGTATAGCTTGGCGCGCTCGCGCGGCAGCTCGTTCTCGCCCCACTTCACGCTGACGACCATCGTCGTCATCAGCGGTGTGCTGACGAGCGGCGGCACGTCTTCATCGGTGCGCCGGGCGTTGACATCGGCGATGGCCTGCATCAATTCGCGTGTGCGCTCGGCGACCTCGCCCGGGTAAAGCTGGCGGCACCACTTTTCGACCAGCACGCCGATCTGCTCGTCGTTCAACGCCTGCACGTCGAGGCGGCAGAAGTCGTCGCTGAACACCTTGTCGTCGGTGTAGCCCGCCTCGCGGGCGGTGACGATGACGGCGTTGCCCGGATAGACGTCGCCGACCAGTTCTTCAACCTGCTCACGCACCCTGCGCCGCTCTTCGCCGCTCACCACCTCGTCCAGCCCATCGAGCATGAGCAGGCAGCCGCCGCCGCGCAGCAGGCGATCCACGAAGTCCTGCGAAGCGTCGGGCAGGGCGCTGCGCCGCTTGAGCCACCATGGAATAAAGCCCGCGAGTGTGCCAGCGCGGGGATCGTCCAAGCGCGCTCCGGTCGTGCGCTTGCATTCGTCGGCGTACACGCGGAAGAAGCGAAACGGGACGATGACCGGCACGAGCGCAGCTTTGCCTGGGGGCAACTCGAACGGCGGCGGCGCATCACTCGCCAGAGTGGCCGCCAGCCACGCCAGCAGCGTGCTCTTGCCGCTGCCGGCCCCGCCGATCACGGCCAGCTTGTCGTGCACGGTGAGCAATTTGGCGAGCTGCACTTCATCGCCTTTGCCGCGCTTCCGATCCACCGCACGCAAGTAGGCCTTCTGTCTGGCGAAGGTGTCCGCGGCCATTTCACATGCGAATTCCTCGATCTCACGGCGGCTTGGTGGAATGAACTCACGCAACATGAGCGGGACGAACACCTCGCCCAGCCCGCGCTTGGGCTTGCCCTTGGAGGCGGCCCAACTTTCCTCGCCGTATAGCCGCGCCGTGTCGTAGGCCTTGCGCACCCAGGCCAGATAATCGTGCAGAATGCGCTTGAACTCGTCCTCGCTCAGCCGTGGCCGGTCTGCGGAGGCGGCCAGGTAGATGTTGTAGATGACCTTGTCGCGCCCGACGAAGTCACCGCCGGCGGTGATGGTGCTGTTCACGATCGCCGCGCCACCCTGCGTCTCGATGATGAGCATGCTGCCTACGCCTTTCAACACCTCGCGCAGCTCGGCGGCGAAGGCCGCGCGCGCCGCCTCGTCGGTCACGCCTTCCTGCGCGTGTTTCAGCGCCTCAAGGGCCTTTAGGATTTTGTCGAGGTCTGTGCGCAAAGCGGTGTCGTCTCGTATCTGCTCGGCGATGCCATGGGCGACATCGGCTTTATCCTTCCATTTCTGAAAGTTGTTGGCGACCAGGTTGATGCCGGCGTTTGCGCCCACGCCCATCAGTGCCGTCACTACGCCGCCCAAGTCGCCGTTCTGCGCAGCCTGCACCACCGGCCACAGCGTCAGCGCGCACAGCGAGCCGTAGGCGGCATAGGGCGCGTCGCGCCGCACGCGCTCGCGCAACCAGCCGCCGGCGCTGCGCAACGAATCGGCGGCCTCGCGCTTCCAGGTCGTGATGTCGTATGCCATGTGTGCTTCCCTCACCCTCTTCACAGCGCCCAACGCGCTCGGAGCGCGTTAGGCGCTTGATGCGCTCTTTGGCGCTGGAATTATCGCTTCGACATACAATCGGCGCACATGACGCAGCCGGCAGAGATCACGAGCACGCGCACAATCGGGCAAATCGTGCGCAATGCGGCGATCTTCAAGTTCCGCTCAACCCTTGCGATGGACGCAGACGATCTGGCCACCACCGTAGCCGAATTCTTCTCGCTGCTCGAGACGCGCAACGTGGACTATGTACTCGTGGGTGGAATCGCGCTGCTCCGGTATGTGGAAGGACGCAACACCGAAGACCTCGACCTGATCGTCGCAGTGAACGATCTGGCCAAACTGCCCGAGGTGCGCATCGGTGAGCGCAGCGAGTACTTCGTACGGGGAACCTTCGGCAGCCTGCAGATTGACTTCCTGCTCACGCGCAACAAGCTGTTCGACCACGTGCGCCGGAAGCACGCGACGGTCTGGCGCTTCACCGAGCAGGCCGTGCCGTGCGCGACGGTCGAGGGCTTGCTGCTGCTCAAGCTCTATGCGCTGCCATCGCTATACCGGCAGGGCGACTTCACGCGCGTCAACTTGTATGAGGCCGACATCGCTGCGCTGATGCAGGCCTACCGGCCCGACATGCAGCCGCTGTTCGGCACGCTCGCGAAGTACTTGAGCGACTCGGACCTGCAAGAGGTGCGCAGCATCATCTCCGACATCCAAACGCGCATCGCGCGCTTCGAGCGCGGCGTTGGCGGGCAGAAAAGTGATTCGTCCAGCACTTAACGCGCTTTGAGTGCGTTAGGCGCTTGTTCGGCCTACAATTTGCGCACATGAACCTCTCCGACTACCAGCGCCTCTCGCGCCGCACGGCGCACTACCCGCCCATCGGCCACCCGGTGATCTACCCGGCGCTCGGCCTGACCAACGAGGCCGGCGAGGTGGCCGGCAAGATCAAGAAGATCTTTCGCGACAAAGCCGGCGCCATCGGCGAGGCCGACCGCGAGGCACTCAAGGCCGAGCTGGGCGATGTGCTGTGGTATCTGGCCCAGGTGTGCACCGAACTCGACCTGTCGCTGGAGGACGTGGCGCAGCACAACCTGGACAAGCTCGCCTCGCGGCAAGCGCGCGGCGTCATCGGCGGAGCAGGCGACGAACGATGAGCCTGACCATCGCCGCCATCGGCGATCACCCGGCGATCCAGCTCGCTGCGCACGAGCTGCAGAGCACGCTGGCGCCGGCGACCGGCCTGCCGGCGAGTGTGGAACAGCGCGCCGCCTACGACCCCAGCGCCGACGCGCTGTGGGTCGGCCTGGCCGACGCCTTCCCCGCCCCCGCCCTGCCCGCGGTGTGCGACCCGCGCTTCGACGATGCCATCGGCATTCACACCGAGGGCGCGCGCGGCGTGATCACCGGCGTCAACCCGCGCAGCGCCCTCATCGCCGCGTATCGCTATTTACACGAGCTGGGTTGCCGCTGGGTGCGCCCGGGCCGGGACGGCGCCTACATCCCGCACATCGAGATCGCGGGCACGGCCGTCCACATCGTCGAGGCGCCGTCGTATCGCCACCGCGGCATCTGCATCGAGGGCGCAGTGAGCTACGAGCACGTGCGCGACGTCGTGGACTGGCTGCCCAAGGTCGGCATGAACAGCTATTTCATCCAGTTTCGCGAAGGCTTCACCTTCTTCGACCGCTGGTATTCGCACGCGGGCAACCCGCTCAAGGCAAGCCAGCCACAGGAGGAAGCCTTCATGGTGGAAGGCGCGCAGGCGCTGGTGCAACGGCTGGCCGGCGAGATCAAGCAGCGCGACCTGCTTTTTCATGCGGTCGGGCACGGCTGGACGTGCGAGCCGTTCGGCATGCGCGGGCTGGGTTGGGAGTATCCGCCCGAGCCGGCGCCGCCCGAGGCGATCCCCTTTCTCGCTCTCGTCAACGGCAAGCGCGAGGTATGGCAGGGCATCCCACTCAACACCAACCTGTGCTACTCGAACCCAGACGTGCGCCGCATCGTGACCGAGGCCGTCGCCGATTACGCCGAGCAGCATCCGGAAGTGGACCTGCTGCACTTCTGGCTGGCCGATGGGGCCAACAACCACTGCGAGTGCGACGCATGCCAGCAGCTGCGCCCGGCCGACTTCTACGTGATGATGCTCAACGAGATAGATCGGCTGCTCAGTGCGCGGGGACTCGATACGCGCATCGTCTTCCTGATCTACGTGGATTTGCTGTGGCCGCCGGAGCGCGAACGCATCGCCAACCCCGACCGGTTCATCCTGATGTTCGCGCCGATCACGCGCAGCTTCAGCCGGCCATTCTCGGCAACGGAGGCGCCGGCCGCGTTGCCGCCCTACGCGCGCAACCGGCTGACCTTCCCGCGCAGCGCCGACGAGAACGTCGCCTTCCTGCGCGCCTGGCAAAAGCAATACGCGTCACCGCTGGATGGCTTCGACTTCGACTACCACCTGATGTGGAGCCACCTGCACGACCCCGGCTACATGCAGATCAGCCGGGTGTTGCACGCCGACCTGCAGCGCCTGCGCGACCTCGGCCTCGACGGCTTCAACAGTTGCCAGACGCAGCGCGCCTGCTTTCCCACCGGCCTGCCCATGACGCTGATGGGCTGGACGCTGTGGAACTGTGAGCGCGACTTCGACGCGATGACGCGCGACTACTTCGCCGCAGCGTTCGGCCCCGACGGTGAAGCCTGCCGCGCCTACCTGGAGCAGCTTAGCGAACTATTTGACCCGGCCTGCCTGCGCGGGGAGAAGCCGGGGGGAGACGCCGCGGCCGCCGAGCGGCTCAGCCGCGTGCCGGCAGTGGTCGCAGCCTTCCGCCCCGTGCTCGAACGCAACTCGGATCACCTCGACCCTTGCCGAGCAGCGTCGTGGGCCTACCTGAGCCAACATGCCGAGATCGCCATCGCCCTGGCGAACGCGCTGGAAGCAAGGGCAAGAGGTGAAGCCGGCGAAGCGTCGAAGTGTTGGGAAGCCTTGAAGCAGATGGTCTGGCAACGGGAGGACGCGCTGCATTCTGTGCTGGACGTATGGCTGTTCACGCGAGTGATGGACCGGCTTTTCAGAGATCACAGCCCATGACCGGTTTTTTAGAGCGTCCACCTGCCGTCATGCCCGCGAAGCCCCACCTCCGCGAGGGTGACGGGGCATCCAGAGAGTGTGACAGGACTAGGTTCCCGCTTACGCGGGAATGACGATTGGGCGGCTTGAGATTGAAACCTTGGCTTTCAATTGAGCAGTATGAAATCCTATCGCAAAGAGATCTGGATGAACGTGCCCAAACGGCGCGCCTTCGTCAACATCACGCCGCAGGTCGAGCAGGCGCTACGCGAGAGCGGCATCCGCGAAGGGCTATGCCTGGTGAACAGCATGCACATCACCGCCTCGGTGTTCATCAACGACGACGAGAGCGGCCTGCACCACGACTTCGAGCGCTGGCTGGAGGCGCTGGCGCCGGAAGTCCCCGGCCCCTCGCGTTACCAGCACAACTTGACCGGCGAGGACAACGCCGACGCGCACCTCAAGCGGCAGATCATGGGCCGCGAAGTGGTGATCGCCGTGACCGAGGGCCGATTGGACTTTGGCCCATGGGAGCAGGTCTTCTATGGTGAGTTCGACGGCATGCGCCGCAAGCGTGTGCTGGTCAAGATCATCGGCGAGTAACCGGCGCGCCGGACATCGGCGGCGACGGGTACTTTCGCCCAGCAAGGCAAACTTGCGTGGTTGATAGGGTGCGCTTTACCCCACTTGGGGCACAAGTCCGCAGCGCGCCACTGCTGAGCTGGGCGCGGAACGGCGTCCACGCCCTACCTTGCGGCGTTTTTTCCCGTACGCGAGCCCCTGGCTACTGCTGCGGGCACAGCTTGGCTTGGTGCTCCTGAAAGGTCACCGAGAACTGGTGCGAGCCATCACCGTTGCACGACGCGACGAAGTAGTAGAAGTCGGTCTGCGCCGGCTGCAGCACGGCCTGGATGGACGACAGGCCGGGATTGGCAATCGGCCCAGGCGGCAGGCCGGGATTGGTGTAGGTGTTATAGCCGCCCGGATCCACGAACTTCAAATCATCCAGCGTCAGCCCTTTCTTCCACCACGTGCCTTGGTCGGGTTGGTAACCCAACGCATACTGTGTCGTCGGGTCGGCCTGCAGCGGTTGCCCCACCCGCAGACGGTTGAAGAACACGCTGGCGATGGTCGGCCGCTCCGCGGGGATGACCGCTTCGCGCTCGACGATGGACGCCAGGGTGAGCAGCTCGTGTGGGTTGCGCCCGTCGGCGCGTGCCTGCTCCAATAGCGGCGCGGCTTTGACGCCGAAGTTGTCCAGCATGCGCAGGATCACGTCTTGCGCGGTGGGGTTCTCCGGCAGGCGGTAGGTGTCCGGGAAGAGGTAGCCTTCGAGCGTGGCATCGGCCGGCAGCCCGCGCAGGAAGGGATAGTTGTAGGCACGCGCGCGGCTGGTCAGCCGGATGAACTCGTCGGCGCTCACACCGAGCTGCTGCTCCAGCAACTGGGCGATCTCCTCGCGACGCTTGCCTTCGGGAATGGTCACCTGCACCTCGCGCGCTGCGCTGCGTTGCAGCGCCAACGCGATCTGCTCGATGTTCATGTTCGGCCGCAGTGTGAACACGCCGGCGTTGATGGTAGCGTCGAGGCCTTTCAACCGCACGTAGAGCCGAAATAGCTCAGGGTCGTCAATCAAGCCCTGCGCTTGCAGCTTGCGACCGATCTCGGCCACGGACTCGCCGGGCTCGACCACGAACGTCTGCGGCGTGGGGTCGTTGCTGGCCGGGCGCGTCAGGTCGTTGCTGCGCAGCAGGTCGAGGTAGGTGCCGATCAACCAGCGATCCAGGCCGGTCATCCGCTGGGCATCAGAGACGCCGGTGCCGCGCACGCGCTGCGTCCAGGTCATGCCGGCGAAGACCAGCGCCGCGAGGGTCACGGCGAACAGCCCGAGTTTGAAAATCGAGAATCGTGCTCTGTTCATGTCTTGTTGTCGGTAAGTGGTAACTCACGTTACCCACACCCTTACCCAGTGACCACTTTACGAACCCCTCCACTCATCCAAGTATCGCTGCAAAATGACCGCCGCAGCGATTGCGTCGTCATAATCGGGTTGTCTGCGCCGCCTCGTCTCGGCGAGGATCTGCTTGGCGTCCTGCGTGGTATAGCGCTCGTCCATCCACCGGATCGGCACATCGAGCCGCGGGCTCAGCGCTTCGACGAACGCCTGCACCTGCCGGGCCTGCTCGCTGATGTTACCGTCGGCATGCAGCGGTAGGCCGACCACGACCTCGTCGGCGGCATGCTCGGCGACCAACGCAACGACGCGCGCGATCGCGTCCTCGCGCGTGCGGTCTATCACGCACAGCGGCCGGGCGATCAACTTCGTCACGTCGCTCACCGCCACGCCGATGCGGCGGTTGCCTATGTCCAGTGCTAAGGTTCGCGCCATCGCTTGATAATGATTGCCGACTCCCCCCTCCCGACTTCCATTGCCTAATGGGAAGTCGGGAGTGAGAAGTCAGGCACGAACCTACTCACGCTCCACCTTCGTCTCGATGCGCAGGGTGACGAGCGGCAAGCGGTTGATGTATTGCATCAGCCAGTCGGGGCCGGCTTCGATGCGCGGGTTGCGTTTGAGTGCGAAGTTCTGCAACAACGCCGCCTGCGCATCGGCGGGCGTCTTGCCTCGCACCAGCTGCCGGACGGCGTTCTCGTCAATCGCCGCGCCGGCCAGCCCGCGCGCCTCCACGAACAACAGCGTCTCGTTGCCGGTGCCTTCCTCGGCCACCTCGCCGCGCCACGCTTCGGCGGAGAGCAACTCGAAGCCCTCCGGCGTCTTCGACTTGAGCGCCTCGCGCGCTACCGTCTCCAGGTCGCGCGGCGACACGGCCAGCCCGGCGACCTGCAGGCGCATGTTCAAGGTCACGCTATCGGCCTGCTCGGTCACGAAGCGGTCGAACGTCTCGTCCTGCCGCTCGGCGATGAACAGCGTCTCCGGCAGGATGATCAGGCCATCGTTGACGACTTCGCGTTGCTGCTGCATCTTCTCGGCGGCCTCCTGGAGCAGCTCGTCGCGCAGCGCGATGCGCAACCGCCGGTAGTCCTCCTCGGTCACGGCGGGGAGGATGACGTTGCCGCCGCCGCCCGTCGGCGCGGCGTTGAAGACGGTCACCGCCAGCGCCGGCACGCCTTCCACCTGGTTGATCTGGCCGGCCGCGACGTTGCCGTTGGGTCCCGCTTCGATCGCCTCGATGGCAACATCGGCCCGGCCGCCGGGCGGCACTTCTACGTCGGCCAACGTGACGAAGCGCGCCGGCGTGCTCGTCGCCGTCGTGCGCACCACGGTGTTGCGCGGCACGACGAAGGGCGTGGCCAGCACGTTGGTGAAGGTGACCCGGCCACGCGCCTTCGAACTCGGGATGCTCTTCTTGCCGGTGGTGTTCGTGCTCATCTGACCCTCGACGATCACGTCAATGCGCGTCGCCGGAATGGTGCGCGCCTCCAGGTTGACGCGGTCGGCGCGCGTGTCCAGCGTGACCGGCACGATGGTGCGGATGGGCTGGCTGGACGCCGTGAGCGTGATCTCGGCGCGGGGCAGCAAGGCCAGGACAGCCGCCGCCATGACGACAAAAGCGAGGAGCGTGACCAGGGCACGGCCACCCAGCAGAAACCAGTTGCGGCGTGGAAAGAAGCGCCGCAGCGAGTTCGGCGCGAACCGGCGCGGCGGCGTCAAGCGGCGGATCGGCTCGACATCCGGGCCGGGCAGCCACTGCCGGTTGATCGCGTCGTTGACGTTGGCGAAGGCAACCAGGCCCGCCTCGCGCGCAGCCATGCGCTGCTTGAAGTCGCGGTTGACGATGGCAACTTCGACGCCGTGATCCCGCGCGGCGCGGCGCACGTGGGCGAAGTTCAGCTCGCGCCAGCGCATGCCTTCGGGCATGACCAGGACGATGCGATCCGCATCGGCCCACTCGATGCGGTCGCATACGCCGGGGACATCATCGGCGGGATCGAGCGTGACGATGCGTCCGATCATCTTGGCAAGGCTTCGCGCGGCACAGGCAACCGGCTAGGCAAAGGGCAAATCGGCCAGCAGCCGGCGCGCCTTGTCCAGCGCCTCGCCCAGCTTGCTCGGATCCTTGCCCCCGGCTTGCGCCAGCGTAGGCCGGCCGCCACCTCCGCCGCCGACGATCGGGGCGATCTCACGGATGAGTTTGCCGGCATCCACGCCCTTCTTCGTCAAATCCTGCGTGACCGATGCCAGCAGCGCCGGCTTATCGCCGATGATTGCGCCGAGCACCACTACGCCGCTGTGATACTTCTCGCGATACCAATCGCTCATCTCGCGCATCAGCTCGGGCGTGTCGGCCTGCACCTGCGCAACGAGCACGCGCGCCCCGTCGCGCACCTCGGCCTGCGCCATTTGCTCGGCAAAGCGCAACCGCGCCAGCTCACGCTGCGCCTGCTCCAGCCGCTTCTGAGACTCATGAAGCTGGGCGACGAGCCTGCCGGCCTGCTCGGCCACATGGTCGGGCGTGGTGCCGAGCGCGCGCGCCGCTTCGCTCAACTGGCGGGCCTGCCGGCGGGCATACTCGAGCGCGCCACGACCGGTGAGCGCTTCGATACGGCGCACGCCGGCGCTCACCGCGCTCTCGCTCACGATCAAGGCGCTGCCGATGTCGCCGGTGGTTTGTACGTGTGTGCCGCCACACAGCTCTAGGCTGAAGGGCTGGTCGCCGTCGCCACCGATGCTCACCACGCGCACCACGTCGCCGTATTTCTCGCTGAAGAAGGCCAGCGCGCCGGCTTCGATGGCCTGTTGGTAGGGCATGTATTTGGCCGTCACCGGCAGGTTATCCAGGATAGCGTCGTTGAGCATATCGGTCACCTGGTCGAGTTCGTCCTTGGTCAGCGGCGCATTGTGCGAAAAGTCGAAGCGCAGGCGATCCGGCGCGACGAGTGAGCCCTGCTGGCTGACGTGATGGCCCAGCACGGCCCGCAGGCTGGTCTGCAGCAGGTGTGTGGCGGTGTGGTTGCGCATGATGGCCCAGCGGCGTGCTTCGTCCACCTGCGCCGTGCACGGATCGCCGACGGCCGGCTCGCCCCACTCCACCAGGCATACGTGCACGATCAGCTCCGGCGACGGCCGGCGCACGTCTTTGACCGCGACACACCAGGCCGGCTCCTCCTCCGTCTCCGGGTCGGTGCGCGCGCAGATCAGGCCGGTGTCGCTCACCTGGCCGCCGCTCTCGACGTAGAACGGCGTGGCGCGCAGCACGATCTCCACCGTCTCGCCCTTCACGGCGCGCTCGGTCATCTCGCCGTCGCGCAGGATGGCGAGCACCTCGGTGTCGCGGGCCAGCTCGCCGTATGGGTCATAGGTCACGCCGCCTTCGGGGAGTTTGCCGTCGGCGCGCAGCGTCTCAAACGCTTCACGATACGCGCGGGCGGCGTCGTAGTCGCCGGCGAACTTCTCCTGGCCGGCCGCGCGGGCGATTTCTTTGGCTCGCTCGCGCGCTGCTTGAAAGCCGGCTTCGTCCACCACCAGGCCGTGTTCCCTGGCCACGTCGCGCGTGATCTCGAACGGCAGGCCATAGGTGTCGTAGAGGCGAAAGGCGACGTCGCCGGGGACGGTTGGAGATTGAAGATGGGAGATTTCTTGCTCGAGCCGCTCCAGCCCCTGGTCGAGCGTGCGCGCGAAGCGCTCCTCTTCGGTCTGGATGGTGCGCAAGATGTGGTCGCGGCGGTTGACCAGCTCGGTGTAGTAGCCGCCCATCTTCTCGATCACCGCTTCGGCGACCTGATACAGGAACGGTCCATGCAAACCGAGCTGTCGCCCGAAGCGCATGGCGCGGCGCATGACCATGCGCAGCACGTAGTTGCGACCCTCGTTGCCGGGCAGCACGCCATCGCCGATGAGGAAGGCCGCTGCGCGGGTGTGGTCGGCGATGACGCGGTAGGCGACGATGTGCTCGCGGCGTTGCGCGTCGGTCTGGCGCGCCAGCATCTGCACGCGGTCCATCAGCGGCAGGAACAAGTCGCTGTCGTAGTTGCTCTCGCCACCCTGCAGCAGGCGCACCAGGCGCTCGAAGCCCATGCCGGTATCCACGCCAGGCTTGGGCAGCGGGGTGAGCTTGCCGCTCTCGTCGCGGTCGAACTGCATGAACACCAGGTTCCACACCTCGACGGTAGTCTCGTTCGGGTCGTTGTCGTTGTTCACCCAGCGGGCGTCGTTGTCTTCGAGTTTGCCGGTGAAGTAGTGGATCTCGCTGTTCGGTCCGCACGGGCCGGTCGGGCCCATGCTCCAAAAGTTATCCTTCTCGCCGAAGCGCAGGATGCGCGACGCCTGGATGCCGACTTTCTGCCAGAGGGCGTATGATTCATCGTCGTCCTCGTAGATGGTGAACCACAGCCGTTCGCGCGCGAAGCCGTATTCGCGCTCCAGCAGCTCCAGGGCGAACTTCATGGCGTCTTCCTTGAAGTAATCGCCGAACGAGAAGTTGCCCAGCATCTCGAAGAAGGTGTGGTGGCGCCGGCTCGGCCCGACGTTCTCCAAGTCGTTGTGCTTGCCGCTCACGCGCATCACCTTTTGGGCGGTCACGGCGCGGGTGTAGTCGCGCTTCTCCAGGCCGAGGAATACGTTCTTGAACTGGTTCATCCCGGCGTTGGTGAAGAGAATGGTCTTGTCGCCGTAGGGGATGAGCGACGACGACGGCACGTGCCGGTGGCCGTTCCGCACGAAATAGTCTATGAACGTCTGGCGAACCTGGTTGCTGAGCATTGGAGCGAAGATTATAGTTGGCGTCCGGGACGAAGTAGCAAGTGAATGAGCGCCCGGCGCAGAGCACACTAGGCGCTCATTTCTTCGGGACACAATCGAAGGTGCGGCTTGTGATACTCTGCGGGCCATTAAGGAGACCGCATCCGAAACTTTGTGTTGACTAATCGTGAGTCGTTGAAGCGTTGAGTCGTCGAGCAAGCCAAGCGGTTTCGACCTATAACGCTATCCCAACTGTATGCATACATTCATCCACTTGATCCTTGTTTGTTTGCTTGCCAGTGCAACGCTTGCTCGAACGCCCATCGAAGCTGCCAAACGCGCTGCTATCAGCTACGACGTTGTCTACGTACGCCAGCCGCGCACAGGGGATAACCAACACGTGGTCTGGCCAGAGGTGTTTCACCCTGCGCGCATCGAGCCCGGCTCCGACCTGATGTTGCTGCATCCCGACGGCAGTGAAGAGGTGCTGGTCGCAGCAGGAAACGGTGCAGTCACCGATCCATATGTGTCGTTCGACGGAAACTGGGTCTATTACAGCTTCTTCCCAGATGTGCGCAAGGAGCGGTTGAACTCCCAGCGCGGCGACTCACCATACGCTGGTGCAGACATTTATCGCATCCACCTGAGCACACGACAGATACAGCGCCTGACCTACGGCGAATTCACGCCGAACACCGGCGCCGGCAAGTGGGACGAGTCCAATCCAGTAAACCCATCCAACTCGTTTAACCGTCTGGGCTACGGCATCCTGAATCTAGGCCCGGCGCCGCTACCTGGCGGCAAGATCATCTTCACTAGCAACCGCAATGGCTTCATCCCACCAAAGAACTTCACCAACCCGACGCTGCAATTGTTCGTCATGGACGAGGACGGCGCTAACGTCACGCCAATCGCTCCGATGACGATTGGCAGCGCGTTGCATCCCACTCCGCTGCGCGACGGACGAGTGATGTTCTCGTCGTTCGAGACGCAGGGTATGCGCGACGCGCGCCTGTGGGGCATCTGGACAATCTGGCCAGACGGGCGCCACTGGGAGCCGCTCATGAGTGCCTTCAAGTGGGCCAGCTCGCTGCACTTTGCCACGCAACTGAGCAATGGCGATATTGTGGCCGAGAGCTACTATAACCTAAACAACTTCGGATTTGGCGCACTATATCGCTTTCCGGTCACGCCGCCGAACAGTGAACCGCGCTTCCACGACGCGTCGGTGAACGACAATCCACCGGTGATGCAGGTAGTCGGAGCAGGCTACGAGTGGCCATTCCGCATGTCGTTCATGCCGCGTGGGATGTACTCGATCACGCCGTTTACGCACGCCGAGGACGAAGCCGCGCCGATCGGCGCTGGCGACCAGCGCGTTGGCAAATTCACCCACCCTTCGGCGGCGCCGAACAACGATTTGCTCGTGGTCTGGTCAAGCGGGCCGGTGAATGCGCTCAATCGCCCGTCGCATCTGCCCGCGCCCGATGCAGGCATCTATCTCATGCCCAACGGCGGACCGATCAGTAGCCCAAGCCGGTTGGTGCTGCTGAAGAACGATCCAAACTACAACGAGGTCTGGCCACGCGCCGTCGTGCCCTACAGCGCGATCTATGGCGCACCGCAACCAGCGCAAATTCCCTGGCTGCCGAATGACGGTTCGGTTCATGCTACGCTCCCTGCAGGCACACCCTTCGGACTGGTCGGGACGAGTAGCTTTTACAAGCGTGAATCCTTCCCCGGCTTTTCGACCACCGATGCATTCGATGGACTGGAGCCATTCAACACAAGCGAGAACGATACGAACAGCAATTGGCTTTGGCAGGGTGCAGATGCGGGCAAATACAGCAACAGCGACATCTGGGCTGTGCGCATCCTGGCGATGGAGCCAAACACGCATCGCAGCTACGGCCCACACGAAGGCCAGCATTTCTTCAACCACATTAATGAGAAGTTGCGCATCCTGGGCGAGATCCCACTGCGTAAGTGGAACGGCAGCACCCCACTACTCGATCCAGAAGGTAACCCTGACACCAGCTTCCTAGCCAAGATTCCAGCGGATACGCCGTTCACCTTCCAGATGCTTGACCGCAACGGCCTGGTGCTGAACATGGCACAGACTTGGCATCAGGTGCGTCCTGGTGAGATGCGCGCAGACTGCGGTGGGTGCCATGCTCACAGCCAGCACCCGCTTGCCTTCGCGCAGACCGCAGCCGGCAAGCCGAATTACACGATATGGGACTTGAGCGAGGCGACGCCATTGCTCACGCAGGACGCGAGTGGCAACCCGACCACACGCATAGTGAATAGCAGCATCGTAAATGTTGAGTTCTATCGCGACATCCGGCCCATCCTGCAACGCAGTTGCACGCAATGCCATACACAGAGCACCCCCAAACCACCCGGCAACCTCGTGCTCGACGACCTGAAGATGTATCCTGGCCCACAATTCAGCGGCTTACTATTGCCTGGCGATTACGCACGGTTGTGCTTCGACAACGATGCCACGTGGGGCTATCCGCCGCTGGTGAAGGTTAGCAACGATCCTATCTGGCGCTTCCCCAATGCCAGCCGCTATGTGCGACCGTTCCAGAGCCGGCGCAGCCTGTTGATCTGGAAAGTATTCGGACAACGGCTCGATGGCTGGACAAATACTGATCATCCGACCGAATCCACGCCCGGCGATGCCAGCACGCTTCCACCGGGTGCGAAGATCAACGACGCCGACCTGGATTACACCGGCACGATCATGCCGCCACCGAACAGCGGCGTGCCTCCTTTGTCCATTGACGAGAAGATGACGTTCGCACGCTGGGTAGATCTAGGCTGCCCAATCAACACCGGCGAAGGCACGAGTAACGCAGCATTTGGCTGGTTCCTAGATGACATGCGCCCCACGCTTGAGGTTAGTTCGCCACGTCCGGGGATGAACTGGGGCCCGCTTGCGGAGATCCGCATAGGCATCGCGGATGCCTACACCGGCATTGCGCTAAACACGCTCTCCATCACGGCCAGTGTGCCGATCAATGGTCGCCTGGCAGGCGCGCAGCTAGCTGATTTAGCGCGACCCGTAGGCCAGGGCATTTATGCCATCACACTCCAGCCACCCATGAGTGCGGTGACGAGCGCGCATCTCTACGTGCAAGTCGCAGACCAACAAGGCAACTTCACGCGGGTAGATCGAAAATTCTCGGTTGGCCAGCCATTGCTGGATCAACGTGTCTTTATCCCTACAGCGAAGCGATGAAAGGGTGCTTTCTCCGATGCCGGTTTATAGCCGACGGCGACAGCTTGAACACATTGTGACATTGGTCGAAGCTGACATCTGGAGAGAAGAGAAATCTGCTGCGTGGTCTGCGAGTGGTTGTCACACTCTTAGCTTGGCAAGTATAAGTGATCATGCGAGGCTTAAGATCAAACTAGAAGTATGACCGGCATACCCTTGTGGCCTTCCTCTCCTTCACCCCGTGTTGTCGCGCGCGCCGCGCTGATCGGGTTGGCCGTCGTCGTCGTCATCGGCCTGATCATTGCAGCCGGTTCGGCGCTCACACCGTTCATCTTCGGCCTGGCATTGACCTACTTGCTGATGCCGCTCGTCAACTGGCTGGACAAGTGGATGCCGCGCTGGGCGGCGATCCTGCTCGTCTACGCCGCCGGCCTGTTGATCCTGGCCGCGCTGCTGATCTTCCTCGTGCCGCCACTGGTGAACCAGACTATCCGGCTGGTGGCAAACGTCGCCCGGCCCGATGCACTCGAGCAGCTGGTCGCAGATGTAGTGGACTGGTATCACGTCAACGTGCCGCCGGAATTCCAGTCCCCGCTGGAGCAGATGGTGCAGAGCAGCCTGCCGGCCATCCAGGAGAACCTGAGCCGCATCGCCGCAGCCGCCGGTGCCTTCCTTCTGAGCCAAGTGCGACAGGTCTTCAGCCTGCTGTCGTTCCTGGTCGGCTTTCTGATCGTGCCGATCTGGTTGTTCTACGTATTGCACGACGCGCGCAAGGCGCGCATCTTCATCAACCGCCAGCTCGACTATCGCCTCCGGCCGGACTTCTGGAACGTGTGGGGCATCGTGGATCGCTCGCTCAGCGCCTACATCCGCGGGCAGCTCACGTTGGGGCTGATCGTCGGCGTGGCCGTGGGCATCATGCTGGCCGCGGTTGACCTGATCCCCGGCATCAACGTGGACTACATCCTACCGCTGGCGCTCTGGGCCGGCATCGCCGAGCTGGTGCCGATGATCGGCGCGATGCTGGGCGCGATTCCGGCGGTGATCGTCACGATATTCGTCGGCGGACCGGTCTCGGCGCTGGTGGTGCTTGCAGTGTTCACCGTCGTGCAACTGGTGGAGAACAACTACCTGGTGCCGCGCGTGATCGGCGAGAGCGTCGGCGTGCACCCGGCCATTCTGATCATCGTGCTGGTGGTGTTCGGCAAACTGTTCGGCCTTTTGGGCGTGATCCTGGCGGCACCGGTTACGGCCGCGGCGCGCGACCTGTATCTGTATGCCTATCGCCGGCTGAGCGGCAAATCGCCGTCCGAAGCGATTGCCCATCTGCCGCATTTCCGCGAACAACCCGAAGCGAAACCCAGCGCCGGCCCGCCTGCAACTGCGCCCGTCGCGAGCGCGAGCGCAAATGCAAGTGCGGCGCGAGACAACCCGACGTCGTGAGCTAAGCCGCGTCGAACTGGGTCAGCACGTCCATCGGATTGGGCAGCTCATCCTGCCACAGCCACGACGGCTTGAGATAGAAGCCCGGCAGAACGCGAGAGGCGATCTTGTCGTCTTGCATCTCGATGCGCTCGTATTGCTTCTCCGCGTTCAGCGCGTAAGCTTCGACCTGTTCCGACAAAGGATCAACCACCCAGTATTCGCACACGCCGGCTGCCTGGTAATCGAGGTACTTCTCCCGCCAATCCCGGGCCACGCTGTCGGGCGAGACGACTTCGACGACCAAATCGGGCGCACCCTCAAAAACGTCTCGCGAAACAAATGGCGTCGCTCGTTAGCGACAAAGATGATGTCGGGGGTGCGGCGTTGCTTCAGCGCCGCAAAGCGAACCTGAGCACTTTCACCAAGCACTTCACCCGCTTTGTGTCGTATGCAGAACAGATAGATCAAAGTCAGTAGAAAACAGACGATTTGTGCGTGTTTGATGCTCGTAGCCATCGGGACGATCACCTCGCCATCCACCCACTCGGCCTTGCGGTTGAATTCGCCGTCGGTGAATCGCTCGAACTCTGCTTCGGTCATGCGCAGGCGGTGTGGTCGGTCGGGCGTGACGTCCGCGTCGTGTGGGATGGCAACAGGCGTCTGCATCGCTTGAGACATGGGCAACCTCCTTGCGATCAGCAACGGTGCGATCAACACGGGTGCGTTCGCCAATGGGAGCAAACGTATTAGCCGGGGTGCGCTCTACCCCATTCGCGGCATAGATAGGCGCGAAACGGCGTCCGCGCTACCATGCGAATTTTGCCCCGATGCACGCATGCACCTATCGACGAGGCATGATACCATCCGAATCACGATGTGGTTCTTCCGCGCTCCTACTATCGTTCACGGCGAAGATGCATTGCAATACCTGAGCGAGCTGCGCGGCCGGCGCGCTTTCGTCGTCACCGATCCGAATGTTCGTGCGGCCGGACTGGTTGAGCTGGCGCTCCCGCAACTCGAGTGCGCGGGCATATCGCATCACCTGCACGACGACGTCGAGCCAGAGCCATCATTGACCACGATCCAACGCGGCGCGCAGGCAATGGCGGCATTCGGACCAGACTGGATCGTCGCCGTCGGTGGGGGCAGCGTGCTGGACGCGGCCAAGGCGATGTGGGTGCTGTATGAGAATCCTGGCCTCGACCTCGAAGCGCTTAGCCCACTGGAGCCGATCGCGATGCGCGAGCGGGCGCGGCTGGTCGCCATCCCCACTACCGCCGGCACGGGCAGCGAGGCGACCTGGGCCTTCGTCATCACCCTCCCCGGCAACCCGCCCCGCAAGCTGGGCAGCGGCCATCCGCTGGCCATGCCGGACATCGCCATCGTGGATCCGCGCATGACGCGCACCGCCCCACCCCGCGTCACCGCCGACAGCGGCATGGACGCCTTGACACAGGCAATCGAAGGGTATCTGGCCTCGTGGGCGAACGATTACAGCAATGGCTTGTGCCTCGTAGCAACGAAGCTGGCGCTCGACTACCTGCCGCGCGCCTATCGCGATCCCAACGACGTTGAAGCGCGCGAGAAGATGGCCAACTCGGCAGCCATCGGAGGCTTGGGCTACATCAACGCGATGGTCGGGCTGGCCCACTCGATGGGTCACGCGCTCGGCGCGATCTTTCACCTGCCCCATGGCCGCGCCGTCGGGCTGTGCCTGCCCTATGTAATTGCTTTCTATGCCAGCCCGGCGCGACCGCGCGAGACGAAGACGCGCTTCGTAGAACTGGCAAAGTTCTGTGGCTTGCGCTGGGATGACGAAACCATTGCAGCGCAGGCGCTGGTCGAACGCATCCGCGCACTGGCACGCGAGATCGGCCAGCCGCTGACGATCGCCGACGCCGGCGTTGCTTTCCCCGATTTCAACGCTGCGCTCGACGCCTTGATTGACAACGCGATGAACGACACGGTCCTCTTCGCTTCGCCGCGCCAGCCAACGGCAGACGAACTGCGGGCGCTCTTCGTGTGCGCCTTCCACGGCCGGCCGGTCGAATTTTGATTGGCCCAACACCATGCGCGTCGCGCTGATTAGCTTCCACACCTCGCCGCTGGCTACGCTGGGCGGCAAAGACACCGGCGGCATGAACGTGTTCGTGCGCGAGGTCGCCCGCGAACTCGGCCGGCGCGGCATCGCCGCCGACGTGTTCACGCGCAGCCAGAGTGCGCAATCGCTGCGCATTGACCCACGCCTCGGCCCGCACGTTCGCGTGATCCATGTGCCGGCCGGCCCCGAAGCGCCCGTGCCCAAGAATGACTTGCACCAATTCGTCCCCGCGTTCACGGAATGGATACACCGATTCGTGAATGAAGAATCAAAGGTCAAGAATTTAGAAAAGACCGCGACCACTTCCATCTTTCTCGATTCTTCCCGTGATCCCGGCGCGTCCCCGATCCTTCGGCCTCGTTCCGGCCTCGGAACGGGGATCGAGGGGCTGACGGCGTTGCCGGAAGCGGGATCGGGACAATTCTCAATTCTCAATTCCTACGACGTCGTCCATGCCCACTACTGGCTCTCCGGCCTGGTTGCCGAGGCGCTGCGCGCGCGTTGGGGTGTGAAGTTCGCCATGACTTTTCACACCCTGGCCGAGCTGAAGAACCAGATCGCCCAGCGCGACCAGGAGCGCGAGAGCGAACTGCGGCTGCGCAGCGAGTGCCATCTGTGTAGCATCGCCGACCGCATCACGGCCAACACCAGCGTGGAGAAGCAGCAGCTGGTGCGCTTCTACGGCGCCGGCTCGTCGCGCATCCGCATCGTCCCACCCGGTGTGGACTTGTCGCGCTTCCACCCCATCGAGCAGAGCTACGCCAAATCGGTCATCGGTATCCCGCCGCAGCACCGCATGATCCTGTTCGCAGGGCGCATCGAGCGGCTGAAGGGCATAGACACGCTGTTCAGGGCCATGGCGCTGTTGAAAGCGAAACGCGCCGACTGGGACTGGGCGAACCTGTGCGTGGCCATCATCGGCGGCGACCCCAGCGAAGCCGGCCAGCGCGAGAACGAGGAGATGGGTCGGCTGCACGAGCTGCGCGACGAACTTGGCTTGAATGAACTCATCACCTTCCTCGGCGCGCGCGACCAGGACGTCTTGCAGTATTACTACGCCGCTGCCGAGATGTTGGTGATGCCATCGCATTACGAATCGTTCGGCATGGTCGCGCTCGAGGCGATGGCCTGTGGCACGCCGGTGATCGCGTCGGATGTGGGTGGGCTGAGCGTGCTCGTGCAACACAACAAAACCGGCTTGCGGGTGAAGGTGAACGATCCGGCAGAGTTGGCCCGCGCCATCGAGAAGTTGATGGACGATGACGCCCGCCGCCGGCGCATGGGCCACGCCGCTGCATGCTACGCCGAGGATTTTGCGTGGCAGAAGGTGGTAGATAAGCTGCTGGCGGTGTATGGGGAGTTGGTGGGGTAGCCGACGGCGCGGGTGCCGACGGCAGTGCCGTCGGCTACCCGCGCGATTCAACTACAATCAGCCTATGCCAGTCCTCGGAATCAGCTACGTTGCCGTATGGTCGAAGAATTTGGCTGCCAACCGGCACGTCTTCGCAAACGTCCTCGAGCTTCCCATCTCCTACGAAGACGAGAACATCGTTGTGTTCGAGACCGACGGCGCTCAACTGGTGCTGCAGCGGGCCACCGGCGCAGACGAACACCTCGACGGCACGATCCAGTTCGGCTTCCACGTGACCGAGCTGGAGGAGGTGACGCGGGCGTTGATCGAGGCCGGCCAGACCATCGAGCTGGATCGAGAAGAGCTGGGCATGAAGCAACGCGTGACCGTCCTGCGCTTATCCTCCGGCCAATCGGTCGAATTCATCGGCGAGTAGCCCGGCGCTGCATCCGGTTCAATCCAACAGAATCCTTTCCAGTTCGGCGCGCGTCAGGCGATAGGGATGCCAGCCTTGCAAGCGCGTCGCGCCCATGCGCTCGTAGAACTCGATCGCCGGTGTATTCCAGTGTAGCACCTGCCACTCCATACGCCCACAACCGGCATCACATGCCACCTTGACGCAATGCTTGAACAGCGCCGCGCCGATCTTCTGCGAGCGATACTCGGGCAGCACGAAGATATCTTCGAGATACAGCGACGGCAGCGCCAGGAAGGTCGAGTAGGTGAAAAAGGTGATCGCGTAGCCCACCGGCCGGCCCTCCATCTCCGCCAGCCAGGCGTCGAACCGCGGCGACTCGCCGAACGCATCGCGCTTCAAACGCTCGCGCGCCGTTTCATCGGGACGCGGCAGTCGCTCGTAGTCGGCCAACGCACAGATCAGATCGCACAATACATCGCCGTCCACCGGCGTGGCTTTGCGAATCTTCACTGCAGCGCGCGCCTTGTGCGCCGGCGCAGGCATTGGCTTGGACATCCACTCCCTCCACAGCAGAAAGCCGCGGCGCCACTCGGCCACGACCAGGCTACGACGTGATTGTATCCGAACGGAGAGTACATTCGTGCATTGGGGCAAAATTCACGGACAGGGCGCGGACTCCGTTCCGCGCCGATAGGCCTTAGCTAAGGCGCGCTGCAGACTTTTGTGCCCCGAACGAGGTGGAGCGCGCCCTAGCTAAATATGTCTGCCCCCTTGGCAAATGCACCCCGAACGGGTGTGATACAGTCGCGCGCGATGAGGACGAGAACGAAGCGCCTTTCGGCCTGCCTAGTCGTATGCACATTGGTGCTTGCCGCATGTGCCGATCTGCCGCGCATAGACTTGGGTGACATCGTCGGCGTCGGTGAGATCGCGCGCCTAGCCGCCACGCCGGCAGTCGTCGCGCCGGCAATCACGCCGACTGCCGCGCCACCGACGGTCTCGACCGCTGCGCTCGTCAAACAGCGGACGAAGATCCGCGTCGGCATTCGCTACGATGCGCCGCCACTTGTGCGCGTCAATGCCGACGGCGAGCTAGAGGGCATGGATGTGGACTTGGCGCGCGAGTTCGCCCGCCGCTGGCTGGGTAGCGAGCGCAACGTCGAATTCGTGCAGGTCACGTCACAATCCGCACCGGACAAGGTGAAGAATCGGGAAGTAGATCTGGCGCTCGGCGGCCTGATCCACACGCGGCCTGCCGAAGCCGAGGCCGACTTCGGCCTGACGTATCTCTTCGACGGTGAAGCGCTGCTGGTGCGGGCCGGCGAATTTGCCGACTTCCCCGGCCTGGCCCAACGCACGGTCACCTACATAGACTTCCCCTCAGCGGCTGCGCTGGGCGATGCGCAGATCGCATCGAACATCACCGTCTCGCTCCAGGTGCGCAATTCATATCGCGCCGCGGTCAACGACCTGTTGGCCGGTGCGACTGACGCGGTGGCCGGCCGGTGGCGCCGGCTGCGTGCCACCGCAGCCGGCGACCCCTCGCTTGCCATCGCAACCGTGCTCACTGTCGAACCGGTCGCCATCATGCTGCCGCACAACGACTCGGACTGGGCCGACCTGGTCAACCTCACCCTGACGGCAATCATCGCCGACGGCACGTTCGACGAGCTATACCAGAAGTGGTTCGGCGCGCCGCCCAACCCGGTCGAGACGATCACTCAGCCGGTCGCGCTACAACTGGCGAGCTTGCCGGATGCGATTGCGCCGCGCGATGCGCTGAGCGTCATCCGGCAGTCCGGCGTCGTCCGCGTGGGCTTCGACCCGCAGGCCGCGCCGTTCTCCGTGGTGAACGCGAACGGCGAGCCGGAAGGCTACGAAGTCGAACTCATGCGCGAGATTGCGCGTCGCTGGTTCGGTAACCCGGCGCAAGTGCAGTTCACCCCGCTCGCCGCAGATCAATTCGCGAGCGCGCTCGCCGATGGGACGATCGAGGTGGCCATCGGCGGCGTCCGGCGCACCGGCACGAACGAGCGAGCGATGGATTTCAGCATCACCACGTTCTCCTCGGGCGGCGTGCCACTGGCCCTTGCGTTGCCCACAAACGACTCGGCGCTGCGCGACCTGGTGAATCTCACGCTGCAAGACATGTGGGCCGACGGCGCGTTCACGCGCATCTTCCAGAAGTGGTTCCCCGATCAGCCCATCAACCCGATCACACCCTGGCCGGGCAGCGGGCCGAGCGTCGAGTCGCTGTTGGCCGGACCCTAACCATGATTGGTGATTGGTGATTAGCGATTCACGATCCACGATCTGCAATCCGCAACCCACGCTACCGCTTCGGCGTGTAGATCAGCGCTTCGGCCAGGCGACCGGTCTGCTCGTAGTTGGCATAGATGGCCTGGCGCACGCGCGGCGTCCATCGCCGGACGATCTGCGCTGTCCCTCCCATCGGCTCGTATAGCGCGATGACCGGGAAGGAGCGGCGCTCGATAGCCTCGACCAACGGCGCGTCGCTCCACAAGCCGGCCTGGTGGAGCTGCATGAACTCGGCCGGTTGGATGTAGATGCGCCGGCCGTGCAGCGGCAACAGGCCGTTGAACTCGTCGGCCAGCACGTCGCCCTTCGCACGCTGAACCATCTCGGCGAGCTGCGCCACCTCGCGCTGCAACTGCATCTTGCCGGTGACGGCGGGCCAGTAGTCCTCGCGCGTCCAGTCGCGCAGGTCGGTCAGTTGCAGCGCAATGACCGCCAGCGCTGCAATGCGCAGCCACGGGTTGCTGCCCACCCAGGCGATCGTCGCCGACGTCAACACGCACACCGCAGCGACCAGTTCATAGACGCCGTTCACGTCGGTGCCGGGCAAGCCCGACGTCACCCCGGCAAGCGCCGCGCAGGTCGGATAGATCAGTGCAAAGTGCCATGAGCGCGTCGGCTCGGTGGTGCGTTCGAGCACGAGAAAGAGGATGCCACCGATGATGATGAACGCTGCGTGCACGAACAGGTTGATGAATTGGCCGATCACTGGGAAGAGGCTGAAACCGGTCAAACGGGTGACGATGGTGTGCTGAAAGAAGCCGCCCGCTGTGACGAGGTTGAGCGCGATGAAGATCACCAGCGACGCGCCGGCAACGCCGGCCAGCAGCCAAAGCGCCTCGCGTCGGCGTCGCTGAGATACCAGCCAGAGCACCGCCGTCGCCGGGCCGGCCAAAATGAAGTCCAACCGCGTGTAGATCGCCAGGACGAACAACGCTGCTGCGAGCGCCAGGCCCAGCCGGCGCTGTGACCATCGCAGAACGACATACAGCGCGGCCAGGCTCAGCGCCAGTGCGAGCGTGTCGGCCCGGCTGAACAATGACCAGAATGTGACGTGCGGGAAGGCCAGCAGCAGAAATCCGCCGATGAGCGAGGCCATCCAGTCACCCGTCAGGCGGCGAGCGATCAGCGTCAGGAAGGCTACGCCGGCCAGCGCGCCGACCAGCGAGGCAGTCCGGCCATGCGCAAAGGTCGGACCGTTGACAGCGACGAACGGCGCCTGCACCAAGTGAAACAGCGGCGGGTCGTGGGTCACGCGATACGGCGGGAGCGCGAGCGCGGCCGGATAGATGGATTCACCGTGCGCCAACCGCACGACCTGATCGAGGATCGGGCCTTCGCCGTATTCGAGCGGATAGGGATAGCGGATCGCCTCGCCGGCCAGGGTGAGGTATTCGACCAGTGCCTGCGCCAGCGCGAAGACGACGAACATCAACGCAATCAACAAGATGAAGTCGGTCAGCGTCGGCGGGCGCAAGCGCGACATCACACCTTCTCCATCACCAGCAGATGCGAGAGCCCGAACACGCGCAGCGGCGATGATTCGAGCCCGTGCATGGTCGCGCGCACGGCCCGGCCGACGGTACCGATGCGCGCCACGATGTTGTCGAAGCCCGGATATACCTGCGTATGCGAGACCAGGCGCGTGGGCGTGCCGTCGAACAGCGCGCGCAATTGCCGCGCCGTGTAGGCGCGCACATGTGGCGCAAGAGCGTTGCGAATCGCGTCGGGCAGCCAGTTCACGAACGGCTTGTTGCCGAAGTAATATCGGCCGCGCCAGTAGATCCCATGCGTCTCGAACGGATACAGCCGGTTGGGCACGAAGATCACTGCCCGACCGCCGGGGCGCAGCACGCGCACGATTTCGCGGCAGGCAGTGCGATCATCCTGCACGTGTTCGAGCACCTCGTTGCTGAACACCACGTCGAACGCGCCGTCCGCGAACGGCAGCCGCTCGGCCATGGCGGCGAGCAGCCCCTCCACGCCGCGCGCGCGGCCGGCTCGCAACCGCTCCACCTCGATATCGAAGCCGAACACATGCGGCGTATAACGGCGGATCTCGCGCACGTAGGTGCCGATGCCACAGCCGAATTCCAACACGCGCTTGCCGGCCAACGGCGCCGCCGCGTTCAGCATCGCCAGCCGGCGCTCCTGTCCTGCGCGCCATACAAACGATGGGTTGCCGCGCTCGGCAGCTTTCGAGGCATACGTCGGCGAGGCGTCGGACGATTCGCGCATGAGCGTGCGGGGATTGTAATGGCATAGGTGTTTCCCCAGTTGTGCTTCCGCTGCGCAGGCAAGACTCCGCTCTGAGGCGTGGGTGGATGGCAACAGGCAGGACATTTTGTATCACTACGACGCCACCCATCCTATAATCACCTCGTATGAACACCTCCCTGGACGGCAAAGTCATCGCCATCGCCGGCGCGACCGGCGGCCTTGGCCCAACGGTGGCCGAAGCCTTCGCGCGAGCCGGCGCAGCGCTGTCGCTGGTGGACCGCGATGCCTCTAAGCTTGACGCACTCGTCGCGTCGCTCGGCACGCCGCCGGAGAGGCATCACTGGGCGACGGTAGACCTGCTCGATCCACAACAGGCGTCCGCTTGGGCGGAGCAGGTCCAAAAGCGCTACGGTCGCGTAGATGCCATGCTCCACCTCGTCGGCGGCTACCGCGGCGGGCAGAAGATCGCCCAATTCCCCGGCGAAGACTGGGTGTTGTTGAAGCAGCTCTTGATCGAGACGACGTGGAACGTGATGCGCGCCTTCGCCGAGCCGCTCAAGGCCAGCCGCGGCCGCTTCGTCCTGGTGTCCTCACCGCAGGCCCAGAAGCCCTCGCACGCGAACGCCGCCTACGCCGCCTGCAAGGCAGCCAGCGAGACACTCACCCTTGCCTTGGCCGACGAGTTCAAAGGCACCGGCGCAACTGCCAACATCATCCTCGTCAACGCTATCCTCACGCCGCAGATGCGCGCCGAAAAGCCCGATGCCGACTACGCGAAGTTCACTACTGCCGAGGACATCGCCGGCGCGATGTTGTATCTGTGCTCCGACGCCGCAGCCAACATGAACGGCCAGCGGCTGTCGCTCTTCGGCGCACGATGAGATTTTTCGACCGCGTGAAGCTGCTCATTCGCTCGACCGTAGGCGGCGTGTTCTACGGAGGCTCAACGCGCACTTCATCCACCCAACGCCGCAACCGGCTGCTGGACGAGGCGCGGGCACGGCTAGAGACACTTCAAGGGGACCTGGCCGGGGCAGAAAGGCGCGGGGACGACGCGCTGGCCGACCGGCTGCGGAAAGAGATCACCGAGCTACGGCGCCTGCTGGATGAAGTCGAGGCCCGCCAGCGGGCCGTGCAATCTGAGCATCGCTCGCCCCAAGCGCCTGGAGCTGCCTCGGCGGGGGAGGTCGCCCAGGCTAGGGAAGGCCAAGCCAAGCCAGACGCGCAAGATGCGTCCGACACGAAGCTCGACGAAACGCGGATCGCCGATCAGATCCGCAAGATGCGCGAAGGGCAGTGAGCGCTCAGTCTATTCGATACCCCACCCCGCGCACGGTTTGCAAGCGCTCAGGGTGGGACGGATCTTTCTCGATCTTCTCGCGCAGCCAACGCACATGCACGTCCACCGTGCGCACGTCGCCATCGAAGTCATAGCCCCACACTTGCGTGATGAGGAACTCGCGCGAGAGCACGGCGCCCTTGTTGCGCATCAGCGTGGCGAGCAGCTCGAATTCTTTGTGGCTGAGCTTGATTTCTTTGTCGCCCAGGAACACCCGCCGCGAGACCAGGTCGAGCTGCACGTCGCCGGCCCGCAGCAGGCTCTCCATGCGCTTGGGCGTACGCCGCAAGGCGGCCCGGATGCGCGCGGTTAGCTCGGGCAGGCTGAACGGCTTGACTACGTAGTCGTCGGCGCCGTTGTCCAGCCCGATGACGCGGTCTATCTCGCCGGCGCGCGCAGTCAGCAGGATGATGGCCATGTCCGACTCGCGCCGCAAGATGCGACACAGCGACAGACCATCCAGGCCGGGCAGCATCACGTCCAACACACAGATGTCGGGCTGCTCGCGGCGCGCGATCTCCAACCCCTCATCGCCGCTGGTGGCGGTGATGACTGTGTAGCCCTCGCTTTCCAAATGCTTGGCTAACAAATCGAGCAAAATCGTTTCGTCTTCGACAATCAGAACCTTGGGCATATCACGTCACTGTTACATTCTTCACCGAGCGCCAGCCGGCAACCACCTGCTCGGCTGCGCACAACGACGACCCATCCATCGGGTTCAACTTGGCTTGTAATCCCCCAGCTCTGCGGTCACAGCGAAGATCACGCGTTCGCACAAGTTGGTCGCTCTGTCGGCGATGCGCTCGAGGTTGTGCGCGACCCACAACAGATACGTTGATTGAGTGATCGTCTTCGGATCCTGCATCATGAATGTCAACAGCTCGCGCAAGACCTGCACGTACAGCTCATCTACTTCCTCATCACGCGCTGCTACCGCCTTGGCGGCCTCGGCATCCATCTGCACGAATGCGTCCAGCGCATCCTGAACCATCTCGCAGGCGATCTCCTGCATGCGCGGGATGTCAATGAGTGGCTTGATCAGCGGCTCATCACCGATCCGGATGGCGATCGAGGCGATGCCGCTGGCGTGATCGGCGATGCGCTCCAGCTCGCCGGCCATGTGAATGGCCGCGATGATGTAGCGCAGATCCTTCGCCGCCGGCTGCTGCGTCGCAATCGTGCGCACGCACTCCGACTCGACTCGGTAGCGAAGCTCGTTGACGCGCTGATCGGATTCGACCACCCGGTGCGCGAGCGACAAATCGCGATTCTTGAGCGCGCGAACGGCATTGGCGATCTGTTCCCCGATGAAGCTCCCCATGCGGAGAATATCGTTGCGAATCTCATCTATGCTGTGATCCAGCACGGAGCGAACCTGTGGAGAACTTGCCATGTTAAATGACCTCTATAGACATATTGTATTAATTAAAAGTTAATTTCTAGAAAAGAAAAGGTGAAGGCGGAGATGAAAGATAACTTAACTCAGTGTTTACTCCGATTTCATATGTTCACAGTAAGCTTCTAATCAGATTCATGACGAAATCGTTCCGAGGAAAAGGCGCTACCGTGAGCGCCTCGGTTCGGATTTCGGCCAAGTCACTCCGGCAATGCCATGAACAGACAACTACTGGATGAAACGATCGC
The DNA here is from genome assembly GCA_025998955.1 of Candidatus Roseilinea sp. Taxonomy (NCBI): domain Bacteria; kingdom Bacillati; phylum Chloroflexota; class Candidatus Thermofontia; genus Candidatus Roseilinea; species Candidatus Roseilinea sp. The sequence goes on from AP024676.1 coordinate 1,780,623, forward strand.
CTACCTCAGAAAGGAGCTGACGAGCATTCATCACGACTTGACTTGGGCAGATGGGGTGCAAGCTGAATCCTTTCGCGTCCGGCAAATCCGCCTTCGGGCAGAATTGGACCGGTTGGAAGCGCTGCGCCGGACTATAGCAGCGCCGATCCCGATGCTGGCCTCCACATCCCCCGCCCAACCGGCCGGTGGCATCTCGATTGAGCGATAAAGACGAAGGGCGGACTTCCATCTCACCGGGAAGTTCGCCCTTCTTGTGCCCCTACGCAGATTCGAACTGCGATCTACGGCTCCGGAGGCCGGCGCTCTATCCATTGAGCTATAGGGGCAGCTTTCTATCCCCGATTGTAGCAGCGGTTTGGCGCACGTTCAACGGCGATGGCTATAATCTGCGGCGCTTTTTCAACAACGCACCATGTCACTGGCAGTCCTCAAATTCGGCGGCACGTCCGTCGGCGACGGCGCCGCGATACGCCAAACCGCACAAATCGTCCGCGATGCGACTACGCGCTGGGATCAGGTCGTGGTCGTGACCTCGGCGATGGGCAAATCGGCGGATCCGCGCGATACGGTCAAAGTGACCGACCTGCTGCTGAACGCAGCGCGGTCGGCCGCTTCCGGCGACGGCGAGAGTTACCCGCGCGCCCGCCGCATGCTCGCCGATAAACACCACGCCGCGATCGAAATGACCATCAGCAACGCCGACGAGCGCCAGCGCATCGGCGAAGAGATTGACCATCTGCTCAGCGGCTTCGAGATGCTGTGCGCCAGCGTGCGTGTGTTGGGCGAAGTCACCCCACGCGCGCTCGACGCCATCGCCGGCTTGGGCGAACGCATGGCCGCCCGCATCCTGGCCGGCGCGATCCGCAGCGTCGGCGTGATGGCCGAGCCGCTCGACGCCACCGACTTCATCGTCACCACCGACCGGTACCAGTCGGCCACACCGCTGATGGGACCAACGCGCGAGCGGACGATCGCCCGGCTGACGCCGCTGTTGAGAGCCGGTGTAGTGCCGGTGGTCACCGGCTTCATCGGCGCTACGCCGTCCGGCGTGCCCACCACGCTCGGACGCGGCGGCAGCGACTACAGCGCCAGCATCATCGCTGCGGCACTCGACGCCGATGAGGTCTACAACTACACCGACGTGGACGGCGTCTTGACGAGCGACCCGCGCATCGTGCCCGACGCGCGCACCATCGAGGTGCTGACCGCCCAAGAGATGAGCGAGATGGCTTACTTCGGTGCGTCGGTGTTGCATCCGATGACGATTGCACCGCTGGTGGAGAAGAACATTCCCCTGCGCGTGAAGAACACCTTCAACCCCGCGCACCCGGGCACGCTGATCGTGCATCGCAGCGACAGCGTGCCGAGCAGCAGCGTGATCAAGGCGGTAACGGCGATCAAAGACGTCAGCATGATGACCGTATCAGGCGGCGGGCTGAAAGGCGTGCCGGGCATTGCCGGTCGAACCTTCATGGCCGTAGCACGTACGAACACCAGCGTGCTGATGATCTCGCAGGCATCGGCCGAACAGAACATCTGCTTCGTCATCCCGAAGAACGCCGCGCCGAGTGTGGCCGCTGAATTGAGCGCCGAGTTCCGCCGCGAGATGGAGCATGGCGAGATCAATCCGATTGAGTCGTTCGACGAGGCATCCATCATCACTGCCGTCGGGATGGGCATCAGTGAGACGCCCGGCGTCAGCGGCCGCGTGTTCAGTGCGCTGGGTGCGCAGAACATCAACGTGTTCGCCATCGCGCAGGGATCATCCGAATGCGCGATCAGCATGATCGTGGCCGCCGACCGCTGCGACGAAGCGGTACGCGCCGTGCATGCGCTGACTCAGTGCTGAGAGGTCTCGCCGAGCGCGATACGCCAACGCACCGGCGGTGTTATCTCTGTCGTGAAAATCAACGGACTACAAAGTTGAAGAAGAAGGAGCTAAAGGCAAATGATCAACTGGAAAGCACTGGTCGCCGAATTCATCGGCACGTTCACGCTGGTCTTCATCGGCTCGGCGGCAGTGTGGTTCGCCAAGACAACGCCAGGCTATGCGGGCGGCACGCTCGTTCCGGCGTTCGCTCACGGCCTTGCCATCGTCTTCGCCGCCTATTCGATCGGCAAGATCAGCGGCGCGCACTTGAACCCGGCTGTGACGACCGCCATCGCCATCGCCGGCGGTATTGATTGGGCCAAAGCGGCCATGTATATCGTCACACAGATCGTCGCTGCGCTGGTCGCCGCGCTGGTGTTGAACGGCATCTTGTCGCCCGTAACGCAGAACGGCGTCACCAGCGCCGCCGCAAACTTCTTCGGCGCGTTCAGTTACAACACCGCCGCCACCACATCCATCGGCGCGTTGTTCACCGAGGCGATCCTGACGTTCTTCCTGGCGTTCGTGGTCGTGATGGGTGCGGTCTACGGCAAGGCAGGTGACTTCGCCGGCCTGGCCATCGGCCTGACGCTGGTGATGGCCATCGCCGGCGGCGGCGGCATCAGCGAAGCCTCGCTCAATCCGGCGCGCTCCATCGGCCCGGCGATCGTGGCCGGCAACCTGGGCAATATCTGGATTTACATCATCGGCCCGGTGCTCGGCGCAGCAGCCGCCGCTGCGATCGCGCGCTACGTGCTCAATCCGAAGGAACCGGAGCGCACGCCACCGACCCGCAACACCGGCCGGCGCTAGATCACATCCCACCCGGACACGCAACGACCGCGAAGGCGCGCGACCTGCGATACACTTGGTCGTGCGCCTTCGTGTTTTTCGCCATGAAGAAGTCATTCGTCGCGCTCGTTGGTCGCCCTAATGTCGGCAAGAGCACCCTGTTCAACCGGCTGATCGGCGAACGCCTGTCCGTAGTGGATGAACGCCCCGGCACTACGCGCGACCGCATCCAGGCACCGGTGACGTGGCGCGGTGTCGAGTTCACCTTGGTAGACACCGGCGGCATCGAGCCGTTGGAGCCGCTGCGCGGCAAAGACAAGCCGGCGCTCGCCGAAGCGTCGGTGGACTTCGTGCGCGAGATCCGCGAACAGGCGGAGATCGCCATCGCCGAAGCCGATGTGATCGTGTTCACCGTGGACGCACAAGCCGGCCTGACGGCTGCCGACGAAGCCGTGGCCGAAATCCTGCGCAAGCTGATCGGCCAACGCCAACGCCAGGGCAAATCCACGCCGCCCATCATCGTCGCAGCGAGCAAGGCCGAGGCCCAGGCACCGCGCGACGCCAGCGTGGAGTTCTACAAGCTCGGCCTGGGCGAGGTCTATCCCGTCAGCGGCATTCACGGCAGCGGCGCCGGCGATTTGCTCGACGCCATCGTCGCCGCCATCCCGCCTCAGCCGGCTGAAGAAGAGGCGCCGGATGAATCGGTCAAGATCGCGCTGGTGGGCCGTCCCAACGTCGGCAAGTCCTCGTTGTTCAACTGCCTGATCGGTGAGGAGCGGGTGATCGTGAGCGATGTGCCGGGCACCACGCGCGACGCGATTGACACACGCATCGAATTCGTAGAACGTGAATCGTCGGGCGTGGAGGGTGAAATCCTCGACGATTCACGCTCTACCCCCCACGCGCCACGCTCCATCCCAATTACCCTCATAGACACTGCCGGCATACGCAAACGCGGCAGCATCGCCCCCGGCGTAGAGAAGTGGAGCGTGTTGCGCGCGTTCAAGGCAGTGGAGCGCAGCGACGTGGCGTTGCTGCTGCTCGACGCGACCGAGGGCGTCGTCGCGCAGGATGAACACATCGCCGGCTACATCCTCGACGAAAACAAGGGCGTGGTCGTCGTGGTCAACAAGTGGGACTTGATCGAGAGCGCGGAGAAAGTGGCACGCACAGCAAAACCGGTGGAAGGGCTGGGGTTGCTGACGGCGAAGATGCAAGACTTCTTGAAACTGGTTCAGCAGCGGCTGAACTTCATGGCCTACGTGCCGGTGCTGTTCGTCAGCGCCAAGACCGGCTTCCGGACCGACCACATCCTGCCGACCGCCCTGCGCGTGAACGAGGCGCGCGCCATGCGCATCTCCACCGGCGACCTAATGCGCATCGTGCGCGAAGCCAGCGAGCGACACGCCCCACCCACCCGCGCCGGCAAGCGCCTGAAGATCTACATGGCGACGCAGGTCGGCGTGAACCCGCCCACGTTCGTCTTCCATGTCAACGACGCACAACTGGTTCACTTCACCTACCAGCGCTTCCTGGAGAACCGGCTGCGCGAAGAGTTCACCTTCTTGGGCACGCCGATCCGCATGATCTTCCGCGGGCGGAAGGACGAGCGCTAAGCGAAGCCCGGCAGCCCCAGTGCGCCAAGCACAGCCACGATGGCCGGCCCGAGCGCCAGCGCGGGTAGATAGTTCGCCAGCCGAATCTTCTTCAGGTCGAGCAGGGTGAGGCCGATGCCGATGATGAGCAGCGCGCCGGTTGCCGACAACACGGCCAGCATCGGCGAGGTGAACCATCCCTGCAACTGGCCGGCCAGCAGCGCGATGCCGCCTTGCACCACGACGATGGTAATGATGGAGAAGCCCACGCCGACGCCGAGCGAGGCGGCGAAGGCCAGCGCGGCGAAGCCGTCGAGCGTGCTCTTGATGGCCAGCAGCGAGTAGTCCCCCTTCAGGCCATCCTGGATCGAGCCGAGGATGGTCATCGGCCCGACGCAGAACACCAAGCTGGCGGCGACATAGCCGCGGATGAAGCGGGCGGTGCTTTCGGCGTCATCGCTCTTGGCAAAGCGACGCTCCAGCGCTGCGCCGAAGCGGTGCAACGCGCCGTCCAGATCCAGCAGCTCGCCCATGATGCCGCCGAACAAGATGCTGAGCAAGATGATGATGAACTTGAACGGCACGTGCTGCTGGTCGGCCATCGCGTCCATCACATTGAGCACGGCATAGCCGATGGTGCTTAGGCCGAGGCCGGTGAGCACCGTTTCGCGCATTCGCTCCGGCAGGCGGTTGCCCAGCATCACACCCAGGGCCGTGCCGACCAATACCGTGACGACATTTAGGATCGTGCCGGTCATAGTCTGAGATCAGAGATTAGAGATTAGAGATTGGAGATTGGGAATTAGGGAGTGCAATCTCCAATCTCTAATCTCCTCTAATCTCCCTCACCCGCAACTCCGCCCGATCGAGGAGCTGAGCGCAGTGCGCGACGAGCCGTTGGCCGCGCGCATACAGTTCCAGCGATTGGTCGAGGGGCAATTCGCCTCGCTCGAGTTGCGCGACGATGGCTTCGAGCTGCTGGAAGGCTTGCTCGAACGTCAACTGTTCGACGGCAGCCTCGGCGGTTTCTTTTTTGGCCATGCGCGAATGTTACTGCATGGGCGACGAGCGCGCCGCCGGTTACGCTTGCACGTCACGTTACAATGAACGCGCACCGATGAGGGTGGATGCGCCCCGGTGGGCGTCCTGGTCTTCAAAACCAGTGGCAGGTTGCTCGGCAAGCTGCGGTGAGTTCGACTCTCATCCGCCCTCGTTGATTTCGGGATTCGGTCGCGTCGGGTGCGCAAAAGCACTGCCGCATTCCTGCGAAATTCCCGTGATCCCTTGGCTCGTGGCTGAGCCAGTCGCGGCTCGGCGGCCTGCTCGTTTTCGGAATACGCCCTCGAAAATCACCGAACCGGGTCTACAATGTCCTTACTGTGTTCAAAATTCACCCCAAGGCCCTCGAGCGCCCTCAGGTAGATGAGATCTGGGGCGTGGCCGTGCGACGGATGCGCACGTGGGTCACGCCCGATGACCAGCCGCCCTTCCGGCCATCCATCATCCTCGTGTTCGATATGACCGGCCAGCGCATTGTCGGACAAGCGCTGGAGATGAGCACGCCGGACGCCGCGGCGATCTTCAAGGCGCTGCAACAAGCCATCCGCAAACCCAGCCCTGGCGGAGGCAAAGGACGCCGCCCAAAGTCGCTGCTGGTCGAGACGCCCGAGCTCGCAGACGCGCTGGCACCTACGCTGGCACAGATGGGCATCACGTGCGACGTGCAGGAACTACCGATCGCGGACGAGCTGCTGCGCCTGATGAGCACGTTCATGGACGAAGGCCGCGAAGCACCGCCCGGCCTGTTGGCCGTCGAGGGCGTCACACCCGAATACGCCGCCCACCTGTTTTCGGTCGCAGCCGCGTTCTACCGCGCCGAGCCTTGGTTGCACTTCGACGGCGATCAGCCGCTCGCGATTCGATTCCCGTCAGACGCCCCTAGCGAACATTTCGTTTCGGTGCTGGGCATGGGTGGCACAGAATATGGCATTGCTATCTATCACGATTGGCAAGACTTTATGCGGCTCTATCTGCAGGAGGGCGACACGCCGGAAGACCTGCTCAGCGAGCGAGGCCACTTGACCGTGATGTTCGGCGACCCTTCGTTCTTGCCGATTGACGATTCCGAAGCTGCAGAGCGATACAGCTGGGAGATCGCCGGCGAGGATGCCTGGCCGCTGTTCATGCAGTTTCACCGCGGCGGGAACCACGTGCGCCGGCCGACGCGCGAGGAACTCGAAATGATCGAGGCTGCGCTGTTGGCCATCACACGCCTCACTAGCGACCTCGCCGGAGATGCGCACGACGTAGATCAGCCGTTCACGGCTCAGTTGACGCTCGACACCTTCGCCGGCGAACGCAACGCAACGGTGCGCTCCCCGGCCGGAGAACTGCCTTTGGAACTACGCTCCGCCGTAGGGTTCGACTGGGACGAGGATGACGAGGAAGAAGAGGCAGGGGAAGACGACTTACCGCTGCCGGACATGCGGACGCGCGACAGCCTGATGGCGCAGGTCATGAGAGATATGGGCGTCGAACCCTTGATCAACGACCCACAGCTGGCGCGTGCGCAGGAGCTGATGTACGAAGCCTTCGAGACGCCCAGCGCTGTGCAAAGGATCAAGCTGGCGCACAAAGCGCTGTCCATCTCACCGAACTGCGCCGATGCGTGGGTGTTGCTGGCCGAGGAAGAAGCCGACACGTTGGGCCGCAAGCTGGAGTACTATCGCCGGGGCGTCGAAGCCGGCGAGCGCGCGCTGGGCAAGCAGTTCTTCAAGGAGAACACGGGTTACTTCTGGAGCATCCTGGAGACGCGCCCATACATGCGCGCCCGGCTCGGCGTCGTCATCACGCTGCTCGAGCTGAACCGCACCGATGAGGCTATCGCCGAATGCCGGATGATGCTGGCGTTGAATCCGAACGACAACCAGGGCGTGCGCTACATTCTGCTCGGGGTGTTGATGGACGCCGAGCGCGACGACGAGGCGCGCCAGCTCATCGAGCAATATGCGGAAGACGCCTCGCCCAACTGGATGTACACGCGCGCGCTGCTCGCCTTTCGCAAGAGCGGCAGGAGCAGGCAGGTGGACAAGCTGCTCCGCGAGGCGTTGAAATACAACAAGCACGTGCCAGCCTTCCTCACCGGACGCAAGCGTATTCCGGTTCAGTCGCCGGATTACGTCACATTGGGCGGCGCGGACGAAGCTGCCGAATATGCCCGCGCCCACCTCAACGACTGGCGCCGCACGCCCGGCGCGCTGGCGTGGCTGAAGGAAATCACCGGCTAATCGCGACGCTCAGTCGTCGAATTCGTCCACGCCTTCGTCTTCTTCGCCGGCCTCCGGCTTGGTCGCCGGCGCGAACTGAGCTGCCTGGCCCTTGGCAATGGACTCGCGCACCTGCGCTTCGATCCTGGCAGCGACATCGGGATGCTCGGCCAAATAGGCCTTGGCGTTCTCGCGCCCCTGGCCAATGCGTGTGCCGTCGTACATGAAGAACGTGCCGCGCTTCTCGACGATGTTCATGCCGGTGGCCACATCCAGCATATCGCCGAGCGTGCTGATGCCTTCGTTGTACATGATGTCGAACTCGGCTTCTTTGAAGGGCGGCGCCACCTTGTTCTTGGTCACGCGCACGCGGGTGCGGCTGCCGGTCACTTCCCCACCCGACTTGATGGCCTGCACCCGGCGCACATCCAGGCGAACCGAGGCATAGAAGCGCAACGCCATGCCGCCGGTCGTGGTCTCCGGGTTGCCGAACATGATGCCGATCTTCTGACGAAGCTGGTTGGTGAAGATGATGGCGGTGTTGGTCTGCTTGATCACACCGGCCAGCCGCCGGAGCGCCTTGCTCATCAACCGCGCCTGGACGCCGGGCTGCATGTCGGTGATCTCGCCCTCGATCTCGGCTTTCGGCACCAGCGCTGCCACGGAATCAATCACCACCACGTCAATCGCGTTCGAGCGGATGAGTTGCTCGGCGATGTCGAACGCCTGCTCGCCCGTGTCGGGCTGCGAAATGAGCAAGTCGTTCACATTCACGCCGCAGCGTGCCGCATAGGCCGGATCGAGCGCATGCTCCATGTCAATGTAAGCAGCGATGCCACCCCGCTTCTGCGCCTGCGCGACGATATGCTGGCAGATCGTGGTTTTGCCGGACGATTCGGGGCCGTAAATCTCGGTGATCCGCCCGCGTGGGATGCCACCGACGCCGAGCGCAATATCCAGCGCCAGGCTGCCGGTGGGGATGACGTCCACGTTCATGTGGGATGCTTCCCCCAGGCGCATCACCGCGCCGTCGCCATGGGCTTTGAGGATGGAGGCGAGCGCGATATCGAGCGCCTTCTTCTTTGCATCTGCTGCCATATTCTCTTTCTCCTTGGAACGCTGCCGAACACGAGCCGGCGCGCAGTCGAACAACTGTTCTAATTATAGCGCGTTCGTATAGGTAAGCAAGATTGTCAGCACTCCCACCTACTCTATCTCCGCGAATTCGGAGATCGCTACGGAGAGCGATCCCTACGGCCAAGCGATCCCTACAGCGATTCGAAAGGCGCGCTAGCGCGTCACCAGTTGCTCGCGTTCCGGGCCGACGCTGGCCATCGTCACTCGGACGCCGGCCAGCGCCTCGATCCGCGCAATGTAGGCGCGTGCCTCCGCCGGCAGATCCGAGAAGCGGCGCGCCGACGTGACGTCGCGCGTCCACCCCGGCAGGTCTTCGTAGATCGGCGTGCACTCGGAAAGGATCTCGCTATCCTGCGGGAAGTCCTCCAAGCATTCGCCGCGATATGCGTAAGCGACGCAGATGCGCAGGGGATGCAGCCCGGTGAGGATGTCGAGCTTGGTCAACGCCAGCTCGGTCAGGCCGTTCATCTGCACGGCGTAGCGCAACGCGACTGCGTCGAACCATCCCACCCGGCGCGGACGGCCGGTCGTCGCGCCGTATTCGTCCCACGGGTTCGCGCCGGTGCCGCGCAGGCGCAGCGCCAGCGCGCCGTCCAGTTCGGTGACGAACGGCCCAGCGCCGACACGGGTGCAAAACGCCTTCGCCATGCCCACCACGCGAGTGATGGCCTGGGCCGGCGCACCCAGGCCGGTGAGCACGCCGCCGATCGTGGCGCTGGACGAAGTGACGAAGGGATACGTGCCGTGGTCAATGTCGAGCATGACCGCTTGTGCGCCTTCGGCCAAGATGTGCTTGCCCTGTGCCAGGGCGCGATGCAGCGTGCGAAAGGTGTTGGCCAGATAGGGCGCAACCCGGCGCGCGGCTTCGGCATATTGGGCTGCGGCCGCCTGCGCATCGAGCGGCGGGCGCTCGTACTCGCGCTCGAGTACGCGATTGACGCGCTGGGTGTGCTCATACACGGCATCGGCGAAGCGCTCGGGGTTGCGCATCGAGCCGGCGCGCAAGCCGACGCGCGCCGCCTTGTCGCTATAGGCAAAGCCGATGCCGCGTTGCGTGGTGCCGATGCCGCCGCGGGTCGCTTCGCGTGCTGCGTCGAGTGCGATATGTCCCGGCAGAATCACGTGCGCAGCCTCGCTAATTTGCAGGTTATCCGGCGTGACCGGGAACCCTGCGGCGACGATTTCATCGCGCTCCTTCAAGAAGTTGATGGGGTTGAGCACGACGCCGTTGCCGATGACGTTCAGGCAGCGCTCGCGGAAGATGCCGGCCGGCAACAAGTGCAGCTTGAACACGTTCTGGCCAATAGTGATGGTATGGCCGGCGTTGTCGCCGCCGTTGAAGCGTGCGACGACGTCTGCATCGGCCGCCAACGCATCGGTGATCCGGCCTTTGCCTTCGTCGCCCCACTGGGCGCCAAGTAAGACGGTGATGGACATGGTTTGCGTTTTATGCTTTGCGTCTTCGTCTTTCGTCCGCGTCGTGCATGTTGCGTGTCACGCATCGCTCAGCCGTGCCTCCAACTCGGCCAGGCCGGCTTCGATTTCGTCGCGCGGCAGGCCGCCCAGGAGCAATTCGTGATCCCTGAGCCGCAGCAGGCGCTCGTAGAACGCAATGCCGGCTTCGATCAACGATAGATCAGTCGGCGCCGCATCTAACAAATGATACAGGTCGTCCTCGGCGTCGGCAAAGCGATGGACGCGCTCGTGGTAGCGGAACAGGCGCTCGCGCGTCTCGAACGGCACGTCGAAATGCTCCAGCTTCTCGACCAACGCATCCACGCGCTCGATGTCGTCCTTCGCGGGGCCGAAGGGTTGTCGCAACAACGCCTCGATGAGCACGTTTGCCGCCTTGAGATAGCAGGTCTGCGCCACGTCATATTCGCCGGTCAGGGCGTGCCAGTCGCCGTCGGCGATCAATAGGTCACCGAGCACGGCGCTTTTGTTCATATCGCCGACCTGAGTCAGGCCGGTCGCCAGAATCAGATAGTCGTCGGGCGCATCGCGGACGAATTGCGGCTCCATGCCCAACAATTCGCGATAGGCCAGGTCGAGCTGTTCGCGGGCTTCTGCGCGCCTGTCCTCGGTGAGCAGTCGCTTGAGCGCGAGCAGAAACTCGCCGAACTGCTCGATCATGCGTTTGATGTAGTCCTGGGAGTAGCGCATGGGGCGTGCGTTTACTTCAAGCCGTTGAGCGTGGCGAAGTTCGCGATCAAGTCTTCGACCGGCGCTTCCTCCGCCGGACATGGGCCGAGCGGATCTTCGATATCGGCGAGGTCGCCTTGCATGATGCGCAGCGAATTCAGCACGCCATAGCTGAGCGCCTGAAGATCGTAGCCGCCCTCTAACACGACGACCATCCGCCCACCGCACAGTTCGTCGCTCAACTCGCACAGCACGCGCATCATGCGCGCGAAGCCGGCCAGCGAAACGTGCATGTGCGCTAGCGGATCGCGCCAGTGCGCATCGAAGCCGGCCGAGACCAGCAGCAAGTTCGGCTTGAAGCGCCGCGCCGCCGGAACCAGGATCTCATCGAAGACAAGCGCATAGCCGAAGTCGCCCGTCTCCGGCGGCAGGGGCACGTTGATCGTCGCTCCACGACCCACGCCGCTGCCGCGCTCATCCGCTGCGCCGGTGCCGGGATATACCCAGCCGTATTCGTGGATCGAGACATAGAGCACGCGCGGGTCGTCGTAGAAGATAGCTTGCGTGCCGTTGCCGTGGTGCACGTCGAAGTCCACGATCATCACGCGCTCCGGCCGGGCGTTGCGATGGTTGCGCACTGCTGAAGGTGACCACGCGTAGTCGTGCTCGGCGTCAATGTCGTCGAGGGCATGCTTGGCTGCGAAGGCGACGTTGTTGAACAGGCAGAATCCTTCGCCATGGTCGGCAAAGGCGTGATGGCCGGGCGGCCTTACGAGCGCGAAAGCGCGCTTCACCACGCCCTGCATCACCGCTTCGGCTGCTGCCAGGCTGGCGCCGACGGCCATCGCTGCTGCATCGAAGGACGCTGCATTGATGTAGGTGTCGGGATTGAGCGCGCCACGCCCTCGTTCGCTGAGCGCATACACCTTCGAGACATACAGCGGCGAATGCAGTGCGGTCAATTGCTCGAAGGTAGCGGCCCTAAACGGCAGAGCCTTCAGCGAAGCTAACGCATCGCGCGCGCGCAGCAGTTCCATGATTGCTCGCAGCCGTCTGGCGTTCTCGGGATGCCCCGGCAGATCATGTTCCAAGAAAATGGGATCGTAGAGGTAACCGACCGTCGGCATGGCAGTCACTTACCCACGCTCACGAGCGAGCGGCGTCGCTTGGCCGGGTCTTGCAGGAACGACACCACCAGCAAGCTACCGATGATCAAAATGACGGCATTGGCCAGGAACGGCCCGGCGCGATCCCAGTCGTAGAGCACACCCATCACCAGCGGACCGAACACCTGCCCCATGGACTGCGCCAGCGTATACAGGCCGAAGCCGATGCCGCGCTGCGCGCCACCGGTCATGTCGGCGACCATGGCTTGTTCTGCCGGCACGGCAGCGGCGTAACAGGCCGCTTCGAGCGTCGCGAAAAGCATGAGCGCGAAGACGGCCAGGTTGACGCTCGGAAAGACCATGCTCAGGAAGGGAATGGTTAGCGAGAACAGGCCGCTCATCGTCAGGCCGACCACCATCGGTGGCTTGCGCCCGACGCGGTCCGCCACCCGACCCAGGCGCGAGGGTAAGAACGCCCAGATCAACGCTGCCGGAATATAGGCCATGGCGATCAAGAACAGATTCTGTGTGAGGTGATCCTGAATGAACGTCAGGATGAACGGCGCCAGGCCGTAGGACGAGGCCGTGGTCAGCATGACAATCGCCATCAAGATGAATAGCTGCGGGTCTATCCTTTGGCGCGGCTCTACTTCTCGCTCTGCCTCGATCAGCGCATATTTGCGCGTTTCCGGCACCGTACGCACGGCCAGAAAGAAAGCGTACAACGCCCCGAGCGCATACGCTACAAAGATTACCGACCACACCGTTTGATTCAAACGCAGCCCATGTGTGGGATCGAACCCAAATAGCAGCAAGATAGGCACGGCGACCAGGCCACCATAGAGCCCACCTCGATATTGTGCCTCTTCGGTGTAGCCGAAGCTGGAGCCGCGGCCGCTCTGCCGCGCCAGGTCGGCCGTGATGGTGTATGAGGAGAGCAGCATCGTGCCCAGCCCGAAGCCCTGCACCGTGCGCGCGATGAAGAGCATGGTCACGGCGAAGGATGCATCGGCCTGGATGGCGATCCCGCCGAGCCGGAAGCTAAATTCGCGGGCGAAGATGAACAACACCATCGCCAGGAACAAGATGCCGACGCCCAGGCACAGGAAGAACTTGCGGCCGTAGAGGTCCATGCTGCGCCCGATGATCGGCCGGGCGATGGCCATCATGAACGCCGGAATCGCGAAGAGCAGGCCCTTCTCCAAGCCGCTGGCGTTGAAGTTGCTCGAGTAGATGGGCAGCGCAACAACCAGCGCAGAGGTCGCGAGCGAAGCGAACCGGATGACGGTCTGCAGCCGGTGAAGGTTGCGACGCGCTTCCGACAGATGGGTGAGCACAGTTGCAGAGTCCTGAATAGCCGGAAGCCCGTCTTGCGCGCTTTCGATAGTCTGCTGCATTGAGCGTGCATTGTAATCGCATAAACATGTGTTACGCGACCGACCGCGCAGCCGGGTGTCGCGCAGATGTGTGGGTGTCGGTCATCGCGCCGGGATGAATCCCGGCTGAGCGCGCGTGGCCGTTCGGCCACAGTTCGATTCGCGCACTGCCCACACCCTTCAGCACGGCTATTCACGGCTGCGCCGTCTTACAGCCCACTCGTCTAAAATGGTGGCGTGGCGCTACGAAAGCTCGGCTGGCGTGCGTTCGCCGCAGCGCTTCTCGTCGGCATATCCGCGTGTAGCAATCCTCCGCCGAGCGACCTCAAGCCGATGGTCGCAATCGTGACCCCGCCGGATGGGGCGCGTTACGAACCCGGCGAAACGATCCCGCTCACGGTCGCGGCCGTCGCCAGCCGGAACGTCATCCGTGTCGAGCTTATGCTCGACGACCAGATCGTTGCTGTGCAGCCCAACCCGGAGCCGTCGCTCACCTTCTCCACGCGCATCGAATACACCCCGCGCGCACAGGGTCGGCTGCAACTAAGTGCGATTGCTGTGGACGCGACTGGTGTCGCCAGCGAGCCTTACACGATTACGCTCATCGTCGGCGATGAGCCGGCGCCTGCCCCATTGCCGCCGATCGAGACCACGCCGGTGGTCGGTCCGAGCGGCTGTATCCTCACAGCGGCATTCGTCGAGGACGTCAACATCCCCGACGGCACGCAAATCGCCCCCGGCGCGACGTTCACCAAGACCTGGCGCATGCGCAACACCAGTGGCTGCGACTGGGGCGAGGGCTACACCATTGCGTTCTTCTCCGACACACCGATGCACCCGACTGGCAGCGCACCGGTCAGGCCGACGCCGAGCAACGGCATCGTGGAGATCAGCGTGCCGTTGATTGCGCCCACGCAGTCCGGCGTTTACACGACCACGTGGCGGCTGAAAGACCCGGATGGGCGATTCTTCGGCAACCGCGTGTTCGCCGTGATCCGCGTACCCTGACCGGCCGGCGGCTATCCCACGCCGCTCCGCACGTACACGCGCACCTGCCACACGATGCCAACCTTGCGATGAAATTGCAAGCGCAGGCCGCTGCGCCCGGCCACCGCATCCACCTCGGCAGTGCGATGAATGTAGAACAGCAGCGGGTCGCGGCGCAAGCGCTCGAACAGGTTGATGAACCACACGCCGGCGCGCGCCCACCCAGCATCGCACGGGAAGACCAGGCCGAGGCTGCGCTGCGCCCGCATCGCGGCCGCGCCGACCAATTGCGGCATGTCAGGATAGCAGCAGATCACCCGGTCGAGCGTGACGATATCGGCGGGCGCGATCTCATCGGCCAGCGCGACGAAGTCACCATGCACATACGTCACGCGGTCGGCATGACCCTGTCGTTCGGCTTCACGGCGCGCAGCCGCCAAAAAGGCGCTCGACCCGTCCACGTCCACCGCCGAGCGCGCACCAGCTCTCAGCAGCTCATGATGCACCACGCCCACGCCCCCACCGATGTCGAGCAGGGTCGCGCCAGCGACCGGCACCGCCTTCTGAACAGCCTCCAGCAGCGTGCGCGTCGCTTTGGCCGGCCCGTGTTTGCGATAATCTTCGAGGTCGTCCTCGGCGTACGAGGCGTCGAAGACGCTCTCGAAGGCGCGACAGTTGGACGAGGTGCAACACTTCATTGCTTCAGCTCCTCACTGGGATCCGATCGGGGGACACGCGGCGATGTTCGGCGCGAAGTCGTCGAGCATCTCCGGCGGGATGCGCCGGGGCGCGCCGGTGCGCACATCGGCACACACGCCGAGCACGTTGATGCGGGCGAGCAACGCGCCATCGGCCGGGCGCATCACGGTGAAATGACGCATGGCCGTCGCGCGCTTGACCTCGGACAGCCAGGCGACGATCTCGATCTCGTCATCGAACACCGCCGGCTGCAGATACTCGATCCACATGCGCCGGTAGAAGATGCCGATGCCGGCCTCGGCCATGCGCATGACCGGCCAGCGATAGTGCGCGATGCACTGCATGCCGCACTCCTCGGCCCACTCGGCGTAGACGGCGTTGTTCACGTGGCCGGCCGAGTCGCATTCGCGCCACTGCACGCGCCGGCGCAGGCGATATGCACCCTCCGGTGGGGGCGGCGCGGAAGGGAACTTCTCGCGATGCAGATGTTGCTCAGGCGCACCGTCGGGGAAGAAGCTTCGGACCAGCTCGTCTGGGATGGCAGCCGGCTTCTGCGTCGCTGCGTCCAGGAAAGCCCAATCGGTCGTGGCCTTGGCGACCAGCTCGCCGGTCGCTGTCGAATGCAATTCGTAGGCACGGCGCGAGGTGACGCGTCGGAAATCCACCACCCAGGTTTTCACGACAATCGTGTCGCCGTATTGCGCCGGCCGGAGGTACTCGATGTCGGTGGCATGGGCATACCACGTGCGCCCCATCTGTGCGTAACGCCGCGGATCGTAGCCGGCAGCCGCCGATGCCTCGAACGCAGCCTCCTGCATGTAGCGCAGATAGTTGGCATTGTTGACGTGGCCATACGGGTCACACTCGTAGAAGCGCACTTTGAACGCGCTGGTGTGGATGAGCGGCATAGATGCAATAATAGCCCCACCTGAATTCACTATGGACGCCAGAACACACTACGACTTCATCATCGTCGGTGGCGGATCGGCCGGCTGCGTGCTGGCCAACCGCCTGAGCGAAGACCCTTCGCACAACGTGCTGGTGTTGGAAGCCGGCCGACCGGACTATAGGTGGGACATCTTCATCCACATGCCCGCTGCGCTGGCCTATCCGATCGGCAACCGCTTCTACGATTGGCAATACGAGTCCGAACCGGAGCCGTTCATGGGCGGCCGGCGCATCTACCACGCGCGCGGCAAGGTGCTGGGTGGCAGCAGCAGCATCAACGGCATGATCTTCCAGCGCGGCAATCCGCTGGACTACGAGAAATGGGCGCGCGATCCGGGCATGGCACACTGGGACTATGCGCACTGCCTGCCCTATTTCAAGCGCATGGAGACATGCCTGGCCGGCGCGAACGAATGGCGCGGCGACAAAGGGCCATTGGTGCTGGAGCGCGGGCCGGCAGAAAGCCCGTTGTTCAAAGCGTTCTTCGAAGCGGTGCAGCAAGCCGGCTATCCGCTTACCGATGACGTGAACGGCTATCGCCAGGAGGGTTTCGCCAAATTCGACCGCAACATCCACAACGGTCGGCGGCTGAGCGCAGCGCGCGCCTACCTGCATCCGGTAATGCATCGCCGCAACCTGAAGGTCGTCACGCGCACGCTCGTCACGCGCGTGCTGTTCGAAGGCCGGCGCGCCGTCGGCGTCGAATACGCGCGCGGGAGAAACCTGGAGCGCGCCTTCGGCCAAGAGGTGATCCTGTGCAGCGGTGCGATCAACTCGCCACAACTGCTCATGCTCTCGGGCGTAGGCAACGCGAAGGAATTAAGCGCGCTGGGCATCACGCCCGTGCATGACTTACCCGGCGTAGGCGAGAACCTGCAAGACCACCTGGAGGTGTATGTGCAATATGCCTGCAAGCAGCCGGTCAGCATGCAGCCCGCGCTCAAGTGGTACAACAAACCGTGGATCGGCCTGCAGTGGGTGTTGTTCAAGAAGGGGCCGGCGGCGACGAATCACTTCGAGGCCGGCGGTTTCATCCGCAGCAACGACGAAGTCGAGTATCCCAACGTGATGTTCCACTTCTTGCCGCTCGCCATTCGATACGACGGCAGCGCGCCGCGCGGCGGGCACGGCTATCAAGTACACGTCGGGCCGATGTACTCGAACTCGCGCGGCTGCATCAAGCTCAAGTCCGCCGACCCTGCGGCCAAACCGGCGCTGCGCTTCAACTATCTATCCACGCCCGAAGACCGTCGCGAGTGGGTAGAGGCGATCCGCTGCGCCCGGCACATCCTGAACCAACCCGCGCTCGAACCGTTCAACGGCGGCGAGCTATCGCCGGGGCTGCAGGTGCAGACGGATGAAGAAATCCTCGACTGGGTGCGGCGCGACGGCGAGACGGCGCTGCACCCAAGCTGCACGTGCAAGATGGGCGTTGACGCAATGGCCGTGACCGACCCGAACACGATGCGCGTGCATGGGCTGGATGGCCTTTGCGTGGTGGATGCGTCGGTGATGCCCTACGTCACCAACGGCAACATCTACGCGCCGACCATGATGATCGCCGAGAAGGCCGCCGACCTGATTTTGGGCAACACGCCGCTGCCGCCGGAGCACGTGCCGTTCTACCGGCATCGCAATGCGTCGCCTAACGCTAACGCGCTCTGAGCGCATTAGCGTTAGGCGATGGTAACCGAAACATCCACGTTCATCTCCCGTCCGGCCTGGTGGAGCGCCGGCTCCCAGTCGTCGCGCGCCAGGCCAGGCGGCACGAGCACCAGTGCCGTCATCGAGAACAACGGCGCACCGCTCATGCCCACCCGGGTCGTGCTGGTGTCCATGGACTCGATGGTGATGCCGCGCTCCGCCAGCGAGTGCGCCAGGTGATGGATGATGCCTTCGTGGTCGGCGCCGTGCACCTCGATCCGATACGGCTGCCAGCCGGGATGGCGCTCGGCATACGACTGCTCAGTTTGGCCGAGCGTGAGCTTGTAGCCCTGTGCGACCAGCGGCTGGAAGGCCGCTTCCAGGTGGGCCAACTGCCCTCCCGGCAGTGAAGCCAGCAGCAAAATGGCGAACGCGCCGCCCAGGCGTGCCATCCGGCCGGTCTCGACGTTGCCGCCGCAGTCGAGGATGCGCGCCGTGACATCTTCGACCAAGCCGACGCGATCCGGGCCGGTGAGGGTGAGGACGATATTCGTGTGCATAGCCTCAATCATCAATCGCTAACCGCCAATCTCAATCTCCAATCTCCAATCCTCCAATCTCCAACATTCATCACCCCTGCCGCTGCGCCCACGCCTGGGTAATGCGGTCGAGGATCATCGCCAGGATGACGATGCACAATCCGGCCGAGATGCCGATGCCGGTCTCGCTGCGCGTCAAGCCGATGACCGCTTCCAGCCCCAGCCCGGCGCCGCCGACCATGCCGGCGATCACCACCATGGCCAGCACCATCATGATCATCTGGTTGATCGAAAGCACAATGGCCGGCTTCGCCAGCGGCAACTGCACCTTGACGATGGTCTGGGCGCGCGTGCTGCCGAAGGCCGTGGCCGCCTCGACCGCCTCCGGCGAGACGTGGCGAATGCCGAGGTCGATCAGCCGGATGCCGACCGGAATGGCATAGAGCACCGAGGCGATGATCCCCGGCACGCGCCCGACGTTGAACAGCATGACCACCGGCACGAGGAATACGAACGTCGGCACGGTCTGCAGGAAGTCCAGCACGGGGCGCAGCGCGCGGCGCACGGCGTCCGACTGCGAAGCGAGGACGCCAACCGGCAGCGCGAGGAGCACGGTGACCGCCGTCGTGACGAGCACTTGGCTGAGCGTATCCATGCTCTGCGGCCACATGCCCAACAAGCCGAGCATGAACATGCCGACGGCACAGCCCAACGCCAGCCGCCAGCCCGAAACCCTATAGGCAACAATGGCGACCGCAGCGATCACCACCGGCCAGGGGATCACGTCGCGCAGCAAATCGCGAAACGGGTTCAGCAAGTAGAGCGTGATGAAGTCGCTCAGCGGGCGCGTGATGAAGAAGAGGTTGTCGCGCATCCAGCGCACCAGGCCATCCACCGGCTCGCGCAACGGTAGGCGCCACGCATCGGGGAAGGCATCCTGAAAGGCGAGGACGCCCAGTGCAGTGACGCTGATGATGGCAAGCGTCCCAATCAGAGACGAATGACGCCAGACGCAGTCCTGCGTCCTACGTCTGGCGTCTCGCGTCCCGCGCCTCGCGTCTCGCGTGAGGTCAATCTTGCTCAATCCCTCGCTCAGGCGGTCGAGGATGATGGCGATGAGCACGATGGCCAGGCCGGCCTCGAAGGCGCGCCCGACCTGCAAGCGCTGCAGCGAGAGGTACACCTCGCGCCCCAGCCCACCCGCACCGACCATCGCCGCGATGACGACGATGCCGAGCGCCATCATGATGGTCTGGTTGACGCCGGTCATGATAGCCGGCAACGCCAGCGGCAGTTGCACTTTGCGCAGGATCTGCCAGCGCGTGGAACCGAAGGCGCGGGCTGCCTCGACGGCCGTCGGTTGTACTTCGCGGATGCCAAGGTTGGTCAGCCGCACCGCCGGCGGGATGGCGTAGATCACCGTGGCGACGATGGCCGGCGCGCGCGCCACACCAAAGAACAACACGACCGGGATGAGATACACGAACGCCGGCATCACCTGCATCGCATCGAGGATCGGGCGAAGGAAGCGATCGAAGCGATCGTTCAACGCGCACACGACGCCCAGCGGGATGCCGATCAGCAACGCAATGAACACCGAGACGTTCATCAGCGCCAACGTCTGCATCGTCTGCGGCCAGAGCCCCATCAGCCCGCACACGAAGAAGCCGAGCGCGCCCACCAGCGCCAGCCGCCAGCCGCCCAACAGCCAGCCGGCCAGCGCCGTCACGCCGATGATCACCGCCCAGTGCGCGCCGAGCAGCGCATTCTCGACCGCCCGCACGAACGCATCAATCGCAGCACTCAGCGGATCGAAGAAGTAGGCGAAGGCCGGGCTGCTCAGGCGATTGCTTGTCACCCAGCGCGAGAAGCCGTCCACGCCTTCGCGCACGCCGAGGTTCCAGTGCGCAGGGAATGCATCGGTCAGGACGGGGACGAGCAGGCAGATCAGATAGACGCCGGCCAGCAGCGCGATCGGGCCGAACCGGCGCGCTACGCGCGCCAAGCCGGCAGAGGCAATCGGTCGAATGAGTATAGGGGACGGCGCAGCCATCAGGTAAACAGCTCGTATCGGGGTTGAGATTTCAAGAGTCAGTGAACGCGCCAGCGTAGGTTCCCATTCAGCGCTGGGAGCACACGATCACCGCCTGCAGAACTGCTTCGCGGTTGCGTGTGTCACGCACCAACTCGGCCAACGTCTTATTCGAGACGCCGGACGGCAGTTGATTCAGGGCGATGGTGGACATGCTCGCTAGGATGGTGAACCCCTACGCCGACCAGAGGCTCAGCTCACTTGCTCATCTATCAACGCTCGAATCACACAGGCACGATCCACAACGCCGACCGGCGCACCGTCATGCGTCACGGTCAGCGGCGCGTCGCTCTCGGCCAACAGGGGCAGCAGCGCTTCGAGATGCGCATCGGCGGAGACGACACGCCCGTTCGGTGCGCTGCTGGACGGCAGGCGACCCATGATCGCGCCGGCGGTCAACACCTTGGCGCGCGGTGCATCCTTCACGAACGCGCGCACGTAGTCGTCCTTCGGTTGCAACACCAGCTCCTGCGGCGCGCCTACCTGCACAAACCGGCCGTCCTTCATGATGGCGATGCGGTCGCCGATCTTGAGTGCTTCCGCGAAGTCGTGCGTGATGAACACGCTGGTCTTGTGCAGCGTGCTCTGCAAGCGCAGTAGTTCATCTTGCATCTCGCGCCGAATGAGCGGATCGAGCGCGCTGAACGGCTCGTCGAACAGTAGGATGTCGGGGTTCACCGCCAGGGCGCGCGCCAGGCCCACGCGCTGTTGCATGCCGCCGCTGAGCTGGCGCGGGTACTTGTGCTCCCACCCTTTCAGGCCGACCAGCTCGATCATCTGCATGGCGCGGGTGTGACGTTCGCGTTTGTCCACGCCACACACCTCCAAGCCATAGGCTACGTTGTCCAGCACGCGCCGGTGCGGCAACAGCCCGAAGTTCTGAAACACCATGCTGACCTTGTGCCGGCGCAGGTTGCGCAGCGCCTCGTCGTTCATGCGGCGCACATCCTGGCCCTCGATCAGGATCTCGCCGGCCGTCGGCTCGGTGAGGCGGGTAAGACAACGCACCAACGTACTTTTGCCGCTGCCGGATAGTCCCATGACTACGAACGTCTCACCCTTGCGCACCTCGAACGACACATCGCGGACGGCGATGACGTGGTCGGGATAAGCTAGCTTGCCGGTCGCCGCTTCGGATGCGACCGCTGCATACGCTTTCTCCGGCGACGGGCCGAAGATCTTCCAGACCGCAGTGCAGACAAGCATGTCAGGAATCAGGGGTTAGGGATCGGGGGTCAGGGATCAGGGGGAATTGGAGGCAAGCGTGCCGGCCCCCGACCCCTGACGACCGTCCCTATATTACTTGGGCAACCACTGCGACCACACGGCTTCGTTCTTCTCAATCCAGGCCTTCGCTGCCTCGGCTGGCGTCTTGCCGTTCAGCTCCACATCGGCGATCATGCTGATCTGATCGGCGTCGGTCAGCTTCATGTTGGCCAGGAACTGGAAGGCATCCGGCGCGGTCTCCTTTAGCTTAGCGTTGGCCACCTTGAAGAGCACGTCCTTCGGATAGTCGCACGCCTTTTTGCCGGCATTCGCCTCGGCGTAGCACTCGTCGGTGTAATCCGGCAGCTTCACCGGCACCAGCTCGTATTTGTTGTGAACCGAGTGCGGTGTCCACAGATAGAAGAGAATCGGCTCTTTGCGGCTGTAGGCGCTGTCGAGCGCGGCCAGCACCGCTTGTTCGCTGCCGGCGCGCACCACCTTGAGGTTCAGGCCCAGGTTCTTGATGATCTCTTCATCGTATTGCACCCAGCTCGGATCGCCGGCGAGGAACTGGCCGGCATCACCCGTCTCGGCGGTGGCGAACAGCTTGGCCAACTCGGGCTTCTTGAACCCTTCCCACGTGGCCAGTTCAGGATGCTCGTCCACCACATACTTGGGCACATACCAACTGATCTTGCCGACGACGCCGAGTTCGCCTAAGTGGACGACGGTCTTGTCACCCTCGACGTACTGTTTGAGGCCCTTCTGGTGCGTCTCGCCCGAAGGCCAGATCTCCAGGATGGCGCTAATATCGCCTTTCGCGACGGCCGGCCATTGCGCATTCTCGTCAATGGTCACGATCTCGACGGTGTAGCCCAGCTTCTCCTCGAGGAGCTGCTTGGCGACATATACGTTGACCGACGAACCCGTCCAAGGATTCTCGGCCAGCTTAATGATGGGCTTCTCGGCGCTCGGTTGCTCAGGCGCGGCAGCGGGCGCGGTTGCAGCCGGCGCTTCAACAGGCGCAGCCGGTGCAGCGGGTGCTGCCTGGCGACACGCGGCCAGCGCCACCAGCGCGACGGCCGCCCACGACAAGAGACGAGACAGAGCGTGAGACTGCTTTTCGAACATAGAAACCTCCTCTGAAGTAACAGGCAAAATATATGACGGCGCGGCGCATTGCACAACTGGCAACGCAAGCGTAGTCCGCGCGAGCCGGTTGCTTCCTTGCCAGTCAGTGAGAGAATCCGGCTCGCGACAACCATGCCTGCACCCGACTTCAAGCGCGCTTATCCGAATAATCAGCCTCTCCCGGAGACCGGTCTGTGGTTCGCCATCAACCAGCACGGCGTGATCGTCACGATGAACAGTGATGAGGTCCGCCTGCCCAACGGGGCAGCACACCTGCCCGGCCTGGAACGGCCAAGCAACGCCATCTTGCTCGGCGAGATAGATGCCACGGCCTGTCTGGCCTGCGCCGTCCCCGACGACATCGCACTGCCGGAAGGTTACCGCGCCATCGGCCTGCGCGACCTGTACGGCCGGATTGACGACCGGTTATATGCCATCGCCGGCTACGCAACGCAGATGCTGCACTGGCAGCGCACCAGCAACTATTGCGCCAACTGCGGCGCACCGCTCGCGCCGATCGCGGGCGAATGGGGCAAATGCTGCCTGCGCTGCGGCTTCACCGCCTATCCGCCGGTTAGCCCATGCACAATCACACTAGTCTACGACGGCGACCGCGTGCTGATGACACACAAGCCGGGCTGGGGCGCACGCTATGGGCTGGTGGCCGGCTTCGTCGAGCCAGGCGAGACGCTAGAGCAGAACGTCGAACGCGAGGTGATGGAGGAAACCGGGATCGAGGTGTGCGACGTGCGCTATTGGCGCAGCCAGCCCTGGCCCTTCCCGCATCAGCTCATGTGCGGCTTCTACGCGCGCCATGCCGGCGGCGAACTCCGCGTGGACAACGACGAGTTGGACGATGCGCGCTGGTTCACCAAAGACGACATCCGCAACGGCCGGCCCGCTCTTCCCGCGCCGCTCAGCATCGCGCGCCAGTTGATCGAACACTGGCTGGCACAACAGCCTTGATGAAAGCGAATCCCCCTGCCCTCGCCCAGACCTCGACCGATCTGTCTGCCTTCGCGCTCGTCCTCGCCCTGCTGGCGGTGGACGGCCTGCATTTCGTCTTCGCGCGCGCACTGCACGCTGTGCTGCCGCCGCTCACATCGGTGCTGTTCGTGTTGGCTACAGCGACGGTGCAGGTCAGCGCGTTCGCCGTCGTCAAAGGCAAGCTCAAGTGGCAAACTTTCGCCCATCGCGCGCCGTTCTTCCTCGTCATCGGCGCTCTGGTCGCAGCGAGCACGAGTGTGAATTACATCGCCATCGGCTTCGTTGACCCGGGCACAGCCGCCTTGCTCTCGCAGACATCTGTGCTGTTCGGGCTTGGCTTCGGCTTGGTGTGGCTGCGCGAACGGTTGACCCGCGCCCAATTGATCGGGGCGGCGACCTGCATCGCCGGCGTGGCGGTCATCACCTTTCAGCCGGGCGACTACTTTCGCCTGGGCTCGTTGATGGTGGTCGGATCGGCTTGTCTATACGCGCTGCATGCGGCAATCGTCAAGCGCCAAGGCGCCGGCCTCGACTTCGTGGAATTCTTCGCTTGGCGGTTGATCAGCACCACGGGCTTTCTGCTCATCTCGGCCAGTCTGCAGGGCGCGCTGGTCTGGCCGGGAGCCGATGCCTGGCCGTTGCTCATCGCTGCCGGCACGGTAGATGTGGTGATCAGCCGCTCGCTGTACTATCTGTCGCTGCGCCGGCTAAAGATTTCGCTGCTCACGCTCGTGCTCACCCTGACGCCGGTGGTAACGATCGCGTGGTCGCTCGTCCTGTTCGGTGCGCAACCGACCACGCAACAATTGGTCGGCGGCGCGGCTGTGTTGGCCGGCGTGTTAATCGTGACGACCCGGCGAACGGCTTGACCGATCTTCACTCGACAACACAAAACGCGATTCGTCTTGGACAACCTCCTCGGCCTCCTATTCGCCTTTCTGTGGGCCTCGGCTTCGACGGCGGCCAAGTACGGCTTTCAATCCCAGCCGCCGCTGACGGTACTCAGCGTGCGTTTCGCCATCGCTGCCGTGATGATGTTGACCTGGAGCTATGGCATTCGCCGCAATCGCGGGCTGCCGCGCGGCAAACAGTGGCGACAGCTTGCCATCGTCGGCCTGACGAACAGCACGCTCTTCCTCGGCGCGGCCTGGCTGTCGCTGCGCGAGGTGTCGGTCGGCCTATATAGCCTGTTCCTGGCAACGATGCCCTTCCTGGTGGCCGTCCTGTCGAGCGTTTGGCTGGGGCGTCGGGTGACGCGGGACGAGTGGCTGGGCATCGCCGTCGCCGCAGCCGGCCTGGCCATCGTCGCCGCGCCATCGCTGGCCGCCAGCACAGCCACTTGGCGCGGGCTGGTGCTGCTCGTCGTTGCAATGCTAAGAACCTATCTCTAAACTTACGGAACGAGCCATAATAGGGATATGGATAATACCAGTGGGACGCGATACGCCGACGTTGCAAGTTGGGAGCTGTCTGATAGTCTGTGGGCGCGCATTGAACCGTTGTTGCCCCAACCGAAGTCGCGCTATCGCGGACGCGGACGGCAGCGCAAACACATCGGTGGGCGGCCGGCAGCAGACCGGCGCAAGACCATGACCGGCATCTTGTACGCGCTGCGAACCGGCATTCCGTGGAACGCCATGCCGAAAGAGTATGGATCGGGAAAGACAGTCCATCGCTACTTTCAGCGCTGGGTGCAGGCGGGCGTCTTCAAGCGCATGTGGCAGGCGGGTTTGGCGGAGTATGACGAGGTCAAAGGGATCGCCTGGAAGTGGCAAGCGGGCGACGGGGCGATGACCAAGGCCCCGCTGGGGGGGGCGAAAAGACAGGCAAAAACCCTACGGATCGCGCCAAAAGGGGCGTCAAGCGCAGTCTGTTGGTGGATGAGCAGGGTGTGCCGTTGTCGATCGTGGTCAGCGGGGCGAACACGCCGGATAGCGCGTTGCTGGAGTCCACGCTGGATGCCATGCCGGTGGAGCGACCTGACCCGCAAACCGTCCCGCAGAATCTGTGTCTGGACAAAGCTTACAGCGGCGAACCCTGCCGTCAGGTGGCGCAGGCACATGGCTACGAAATCCATGTGCCGGACAAGGAGAACGCCCCAAAAAACGCCGGCGCAAGCCGGGCCGACGCAAGTCGCGCCGCTGGGTGGTCGAAGTGACTCATTCATGGCTCAATCGCTTTCGTCGGTTGCTGATTCGCTGGGAGAAGAAGGCGAGCAATTATCTGTCCCTGCTGTTTTTCGCCTGCGCCATCATCTGTTGGCGCAAATGCGAGGTTTAGAGATAGGCTCTAAGCCAAGCGGTGGGCAGCGTGTATCTCAAACGGTCGGCGCTAACCCTGCCCAGCACTATCATCAACACGTGGCAGTTGGCGCTCGGGTTGATCTTCTTGTTGCCCTTCGCCGTCGCGCTGAACGGCGACGCCGTCTTGCAGGTCACGCCGGAACTCGTCGGTGGGCTGGCCTGGTCCATCCTGATGGTGTCGGTAATCGCGAACGCGCTGATGTTCACGCTGCAAAGGCGCGACCCACTGCGCGCCAGCGTGTGGTTGTTGCTGGCGCCGGTGTTCTCCTATCTCCAAGCCGCGCTGGTGCTGGGCGAGCCGATCCGCGCGTTCGACGTCGCCGGCTCGGCGCTGGTGGTGGCCGGCCTGGTCATCTCCGGCGCGGTTGACGCAAGGCGCATCCTGCACGCACCGGCGCGTCCGGCGACCGATCAGCTCACCGCGCCGCCCAGATAAGCGTCGCGCACCTCCGGGCTGTCGAGCAGCGTGCTCGCCGCGCCTTCGAGCACGATGTGCCCGTTTTGCAGCACGTAGCCGCGATGGGCGATTTGCAGGGCGAGATTGGCGTTCTGCTCCACCATGAACACGGTCACGCCCTGCCGGTTGATGTGCTGGATCAGGTCCAGCACGCGGTCTACGAACAAGGGCGACAGTCCCATGGTCGGCTCGTCCATGCAGATCAGCTTGGGGCGGCTCATCAGCGCGCGCGCCATCGCCAACATCTGCTGCTCGCCGCCGCTGAGCACGCCGGCGCGTTGGTTCAAGCGCTGACGCAGGCGCGGGAAGAGTTCGAGCATGCGCTCGTAGTCGCGCTGGATTTCCTCGCGGTCGGCGCGCGTATAGGCGCCCATCAGGATGTTCTCGCGCACCGTCATGTCGGGAAAGACGCGGCGCGACTCCGGCACCGACCCAATGCCGCGCCGGATGATCTGCGGCGTGGGCAGGCCGGTGATCGGCTGGCTATCGAACACGACGCGCCCGGCCCGCGGCTTGACCAATCCCAGGATCACCTTCATCGTCGTGCTCTTGCCGCTGGCGTTGCCGCCCAGCAAACACACGATCTCGCCCCGATTGACGCGCAGGTTCAGATCGAAGTGCACCTGAATCGCGCCGTAGAAGGTCTGAATGCCTTCGAGTTGGAGGAGGGGTGTTGAAGGTGTCGCTGGTGTCATCGGTATCGGGGGTGTCGCCGGTGTTGCTGGTGTCGGAGGTGTCGCTGGTGTCATCGGTATCGGGGGTATCGCCGGTGTTGCTGGTGTCGGAGGTGTCGTTAGCGTCGTTGGTGTTCGATCACTTGCTCACCGAGGAGGGACGCGCCTGCGGCAGGACGACGCGCAGGTCGTCTTCGCTGGCCAGCCGGCCATCGAGCGCCGCTTCGCCGCGCCGCTTGTGGCCCAGGTAGGCTTCGATCACCTTCGGGTCGTCGCGCACGACTTGAGGCACGCCTTCGGCGATCTTCCGGCCATCGTCCATCACGATCACCCGATCGGAGAGCTGCATGACCAGCGACAGCTTATGCTCGATCAGCAGGATGGTCAGGCCGCGCTGCTTGAGCGCGCGGATGAACTCGAGCACTTCGGCGGTCTCGGTCGGGTTCATGCCGGCGGTCGGCTCGTCCAGCAACAGCAGCCGTGGGCGCAGCGCCAGTGCGCGCGCCATCTCGGTGCGCCGGCGATTGGCGTATGAGAGGCTATAGGCCGGCTGATCGGCGCGTGGCAGCAAGCGATCGCCGAACAGCGCCAGCACTTCGCGCGCTTCTTCGCGCAGCCGTCGCTGCTCCTCGCGCCACGATGGCGGCTGGATCAGGGCCAGGATCAACTCGGCGATCATGCCCAGCACCGGCGCGCGCAGACGATAGGCCGCTTGTCGGGTGTGCGCGCCGATGAGCACGTTGTCGAGCACGCTCAGGTTGCCGAACACGCGCCCGTGCTGAAAGGTGCGCGCCACGCCAAGCGCCGCTAACCTTTCAGGCGGCAGACCGGTGATCGGGCGGCCATCGAGCAGCACCTCGCCCGCATCGGGCTTATCGAGGCCGGTGATCAGGTTGAACAGTGTGGTCTTGCCGGCGCCGTTCGGCCCGATTACGCTCACCGTCTCGCCCGGGTTGACGGTCAAATCCACGCCATCCACGGCGACGACGCCGCCGAATTCGCGGCACAGGCCATGCACTTCGAGCAACGCCATGACGCAACCTACACCGTTCCCAGCATCCCCTGCGGGCGGAAACGCACCAGCAGCAACAACACAATGCCGTAGATCAGATAGCGCGCGTCGGACAGCGGACGGAACAGCTCCGGCAGCGCCGTGAGCGCGACGGCGCCGACCACCGCCCCGGCCATGTTGCCCATCCCGCCGAGGATCACCATCGTCAGGCCGAGGATCGAGGTCGTCGCGACGAAGGTCTCGTTGTTGATGTAGGAGTACATGTGCGCGGTGAACGCGCCGCTCAGCCCGGCCACCAGCCCGCTGGCGATGAACGCCAGCGCCTTGTAGCGGTTCAGCGAGACCCCGAAGGCGCGCGCCGCCACGTCGTCCTCGCGTATGGCGCGCCACGTCCGCCCGAGGTGCGATTGCATCAACCGCCACTGGAAGAGCGCCGCGACGACCAGCACGCCCAGCGCAAACCAGTAGATCGGCACCGTCTCGATGATCGGCAGACCGAACAGCGACAACGGCGGGATGTTGCTCAGACCCAGCACACCTCGCGTCAGCCCCTCCCAATTCAGGATGATTTGGTTGATCACCTCGCCGATGCCCAGCGTGGCCAGCGCGACATACTGGCTGCGCAGCCGAAAGACCGGCCACGTCAGCAACGTGCCCAGCGCGGACGAGATGACTGCGCCGGACAGCAGCGATAGCTCCACCGGCCAGCCCAGGCGCATGGTCAACAGCGCCGAGGCGTAGCCGCCGATGGCCAAGAAACCCGCCTGGCCGAGCGACATCTGGCCGGCGGCGCCCGTGACCAGCGTGATGCTCAGCGCCAACATGCTGAAGAGCCAGGCGTTGGTGAGAATCTGCAGCAGGTAGGGATCGGTCGTGATGAAGGGCAAGAAGACAGCCGCAATCAACGCGGCGACGACCACGAACCAGGGGATGCGCACCGGCCGGCTGTTGGCCACGAACGTGCCGGTGAGCGGCTCGGGCGGCATAGCGCGACGCGCGCCGAACAGGCCGGTCGGTCGCAGCACCAACACGCCGATGAGGATGACGAAGGTGAACAGGTTGCGGTAGGTCGAGCCGAGCAGCGCCACGCCGAACGTCTCGATGAGACCGAGCAGCAAACCGCCCACCACGGCGCCCGGCACGCTGCCCAACCCGCCCAGCAGGTTGGCGGCGAAGCCTTTGAGCATCGCGCCGTAGCTCATGGTTGGATAGACCGAGGTGAAGTACATGCCGATCATTACGCCGCCGATGCCGCCCAGCACCGCCGCGACCGCGAACGTGAGCGCGTTGATGGCATTTACATCCACGCCCATCTGCTGGGCCGCATCGCGATCCTGCGCCGTCGCGCGCAGCGCCCAGCCCAGCCGTGTGAAGCGCAGGAAGATGTAGAGCGTCGCGGCAATCGCGATCGTGATTGCCGCGATCAGCAGGTCGAGCGCGCCGATGCTCACACCACCCAGCGCAATGCGCATCGCCGGCAGCGGGCTGGGGAAGGACTGCGGGTTGGGCGAAAAGACGATCTGCACCAACTGGTCGAGCGCGAAGCTGATACCGATGGTCGCCAGCAGGGGCGCGATGCGCGCTTCGCTTTGCAACCGGCGCAGCCCAAAGCGTTCGATCAGCACGCCGAGCGCCGCACAGACCACGGCGACCACGACGAGCGTCGGCCCCAGCGGCCACCCCAGCCAGGTCACGCACACCCATCCCACGTAGGCGCCGATCATGTACACCGAGCCGTGGGCGAAGTTGATCAGGTTGGCCACGCCGAAGATGAGGGCCAGGCCGATCGCGATCAGCGCATAGATGTTGCCGATGACCAACCCATTGATGAGCTGGTCGGCCAGCGTGCGCAGCGTGAACTCAGGCATGGGCGATTATGCCGATAGAGGCAGCTCGACGGCGCGGCGCAGCGCATGGAGGTTGGCCGTGGGCGTATCCATGTTCACCCCACAGCCGGGCGCGAGCAGAAAGCGCCGGCCACCTGTGGCGCGAATGGCGCGCTGGGCCTCGGCGATCACGTCTTCGGGCGCGCCGGTTTGCAGGGTGCTCAACTCGTCCACCCCGCCGATCAAGGCGCGCTGCGTCAAGCATTGCGCCGCGCCTACGGTGGGGTTGTCCTGGTTGAGCGTGGCCCAATTGATGGCGTGCACGGGGTAATCTATCACTGCGTCGAAGTACACCTGCGGGCCGCACACATGCAACAGGTTGAACGGCGCACCCTGCACCGCGCCGAGCACGCGCAGGTCGTAGGGCCGGCCAAACTGGGCATATTCTGTTTCCGTCAGCACGCCGCGACGGGCGAGCTTGACGATGGCGAAGAAGATGCCGCTCGCGCCGGCATCCACTGCGGCAGCCGCGTAGCCGGCCAACGTATCGGCGATCACGCCAAGCGCGTGGTGGGTGCCCTGCGGGTTCTCGGCAATGGCGCGCCGGACGCCGTCGTATTGCGCCTGGATCACCTGGCCGGCGTCGTGCTGATCCGCGCGCGCCATGAGAAACGCCAGCACCGACAGCGGTGAGAACACCGTCTGCACGAAGTGCGCTTCGCCGATGCCGGCTTTCACCCGGCGCACCAGGTCGAGATGTTCGGCAAAGACGCCGCCTTTGGGATCCACCGGCTCGAGTTTATCCAGGTCGGCCGGCGAGCGAATCGAGCCATCCACCAGCCTGGGGAAGACCGAGGCATAGTCGTCGAAATCGTAGTGATTGCCCCATGCCTCGGCATAGTACGTCGCGCGCGGGTTCAACTTCAGCCAATCCCAGTCGAACGCGCGAAAGTGGGCGAGGCTGGCCATAGCTAATCGCTCGGCCGAGACTTCATCGGGCACAAAGTGCCGCCAAGCCGACACCGGCACGCGATCCACGGTTTCGCCCTTGAGCGCGGCTTCCACGCGCTCGCGTTTGTTCATGCTCATGATGATGTTCCGGCTCAGAAATCATCCGGCTCAGAGACCAAGTTCCTTCGAGAAAACTGGTCTCTGAGCCTCTGACTTCTGACCTCTGACCTCTGACTTCTGACCTCTGACTCCTGATCCCTGACCCCTGACTCACCGGCCGGCCTTCTGGCTGCCGTCCCAGGTGACGAACTTGCCGTCTTTGACGATCAGGTCCACGAACTGCGGGTTGGCCACGCGGCGCGTCTCGGGGTTGAAGGTCACTTTGCCGTAGATCACGCTGGGCACATCCTTGATCTTGGTGAAAGCGTCGCGGATGGCCTTGCGATCCGGGCCGGCGATTTCGATCAGCGCCGCGACGATGTTCATCGTGTCGTAGGCGTGGGCGGCGAAGAAGTCCGGCTCTTCGTTGTATTTGGCGCGGTAGGCCTGCACGAAGGCTTGCACAGTTGGGCGAGGGTCTTCGGGCGAGAATTGGCCGCGAATGTACACGCCTTCCACCGCAGCGCCACCCAGCCGCAGGAAGTCGGGCGAGTGCAGCGAAGACGCGCCAACGATGGGCACCTTGAGGTCGGTAGTCGCCAACTGCTGCACGATCTGCGCGCCATCGGCCTGATACGAGATCAGCACGATGCCGTCGGGCTGGGCGTCGCGCACGCGCGTCAGGGCCGAGCGGAAATCCTTCTCGTCGGGCAGATACGCCTCGGCAGCAACGATCTCCGCGCCGATCTTCTGAGCGTGCTTTTGGAAGAGGTCATAGGTGGCCTTGCCCCAGTCGGTGTTCAGGTAGAACACCGCCAGCCGGTTCAGGCCCAGCGTGTTGTGCGCGAACTCCGCCAGCGCCGGCGACAGGTCGGCCTGCGTCGCGGAGTTGCTCCACATGTAGTCGCCGCCCTTGGTGAAGTCGGGGTGCGAGTTGGTGAAGCCGAACTGCACCAGGCCGGCGCGCTGATAGATCGGCGAAGCGGCCATCGAGGCCGGGCTGCTGAAGTCGCCTAGCTCGATCACGATGCGGGGGTCGGCGACAAACTTCTGCGCCACGACGACGGATTGCTTCGGGTCGCTCTGCGAGTCCTCAAAGATGTATTCGAGCTTGCGCCCACGCACACCGCCTTTGCCGTTGATCGCATCGAGCGCAAGGTCGAATCCTTTCTTCCATTGCACGCCGTAGCGCGCATTCGGGCCGGTGAGCGGGCCGCTCACGCCGATGTAGATCGGCTCACTCGAAGCCGCCGGCTGAGCCGGCGCAGCCTGGCCGGGCGGATTGGCAGCCGGCGGCGGTTGCACCGCGCAAGCCGATACGGCCATGGCCCACGCTGCAAAGACGCTCAAGAGGTTAAGTTTGCTTCTCCGCACAGGAGCGAATCGGTTGAAGAAACGGTTCATATTGACCTCAAGTTCAGGGATAACAGCGCCGAAGGACGAACTCCAGCGCCAACGGAAAATAGACCTTGAGAGAAGAGCAGTGCGCGCGCACTGCAGCGACAGAGCGTAATGACGCAGGCAACAAGGGTGGCGCGGGCTTACCTGCGCTGGTCGGTTCCAGGCCGGCTCGCCCGCGCGGTACACAAGCACGCCTTCCCGGTGCAGCAGAGACACATCGGATGAATCGTGCGCCGTGATTTCATGATTTGACGTGAACGCATGGGCATCGCTTGACCTGTTGGCGAGGATGTTAACGAGATGTGCGGCGCTTGTCAATGGCCGACCAGCGGCGACCAATCCAGCGGTACGCCGCGCTCGCGCAGCCGCTCCTGAAAGCGCGCGAGTTGCGTCGCGTCATCGCGCACGCGGCGCGGTATGGCTCCCGCCTCACAGCAGAACGCAGCCAGTGCGCCGGCGCTCTCGCCGATGTTCCACTCGACCGGATGCAGGCGATAGGCGCCGTTGGTCAGGTGCGTCGTGCCGATGTTCTTGCAGGCAGCGATCAGATTCCGTGTGCGACGCGGAATGAGCGCGCCCAGCGGAATCTGAAACGGAATGGTCGGCTCGAACATGGAGCGCGGATTGCCGACCGCCGGATGCAAATCCATCGGATACCAGCCCACGCCAACCGAATCGGGCCACGCCGCCTGTCTGGCGCCCGGCCGCAGCGCCGCCAGGATGTCTTGCTCGACGATGCGCGTTAGCGCGACGATCCGGCGCGATTCGCGGATATAGGGGAACTTCGACAAGCCGTCGGGCGTGCCCATCACATCAAGCCGTAGTTTGAGTTCAGGATAGCCCCTGCCGCCCTCGTCGCGCGGGCATTCCGTTTGCAGCCAATAGAGGAACCCGAGCGAGAGCCGCCTGGCCTCGTCGAGCACTGCGGCTCGTGCCTCAGGCGACACGTCAATGATGCTGCGCTCGTGGTAATCGTTGCTGTTCCAGTTGATCAAGGCCAGGTCGCGCAGGCCATGTATGCCCTCTGGATCAAGCAACGCTCGCGAGAGCAGCCGGCGATACGTCCAGAATGGTAGGCCGGTCGTGCCCGGCGTGAACATCTCGAACGGGCGCGGGCTGCCGTCCTTGTTGCGCAGCACCAGCGTGTACGGTTGCGCGTCGCGCATGCGCTCGTAGCCGGCCGGCTTCTCGATCACGTGGTACTCGCCGGGGCAACACTCGACCGCGAAGCAGTAGGTGAAGCTCTGCACCTCGCCTGGCCGCGCTTCGGGCGGCGCATCCGGCTCGCCGGTCTCGGCGCGCGACTCTGCGCCGGTGACATACGCCGTCCCCGTCAGCGGCAACAAGTCGCCCAGCTCGGTGGCGTCGAGGAAGAAGCGCGCGCGGATCGTCGCCTCGAGAGGCTCGGCGGCCGCGGTCGTCTGTAGTCGAACCTCGATCACCCGATCGTCCTGCACGATGGCCGACGTTGGCGCATGATTCAGCAAGGCGATCAACCGGCCGTTCGCCACATGGGGCGCGAGCATCGTCTGCAGGGCAGCCAGTCCGACGCTCGGCTCGAAGCACAGCCGGCTCACCCAGCCATCGCCGGGGTTAAGCGGCCGGCCATCGGGCATAGCCTGCACGCCGTAGCGCGTGCGGTAATGCGCGCGGATCGCCTCGCGCAGCGCCATGTAACTCCGCGTGCCGCCGTAGTACTCGATATGCGCGTGTTCGTCCAATGCGCTCACGCCCTGGCTGGTCATTTGGCCGCCCAGCCAATCCGTCGCTTCGGTCAGCACAACAGACCGGCCGGCTTCACACGCTGCCAGCGCCGCTGCAACGCCACCCATTCCACCACCGATCACCGCGATGTCCACGTCGTAGATCATCGCAGCGAGTATAGTGTGCAGCCCAAATCATCAATCACCCAATCATTTGTCATCAATCATTACCTATGCCCAACCTACGTTTCGCTGCACCGAAAGAGCGCCGGCTGGCCATCGTCACCGGCGGAGGACGCGGCATCGGCGGGGCAACTGCCGTGCGCCTGGCCGAAGAAGGCCGCGACATCGTCATCGCCGACCTGGACGAAGCCGAGGCTGCCGGCACATTGGCCGCGATCGAGGCACTCGGCCGGCGCGCGCTGTTCATCGAAACCGACGTCGCAGACGAAGCCGCCGTACACGCGATGGTCGCGCGATCGGTCGAGGCGTTCGGACGGCTCGACATCCTGATCTGTTGCGCCGGCATCTTCGGCAAAGAGACGCCCTTCCTCGAAGTGACGAGCGACTACTTTGACCGCATCATGAAAGTGAACGTCTACGGCGTCCTCTACTGTCATCAGGCCGCTATCCCGCACATGCTCCGGCAACGCTGGGGGCGCTGCGTGACGATCACCAGCGGCGCGCGGCTGGGCGCGACGCACAACGTCCCCTACGGCGTGAGCAAGGGCGCGGTGTGGTCGTTCATCATGGCGCTCGGCAACGCCTATCCCGACCAGGGCGTGTTCGTGAACGGCGTGGAACCCGGCCGGGCACTGACGCAAATGGTCGTGCCGCGCTTTTCGAAAGAACACCTGGAGAACCCCGGCGTGCCGATCGGCCGCTACGCCGACGCCGAGGAGATCGCCGAGGTGATCGCCTTCCTAACCTCGGAGCGCAACACCTACGCCACCGGCGCGGTGTGGAGCGTGAAAGGTGCGAGCGGCTGGAGCTGAAGCATCCGACTTACCAGCGCGTCTCCATGAATGTCCAGCCCGGCTGCACCTTCTGCATCTCGGCTTCGTCGTCGCGCTTGGTCAAACCACACGCCACGTAGTTCTCGTGCAGCTCGGCCAGCATGGCGCGATCGAGTTCGACTCCCAGCCCGGGTTCATCGCCGACGATCAAATCGCCATCGTCGAACTGCAGGCGCCCGCCGACGATCACTTCTTCGCACTGCCAAGGATAGTGCGTATCGCAGGCGTAGGTCAGATTGGGCACTGCGGCTGCTAGATGCGCCATCGCCCGCAGTGAGATGCCGACGTGACTGTTCGAGTGCATGGAGAGGCCGCGACCGAACGTGCGGCAGATGCGCGCCAGCTCGACCGACGCGCGCAGGCCGCCCCAAAAGTGATGATCGCTCAGGATGATGTGCTCGCTGCCCAGCCGGACGCTGCCGGGGATGTCGTCGAACGACGTGGTGCACATGTTCGTCGCCAACGGGATGTTCACCGCCTTCGCGACCCGAGCCATGCCCTCCTGCCCGCGGGTAGGATCTTCGAAGTACTCCAGCACGCCCTCCATTTGCTTGCCGTATCGGATGGCCGTCTCGACCGACCAGACCGCGTTAGGGTCGAGGCGCAGTGGCGTGTTCGGGCCGAACGCCTCGCGCAGCGCAAAGATCGTATCCACTTCGACCTGTGGCTCGAATACACCACCCTTCAGCTTGAGCGACTTGAAGCCGAACTCCCGGCACATCGCCTGCGCCTGGGCAACGATTCCATCCGGCGTGAGCGCCGCGGCCTGCCGTGCGGCGGCCCAGCCGGTTGCGCTCGGATCAATGGCGAAGCCCAGGACGCCGCCCGCACCTTCATACTTGTAGAAAAGATAGGCCGAGAACGGCACGCGGTCGCGCACCTTGCCGCCCAGCAGGTCGCACACCGGCCTGCCAACCGCTTTGCCGATCAAGTCCAGGCAGGCGACCTCGACCGCGCCGAACGCCCGCGCCGCGCGCCGGCTGTGAATGTTGGTGCGCATGGGTTGCCAGTCGCCGCTCGTCGCGCTGCCGAAGTGCGCTTCGATGTCGCGCGCGATCGCATTCAACCGGAACGGATCGCGGCCCACAACGAGATGGCGCACGGCTTCCAAATCGGCGACGACATCTGCGCCGCCGGGCAGCTCGCTCACGCCGGAGATGTTGTCGTCGCTCACCACCTCGACGATCACGCGCAAGGCATACGGCGCATGCAGGCCGGCGGCGTTCAACAACGGCGGATCCGAGATGGCGATCGGGGTGACGTGAAAATCGGTGATGCGCATGGTGCGCCGGTTTTAGCACAACCAGCGTCTTTCAAAAAGCAAACAGCCCGGCCGCTTTAGAACCTATCTCTAAACTTACGGAACGAGCCATAATAGGGATATGGATAATACCAGTGGGACGCGATACGCCGACGTTGCAAGTTGGGAGCTGTCTGATAGTCTGTGGGCGCGCATTGAACCGTTGTTGCCCCAACCGAAGTCGCGCTATCGCGGACGCGGACGGCAGCGCAAACACATCGGTGGGCGGCCGGCAGCAGACCGGCGCAAGACCATGACCGGCATCTTGTACGCGCTGCGAACCGGCATTCCGTGGAACGCCATGCCGAAAGAGTATGGATCGGGAAAGACAGTCCATCGCTACTTTCAGCGCTGGGTGCAGGCGGGCGTCTTCAAGCGCATGTGGCAGGCGGGTTTGGCGGAGTATGACGAGGTCAAAGGGATCGCCTGGAAGTGGCAAGCGGGCGACGGGGCGATGACCAAGGCCCCGCTGGGGGGCGAAAAGACAGGCAAAAACCCTACGGATCGCGCCAAAAGGGGCGTCAAGCGCAGTCTGTTGGTGGATGAGCAGGGTGTGCCGTTGTCGATCGTGGTCAGCGGGGCGAACACGCCGGATAGCGCGTTGCTGGAGTCCACGCTGGATGCCATGCCGGTGGAGCGACCTGACCCGCAAACCGTCCCGCAGAATCTGTGTCTGGACAAAGCTTACAGCGGCGAACCCTGCCGTCAGGTGGCGCAGGCACATGGCTACGAAATCCATGTGCCGGACAAGGAGAACGCCCAAAAAAACGCCGGCGCAAGCCGGGCCGACGCAAGTCGCGCCGCTGGGTGGTCGAAGTGACTCATTCATGGCTCAATCGCTTTCGTCGGTTGCTGATTCGCTGGGAGAAGAAGGCGAGCAATTATCTGTCCCTGCTGTTTTTCGCCTGCGCCATCATCTGTTGGCGCAAATGCGAGGTTTAGAGATAGGCTCTTAGCACCGGGCTGTCATGGTGACGACAGGACTTGAACCTGTGACCAAGGGCTTATGAGTCCCCTGCTCTACCGACTGAGCTACGTCACCGGAGTATCGCTGTTCTGATTTTACCATCACCTTGCTACCGCCACGTGATGGGCAGATAACGCCGCGCCTCGTCGGCACGTGTCACAAACGTGCCGCCGCGCCAGTCCGAAGCGCCGGCCGCGCCGACCGACTGCACCTCATAGCAGTAGCCGGTGTTCGGCGTCAAGCCGTCTAAGACGACCTGATGCGAAGTGCGCCAGCCGTCGAGCGTGATCGTCCGTAGCCAGCTACTGCAGGTCAGGCCGAAGCGCACCCGGCTGTTGGCTGGCAGCGACGTCTGCCAACCGACAATGGCCGTGGTCGCCAGCGGCGTCGCCTGCGGGCCGGAGAGGATCGCGGGCGGCGCGTCGGTCGCCCCCGGCGCGATCACCAGCGTGAACGACTGTTCGGCCTGCTCGTTCTGCCCGTCCACCACACGCACGGCACCGGGAAGGTGCCCGTCACCGGCGGCACACCGTAGATGAACCCGGCAGTCGGATGGATGGCGAGCCAATCCGGCCCTTGGGCAAGTTGATAGCTCAGCGCATCCTCGTCCGGGTCGGTCGCGTTCACGTTGTAAGCGAATGGCGCGCCGACGGCGCCGAACGTCGTGCGTGGCCGCGAGAGAATCTGCGGCCGGGCGTTCTGCGCCGCGCCGACGACCGTGAGGGTGAACGTCTGCGTTGCCATCAAGCCCTGGCCGTCCTGTACGCGCAGCCGCACCCCGAATTGGCCGGGGGAGGCCGGCTGCCACGTCACGACGCCGCTGACGGCATCAACCTGCATGCCCGACGGCCCCTGAACGAGCGCGAAAGACACACCGATCAGCGCATGAGGGTCGCCGGTGGGATCGGGGTCATAGGCGTCGGCATTGTAGAAGTAGCTGCGCCCCGCCTTGGCCGTCGTAATCGGCTGCGATGTGAAGTAAGGCGCATCGTTCGTTGCGCCGCCGAAGGTCACCGCGGGCAGGTTGGTAAAGCCGCGGATGTATTGCGGCTCGTAATGCACGCGAAAGCGCGCCTGACCGCCGACCTCACGAAGCGGATGGGCGTTGCCCAACGGGTCGAACAGGTGCGGCGGGGCGTTTGCGCCGGTGATCGTCGCCTCGGCGTCCTGATCCGCGTTGTTGCTCCAGATCACCAGGATGTTTTCATCACCATTCTTGAAGAAGTGTCCTTCCACAAAGGAAGGCGCGCCGCTCAGGCGGCTGTGGTAAACCGCCGTCTGGAGCTGGTCGGCCCAGGCGCGCACGGCCAGGGCGCGCTCGGTCAGCGTGCGCCCGGGGTTGCCCGTTTCATCGAGCAGGCGCTGGTCGTAGTTGTAGCTGTAGAAGAACACCTTCTCCGCACCGACGGCCAGGTTCCCGACGAGGGACTTTGCCGGCGAGAGCAACGGCACCGGCAGGCCGCCGCGAAAGTAGCTCGTCTCGCCGTTGCGCCAGTGAATGCCGCCGCGCAACGGCGAAAGCGCCTCCGTGTTCCAAATCGGGCGG
Source organism: Candidatus Roseilinea sp. (assembly GCA_025998955.1). Taxonomy (NCBI): domain Bacteria; kingdom Bacillati; phylum Chloroflexota; class Candidatus Thermofontia; genus Candidatus Roseilinea; species Candidatus Roseilinea sp. Next base: position 1,819,395 of record AP024676.1, read on the forward strand.
GTGATGGCGTAGGTCTGCATCACCTGGCGATAGGCGTTGATGCTGCCGCAGCAACCATCGGGCGAGAGATTCTCGCCGCTGCCTTCTTCCAGATAATGCACCGTCAGCACATCGAAGAACGTGAAGCTAGGATCCTGCTGCTGCGCCTGCAGGAGCGCGCGCAGCGTGGTCGAATCGCCCTTGTACAGGTCGGCGGTGAGGATGCGCGCGTCGGGATTCACACTCCGCACGGTCTGCGCGACGCCGCGCAGAAAGGTCACGAAGACTGCCGGATTGCATGGATCCCACCAGCCACAGCCGTCAATTTCGTTGCCCACGATCCAATAGTCCACCCGGTCGCGGTAAGCCTGCGCCACGCTGCGCAGGTTCTGGTAGAAGGTGCTGTTGTAATCCGACACGTTCGGCGGGGCGCCACCGATTAGCTTGAAGATCGGCGTCACATCGCTGGCCAATGCCTGGTCCACGAACGTCTGCACGGTCGTCGAAAGCGCCCACAGCACGCTGCCGGGGTCGCTCCGACTCACCGGCACGTCGAAATGCGCCCACTTGATCCCCAGGTGACCGATCTGCGCCGCGAACCCTGGGTAAGGATCAACCTCGATGATGAAGCCGACCGGCGAGCGGTTGTGCAGACCTAATGGGATGATCGGGTCAACCAGACCGATATATAACTCGGTCAGATTGCCGCGATCGGTGAAGAGGTCGAGGCGGTAAAAGCCGTAGCGCGTCAGACGATCGGTGGGCAGGTGCAGCCAGGCGACGCCGCCTTCGAGTCGAACGTTCCCCGTCCCCTCGAAGACGTCTCCGTTGACCATCCAGTAGGCCGGGCCGTAGGCGTCCGTGAGACGATAGGTCACCGAGGACGGCGCTGGCGTCACAGGCACGCGGATGGCATCGCCCAGAGGAAACAAGCCGCCGTTGGGCAGCATGCCGGCAAGGGTGAGGGATGACTGCGCGTGCGCCGGTCCGTCGGTCATGCTATCCCCAACTTGCGCTCCCGCGTAGGTCAGCATCACGCATGCGAGAAGGATCAGGGCACGTCTGATCGGGCGTGCGTGACAGATGGGCATGCTCAAAAGTCTAGCACCGGCGCACATGGCACATGGCCTGTGTCTTGCGTCTTCCAGACTTTGGGGGCAGTGCCTCGGGAGTCGAGAGTTGGGGAGTGGAAGGTCAACCGCAAGGCGAATGCGCCCGCTTAACGCAGGGGACGAGGCGGCTCGGGGATGCCGCCCGTGGCGCGCAGCAGCGTCTCCTGCACGAGCGATTCGTGGGCTAGCGGGCGATCGGGCGCTTGTGCGCCGGTGATGGTTCGGATGAACGCCTCGAGCTCCAGGTCGTAGAGCTGCTGGCGGGTCTGGGGCTGCACCGGGATAAGGTGCTCGCCGGCCGCGTAGCCGCCGCCGGCCTCCTCTAGGCACAGGCGCAGCGCATGCGCCGGCTCGAATGGCTCGAGCAGAATCGCGCTGCCCTTGACGCCATAGACCTCGAACCGGCGCGCCATCGGCCGCGGCTCCATCGCGGCAATGTCCACGAAGGCGATTGCGCGCTCGAACTCGAATACCCCCAGGGTGTTGTCCTTGAACGCAGGCACATCGCCGCTGTCGTTGCGCAGAAAGGCCGTCACCCGCCGCGGCCGGCCGAGCAACCAGACGATCGGATCGAGCATGTGGCCGGCCAAGTCGTAGAAGATGCCGCCGGCATGGGTGCTGATCACCTCGCGCGCCGCCGGCGTAAGCCAAGTGGACATGTGCGCGCGCACGGCGAAGACATGGCCCAGCAATCCGCTTTTGGCCCATTCGACAATCTGCCGGAAGCCGTTGTGGTAGCGGAACATGTAGCCCATTTGGATATGCACGCGCTGCTGCTCGGCCAGGCGGACGACGCACTGCCAGTGCGCCCAGTCGTCGCCCGCCGGCTTGTCGTACCAGACGTGCTTGCCCGCGCGCACGATCTGCTCGGTGTGCGCCAGGCTCTCCGAGTTCAGCCCCTCCGAAGCGATGGCGACGATGGTCGGATCGTCGAGCATCTCGCGTGGGTCGTCGAACCAGTGGACGCGCCGGAAAGTTTCGCTCTGGCGCTGCAACCGCTCGCGCTGCGCCGGATCGGGCTCATACACGCCGGCCAGCTCGACCTGCGGGTTGGTTTGCATCGCCAGCAGCTTGCCCTCGGCGTGGCCATGCTTCGTGCCGTATTGCGCCATGCGCAGCTTGCTCATAGCGGGCTGTAAACGTCCGGCTCGTCGTCGCTCACCATGCGCTCGCCGCGCAACAAGAAGGCGCGAATGTCATAGCGGCCCGGCCGCTGCGGCGCCAGGTGGCCCGACTCCACCATCAGATCGAGCGGGTTGACACGGGTCTGTAGCGGCAGGGTCACCTTCTCGTGGCAACGCGCCGATTCATACACGGCGTGGATCATCTCCAGCGCTTTGTAGCCGTGGGTTGCTTCACCGCGATGGGTTTCGATCTTGCCTTCGATCCAATCGGCCAGCTCGTCGGCCTGCGCTGCACCGCCCTCTAGCCACTCGAACTGCGCGCCCTGCTCGGCGACCTTGAAGAACTTGCCATCGGGTGTGTAGGTTTGCCACCGGCCATGTGTCTCGGCGTTGAGAAGTTGCACTTGCTCCGTGGTCAACTGGATCATGCCGGCGCTGCCGACGATCAGCGCACCTTGAAAGTAGTTAGGCACAAGATCGCTCAGCAACAACGCTCGCGCACCGCTCCGAAATTGAAACACAGCGAGGGCACAGTCTTCGATCCGTGTGTTGCGCTCGTAGCGGTCGCTCTTGCGCTCGACGTTACCCATCACCCAAACGCACTCGTCGTTACCCAGCAGGTAGCGATACATGTCGGTCTGATGCGAGCTGAAGTTGGGCAAGCCGTCGCCACCCAGGCTCTGGATCAGCAATACATCGCCGATGGCGCCTTGCGCGATCAACTCACGCGCCAGCGTATAGGCTGGCAGAAAGCGGCGCTGATGTGCGATGGCCAGCTTGACCTGGTTGCGCCGGCAAGCGATCAGCATCTGTTCGGCGCGACCGAGCGTATCGGCCATCGGCTTCTCACACAGAATCGCTTTGGGACGATGAGCTGCAGCGGCGATCGTCCACGTCGCGTGGCCGATATGCCAGGTGCACACCGAGACGACATCGGGCTTCTCACGCTTCAGCATCTCCCGCGGGTCGGTGTAGTGCCGGGGCAAGATGCGAAACTGCTGATCCACCTCGTGCATGGCCGATGCATTCAGGTCGGCCAGGGCGACGATTTCGTAGCGGCCGCAGTCCAAGTAGCCGCGAATGTGGTTGCGCGCGATCAGGCCGCAGCCGATCACCGCGACGCGATGTTGGGTGGGCATAGTGGAGTGGTGAATGAGAAGTATGAAACGCAAAGCGTAAAACGCAAGACGCTCGACGCAAGACGAAGGACAAAGGACGCAGCACGCAATGCGCCGCTTAGATCGCCGTGTAGCCGCCGTCCACGCACAACACCTGTCCAGTGATCATGCGCGCCGCGTCCGAGGCGAGGAAGACCACCGCGCCGGCGATCTCTTCCGGCTCGGCGATGCGGCCCATCGGAATCTTCTCCAGGTTCTTGGCGAAGGCGGGGTTCTGGAGCGCTTTCTCCAGCATTTCGGTGCGCGTAAATGTCGGCGCGACGGCGTTCACCGTGATCCGGTGCGGCGCAAACTCGGCAGCCAGCGAACGGGTGAGCTGGCCGACCGCGCCTTTGGCGCCGGCGTAGATCGAGCGCAGCGGCCCGCCCACCACGCCCACCTGCGAGGTGATGTTGACGATGCGGCCGGGGATGCCACGCGCGATCATGCTGCGGACAACCGCCGTGGTCATGAAGAACGCGCCTTTGAAGTTCACGTCGGAGATGCGGTCGAAGTCCTCTTCGGTGTAGTCGAGGGCCGGCTTGGGTGTGTTGTAGCCGGCGTTGTTCACCAGCACGTCAATCCGGCCGAAGCGTTCCAGCGCTGCATCTACGAACGCGCGGATGCTGTTCAGGTCGGCCACATCCAAGGGCCACGCTTCGGCGCGGCGACCGAGCGCCCGGCACTCGGCCGCGACCGCTTCGCACTCGGCGACGGTGCGGCTGCCCAAGGCGAGATCTGCGCCGCACTGCGCGCAGACGAGCGCGATGGCCTTGCCGATGCCTTTGCCCGCGCCGGTGATGAGGGTGACTTTGCCGTTCAAGTCGAAGCTCAGAGGTGTGGTCATGGTAACGCCAATTGTAGTGATCGGCGTCGCTTCGCGCATCGCAGGAAAGTAACCAAAAGCGCGACCATGAAGGTCGCGCCTACATCAGGGTCATGCCGGCTGTAGCTGCGGCGCTTGCGGCTCGCCGTCCGGCGCGGGCACGTGCCTATCGCGGCCAGATGCCGGCCCATCGCCACGCCAGAACTGGCTCATGTACAGCTCGTAGTAGAAGCCTTTGCGCTCGAGCAGCTCGCGGTGTGTGCCGCGCTCGACGATGCGCCCCTTGTTCAACACCAGCAGCATATCGGCGTTTTGGATCGTGCTCAGCCGGTGGGCGATGACAAAGCTGGTGCGCCCGTGCAGCAACTGATCGAAGGCCGCCTGGATCAGTCGCTCGGTGCGCGTGTCCACCGACGAAGTCGCCTCGTCCAAGATCAGGATGCGCGGGTCGGCGAGCGCCGCGCGAGCAATGGCAAGCAGTTGGCGCTGCCCCTGGCTCAGGCCCGCGCCGCGCTCGCCCAGCACGGTCTGGTAGCCCTGCGGTAGGCGCTCGATGAACTGGTCGGCGTGCGCCAGCTTCGCCGCGGCGATGCATTCTTCATCCGTGGCGTCCGGCTGGCCGAAGCGAATATTCTCCATCACCGTCGTGCTGAACAAGAAGGTGTCTTGCAGCACGATGCCGATCTGCCGGCGCAGGCTCTCCTGCGTCACGTCGCGCACATCAATCCCATCAACCATCACTGCGCCGTTCGTCACGTCGTAGAAGCGCGGGATCAGGTTGACGAGGGTGGTCTTGCCCGCGCCGGTCGGCCCGACGATGGCAATCGTCTGACCCGGTTGGGCCGTGAAGCTCACGTCTCGAAGCACCGGATCGCCCGGATTGTATTCGGCCGTCACGTGCGAGAAGGTCACTTCGCCCTTGATGGGCGGCATGACGATAGCGTTGGGTTTGTCCACGATGTCCGGCTTCTCATCGAGCAAGTTGAAGATGCGCTCGCCGCCGGCGATGGCATTCTGCAGATTCGTCCACAGCACGGCGATTTGCTGGATGGGCTGGTTGAAGCGCTGCACATATCCCAGGAAGGCAACGATCAACCCGAGCGAGACCGTCGTGCCGAACAGCGTCCCGCCGCCCAGCAACGCCGCGCCGCCGACGCAGGTAACGATGGCCAACGCTACATAGCCCAGCGCTTCGAGCGTCGGCGCGAGCGCGCTGGTGAACGACACTGCGCGCACGTTGGCGTCGCGATTGGCGGCATTCACGATCTTGAAGTTCTCGATGTTCTCGTCGGCGCGGTTGAATGCCTGCACCTCGCGCACGGCCGCAATGGTTTCTTGCAGCTCAGCGTTCACGCTGCCCATCTCCTTGCGGCTCTGGCGGAAGGCTCGGCGCGCCTGCAGCGAGAACCAGAATGTGGCGACGATCATGAACGGGAGCACGACCATGCTGAGCAGCGCGAACGGCGGGCTTAGCGCCAGCATCGTGTAAGCGATCCAGACCAACAGCAGCACACCGCTGAAGACGTTGACGAAGGCGAAGCCGAGCGCCTGCTGGATCGCCTCGGCATCGGCAGTGATGCGCGTCATCAGGTCACCGGCATCGTGTTTGGTGTAGTAGCCCAGCGACAAACGGTGCAGTTGCTTGAACACGTCAATGCGCATCAGCCGCAGCACACGCTGGCCGACCCACGCCATGGTGAAGAACATCGAACCGGTCAGCGCGGCGCCGACGACGTAGAAGAACACGATGAACAGCGTCAGGCGGCCCAGGCCGGCGATGCGGTCGGCGGGCGTGACGGCCTCCGAAGGCGAAGGGAAGCCGCCGGCCAGGAAGGCCGACCGAATCAGGTTCTGGGTGAAGCCCTGTGGCTGCGCTTCGGCAGCCAGCCAGCAGTTGGCCTGCGCGTTCTGTTGCACCGGGCCGGCCGGCACTTGCAGCGCGCGCGATGCGATCGGCGTCAGGTAGCAGTCCACCGCCTGGCCGATCAACTCCGGGTTGACCACCTGTGCCCAAGTGGACACGATCATGAACACCAGCACCGCCAGCAAGATCGGCCACTGCTTGCGAAAGTATAGCCAGAAGCGCCGGAGCGTCGCCAGGACGTTGGCCGGCCTAGGCGCCGTCGGGCTCATCATCCGGCGCATCATTTCTGGGTTGTTGAACATCGTTTAGCCTCTCGTTCGTCCTGCGTCTTGCGCTTCGCGCCCTAACACAGTCACGCCACACGCAATACGTCATGTGTGACCGTTCTACGCTATCGTCTCTGCCACCGGCTGCGGCGCGGCTTCGTGCGCGTCGTCCACCAGTTGCGATCGGTAGATCTCGGCATAGATCGGGCTGTTTTCGAGCAATTCGTCGTGTTTGCCGCGCGCCACGATCCGGCCCTTGTCCAAAACCAGGATCTGATCCGCGTTCATCACCGTGCTGATGCGCTGGGCGATGACAATGCTGGTGCGCCCTTTCATCAGCCGGTCGAGGGCGCGCCGGATGCGCACTTCGGTCGCCAGGTCTACGCTACTGGTGCTGTCGTCGAGGATGAGGATGCGCGGGTCGAGCAGCAGGGCGCGGGCGATGGCGATGCGCTGCTTTTGGCCGCCGCTCAACGTTGCGCCGCGCTCACCCACCGGCGTGTCGTAGCCCTGCGGGAAGGCCATGATGAAGTCGTGTGCGGCTGCAGCCTGAGCAGCAGCGATCACCTCGTCCATCGTCGCATCGGGCTTGCCGAAGGCGATGTTGTCGCGGATCGTGCCGCTGAACAGCGTCGTCTCTTGCAACACGATGCCGATCTGCGAGCGCAGCGAGTCGAGCGTGACATCGCGAACATCGTAGCCGTCAATCTTCACGCTGCCGGCATGGGGATCGTAGAAGCGCGGGATGAGGTTGATGATGCTGGTCTTGCCGGAGCCGGTCGCGCCGAGCAAAGCAATCGTCTGGCCCGGCTCGGCTGTGAAGCTGACGTCTTGTAGCGCTGGCGCGTCGCTGCCGGCGTAGCGAAAGGTCACATGGTCGAACACGATCCGGCCCTGCACGGGCGGCAGCGGGATCGCGTCCGGCTTGTCGGTCACGTCGCTCTTCGCGTCGAGGATCTCGAAGATGCGCGTGGCCGATGCGCCGGCCTGGCCGACCTGCGTGATGATGATGCCGAGCTGGGCGATGGGCAGGAACAGATACACCAAATATAGGCTGAACTGTTGCCACTGGCCCAGCGTCAATGCGCCGTTGACGATCTGTACGCCGCCGAAATAGGTCACCGCCGCTTGTCCGAGGTTCGCCACCATGAAGATGACCGGGAATAGGAAGGTGAACAAGCGCGAGACCTTGAGCTGCTGGTTCACCAATGCGGTCGCCGCGCGCTCGAATTTGTCCTCTTCACTCTGCTCACGCGCGAACGCCTTGACGACTTTGATGCCGGCGATGTTCTCCTGCAGGAGGGTATTCAACTCCGAGAGGCGCATCTGCACCCTGGCGAACAGCGGCCCACTGGCCGTGCCGAAAACCATGAAGAGGATGAGCGCGATCGGCAGTATGGGCAACGTGACCAGCGCGAGTTGCGCATGGGTGGCGAAGAGGATGATCAGCGTGCCGACGATGAGGATCAGCGCGCCGATCAATTGCATCAACCCCTGGCCGATGAACAGGCGCACCTTCTCCACGTCGTCGGTCGCGCGGATCATCAGTTGGCCGGTCTGGTTCTGGTCGTGATAGGCGAATGAGAGTTGCTGAATCTTGGCATACAGGTCGTTACGAATGTCGTAGGCCACGGCCTGCGAGTTCTTCTCCGCCCAAAACGCCTGCAAGAAAGCGAAGACGCCGCGCACCGCGGCGAAGATGACGATGGCCAGGCCGGCAGACACCAGCATCCCCGGCGCATTGGCGACGTCGGCGTTCAGCCGGGCGACGAGCTGTTGCAACGACCCGTCGGGAGGCAGATTGGCAGCAGCCAGCAAGCGCGGCAACGCCTGAGCGGTCATGCCCTCGCTCAGTTGCGCCGTCGCGTCGAGCAAAAAGCGGGCGCGTGCGCCGGCAGTCACCGCGTCAATGATGTTGCTGACCAGTTTCGGCACGGCCAGTTGCGCCAGCGTCGCGATGATCAGAAAGAGATAAGGCAGCGCCGCCTGCAACCGATAACGCTGCAGATAAGCGAGCGACCGGCGGATGGCCTTGGGATCGGTCGGCGGCGCGTCGGGGCGCCCTCGGCGGCTTCGCGGCGATTGGGTGTTTTGCATATCGTTTCGATGACTCCTCTCCGCAGAACTCGTGCGGGCTTTGTCAACCCCTGCACTTCCGTTCTGGATGATTGGCCAGCAGTGCCTCTACGAGTGCCTGATCATCCGTCATGGCCATGAGCAACTCATGCAGCAGGGCGCGCAGGCGTTTCGCGCGTTCTGTCCCCAGCGCTTCTACGGAGCGGATGAACGCATCGTCGTCATGGATGGGTGGAATCGCCTGGAGCGCCCGCCGGCCGGCATCGGTGACGATCAGCGGCGTGCGGCGGCGGTCGTTCGGGTCTTTGCCACGCACCAGGTAACCCTCGCGCTCCAACTTGTCCACCGCCGGCACCAGTGTGGACGGCGTGAGCAGCATGCGGTTGCTCAGCTCACTGAGCGTGCACGGCTCGTCCGACAGCCTGCGCAGTAAACCGTACTGCAGCACGCTCATGCCCGGCAGCGCCTCGTTGAGGCGCTGCTCCATGGCGCGCAGGTTGAGCTTGGCAATGATCGAGATCAAGATGCGGATCTCGACGGCCAGATCGCTCGTCGCTAGGGGCGGCGGTTGACAGGAGCGCGCGGGTGAGGACCTCATATCATTCGCAGGCGAAAAGTTCGCCCTCGAATGTTACGCGGGCGTATGAGCGTCAGATGAGCGCACGCTGAGCGCTCGAGAGGAAAAGCTGCCGGCCTTCACCGGTCGCTGCGGGCCAGCCGGCGTTCGATGCGCGACTGACCGGCTTGTAGCAGAATGGTCATCAGCCAATAGAAGGCGGCCGCAATCAGCAGCGTTTCCATCGAGTGGAAGTATTGCTGGCCCACCTTCTGCGCGCGCCAAAGCAATTCTTGCACGCCGATGACCGAGACCAGCGCCGAGTCCTTGGTCATGGCGATGAACTCGTTGCCGACTGGCGGGATGACCACGCGGAAAGCCTGCGGCAAAATGATCAGGCGCAAGGTCTGCCAGGGCGACATGCCCAGCGCGTATGCGGCTTCGCTCTGGCCCTTGCTGATGGACTGGATGCCGGCGCGGAAGGTCTCGGTCATGTAGGCGCCGTAGTTGATCGCCAGCGCCAAGATGCCGGTAGGGACGGCAGGCAGCAACAGTAGGCTGCTGATGAACGGATACTGCTGCTCAAAGCCAGGGATCAGCTTGTTGAGCTGCTGGTTGATCTGCGGGAGGCCGAAGAACAGCAGGAAGATCTGGATTAGGAAAGGCGTGCCGCGGATGAGTGAGACATAGAACGTGGCGATGCCGTAGGCGATGGGGTTCTTCGACAGCCGGCCCAGGGCGCCGAAGAAGGCAAAGATGACCGCCAGCGTGATCGAGACGACGGAGATGAACAACGTCATCACGATGCCCACGCGGAAGGCATCGTCCGTGCCGGCGCCGTACACGATGAACCCCCACCACTCGCGCATGAACGTGGTGTCCAGACGAATCGCGGCCAGGAAGGCAAGGATGCAAGCGAAGATCGCGACCCAAACGAGGGCGACTTGGGCTTTGAAAGAGAGCGCTGCGCGTGGAGGACGCGGTTCGCTTCGTGCGGGTGAGGGATGGAGCGGAGCGTCCATGCAATAACGTCAGAAACAGGGCAATTTCAAGGATGTTGTCGGGGCCGGATCCCTCGACCGATCAGACCCCAAGGTTCTTGAAGAACCTCAGGGTCTGGGCTGATCCCACGGCGAAATGCTCCGCACCATGCTGGCGCGTCACTTCGTCAGCTTGGTCAGGTCGAAGCCGTCGTAGTACTTTTTCGAGATGGCCGACAGCGTGCCGTCGGCGTGCATGTCCTCTACGATCTTGCTCAGCGCCGCCAGGAACTTGGCGTTGGGTTGCGCGGCCTTGTCAATGCTGATACCCACTCGATCGGCGAACACCGTGGCGCCGACGGTCACGACCGGTGCACCCTTCTTGATGGCATCGGCCAGCACGTTGGCCGCCGTCAACACCGCGTCGTAGTCCTTGCGGCCGGCCTGCATGGACTGGATGCACTCCAGGTCGGTCTTCACCGTCGCCACCTTCACATTCTTAGGCGGCGGGATGACTTCCCCTTCGATGTTGAGCGTGCCGTTCAGATACTGCTCATACACGGTGGCCTCGCCTACGCACACCGTCTTGCCTTCTAAGTCGCCGAGGTCCTTGAGCGTGTCCTTCAGGTCGGCACGCACCCCGAACTGAGCCGCGGTGTAGTAATACGGCGGCGTGAAGTCCAGCACCTTTTGCCGTTCAGGCGTGATGGTCATGCTGCCGATGCTCACGTCCCAGCGGCCGGCCCAGTTGCCTGCCGTCACCGCGCTCCAGTCGGGCGTGACGAATTCCACCTTGACACCCAGCCGCCGGCCTACCTCGTAGGCCACGTCAATGTCGAAGCCGGTCCAGGTCTTGGTCTTCTCATCGAAATAGCTCTGCGGCGCATAGTTCGCGTCGGTGCTCACGCGCATCACGCCGCGCTCCTTGATGATGTCGAGCAGGTCTTTCTGGCCGGCCGCCGGCGCAGCCGTTGGTTGTTCGGCTTGCGGCGCGGCTGTCGCAGGCGGCGCAGGTGGGGGGGCCGCACAGGCGCTCAACATTGCGGCAACGAGACACATCGCCGGCAGAATGAACGTGCGTTTCATGGTTCTCACCTCTTCGCTATAGGATGGACGATCGCGCGGGATTGTAGCGATACGAGGGAGAGATGCAAGCGCCTTAGTAGAAATACTCGATTGGCCAGCGACGCTGTCGCGCATAACGCTTCAGCATCCGGTCGGGATTGACCGCCACCGGATGGCCAACCGCATCCAGCAGCGCGCGGTCAGAGTACGAGTCGGTGTAGAAGGTGCATGCGCTCAGTGGTATACCGCGCTCGGCGGCAATGCGCTCGCCCCAAATGCGTTTGCCCTCGCCGTAGCACGGCTCGCCCACGATGCCGCCGGTGAACTTGCCGTTGACGATCTCCAGCTCTGTGCAACGGTAGGGGATGCACAGATGGCGGGCGACCGGCTCGACGGCAAACTGCGTCGAGGCCGAGAGTAGAACGACATAGTCGCCTTGCTGCTCGTGCGCTCTCAGTCGGGCGAGTGCTTTCGGAGCCACGTGGGGCAGCACGTCCTCCGCCACCCAACGGTCACACAACTGCTTGGTAGCGGCCGCGTCGCCGCCACGGATGCGCCGGCTCAGGCGCGCCATGGCCCTCGGAAAGTTGAGCAGGTTGAGCGAGTACTGCATGCTGATCATCATCACGCCGATCAACTCGCGCGTGGAGATCATGTTTCGCCGCCACAAATACTTCACGTAGAGCGTGCCGCTGCTCACATCCAGCAGCGTTTTATCCATATCGAAGAAAACGATGCCCATAGTCAGTTGGAGATTGGAGACTTGAGATTTGAGATTTGAGATTGGCCTACTGCCGACTCCCAACTCCCCCACTTCAACGATCTCTAATCTCCCCATCTCTAATCCCCAAACAACCCCGTCTCCAACTTCTCGCCGCGCCGATAGGGCGGATAGGCGCGCGCGAAATACTCGAAGCTCGAATTGCGTCGGAAGAGGAAGCGCACGATCCGGCTTCCCCTCGCCGGCGGTTGCTGGCTGGCGTGGCAATCCGATGCGGCTTGTTTGATGCGAGCATAGCGCCGCGTGTCTATGCGCGTCGTGACCGGCACGTCCCAAGAAGCGATTTGCACCAGATCAATATCCTTGTTGCGCCCAAAACGGCGCGGGTCTTGCCGGAGCAGCGGCATGATGCGCACGACCCACTTGAGCGAGCGTTTGGGGATCACAGTGAAATACAGGCGCGGCGCTGGCGCGTTTTGCTTGACCACCGACCACAGGCCGTCGGACTGCAGCTTCCATTCGATCCCGTACAACCGCTCGTAGGCACGCATGGTGGCCTGGTGTAACTTGACATGATCAGGATGACCGTAGCCGCCGTATTGATCGTGCGTGATGATCGCGTCGGGCCGCAAGCGTTCGATGAATTCGGCGATGCGCTCGGCCACTTCATCCAGCGGCGCAGCGTACAGCGTCCCTTCCATGCCGTTGTGGGCCGCGCCGGCCATGCCGCTGTCGCGATAGCCCAGGAAGTGCACCTCAGCCAGACGCAGTTCCTTCGCCGCACACGCCAACTCCGCCATGCGCAGTTCGGCAACGTCGGCATAGCCGTTCAAGCGCTCGGCGTCCACTGTGCCAGACTCGCCGCGCGTGCCACACAGGTAATGCACGGCTACGCCGTGATGCGCATATTTGGCCAGTGTGCCACCCGGACCGAACGATTCATCGTCAGGATGAGCAAGGATGACGAGCAGCGTCGCCATAGCCAACAGAGTATACGGCGGGTAGATGCCGGCTGATCCATCAGTAAGCTTGAACCTTGCCGTTGGCCGCCCGCCCGCACCCGTTATGCGTGACGTGCGCGATCACCTGCGCCGCCTCGACCACTTCGTCGCGCGAGACGTAGCAGTGGGTCACGGCGCGGATGCGGCGCGGGCCGGTTGGCAGCATCTTCACCCGTTCGGCGGCAGCGCGCTTGCACAACTCGGCGGCATCGAACGGCAAAGCCGGGTCGAGGTCGAAATACACCATGTTGGTCTTCACCGCGGCCAGGTTGACGTGCAACCCCTCGACGCGGGCAATACCCTCAGCCAGGATGCGCGCGTTGGCGTGGTCATCGCGCAGGCGCTCGACCATCTGCTCCAGGGCCACCAGGCCAGCCGCGGCAATCACGCCGGCCTGGCGCATGCCCCCGCCCAGCGCCTTGCGCCGTTTGTGCGCAAGGCGAATGAATTCCTGCGACCCACATAGCACGCTGCCGACCGGGGCGCTCAGCCCTTTGCTCAGGCAAAACGTCACGCTATCGGCGCACTGCGCCAGGGCTTTCACATCCACGTTCTGCGCCACAGCCGCGTTGAAGATGCGCGCGCCGTCGATGTGCAGCTTCAATCCGCGTGCATGGGCGAGATCGGCAACCTGGCGCGTGTACTCCGGTGTGAGATAGGCGCCGCCCATGCGATTGTGTGTGTTCTCCAGCGCAATCACGCGGGCCGGCGCAAAGTGGGCGTTGTCGGGGCGAATGGCCGCTTCGATGTCTTCCAGCCGGAGCGAGCCATCCGGTTGGTTGGGAACGACATACGGCAAGATGCCGCCAACGGCGGCCAATCCGCCGGCCTCGTTGGTGTAGACATGCGACCCATCGCCAACGATCGACGCGTCGCCGCGTCCGCAGTGCGCGAGCAGCGCCGTCAGGTTGCCCATTGTCCCGCTGCTGACCAGCAGCGCTGCCTCGTGGCCGAGCTTCTCGGCCGCCAGCTCCTGCAGCGCGTTGACCGTGCGGTCTTCGCCGAACACGTCGTCGCCCACTTCGGCGGTTGCCATCGCCTCGCGCATGGCTGGCGTGGGTATGGTCAACGTGTCGGATCGGAGGTCAATGAAGCCGTTGAGCGCCATGCGCGGATTCTAGCGCGGACTCACCTCACGGGGCGCTTTTGGGGGCATTCGTCAGTGGGGTCAGAAGTGTACGCTGGGCGCGTTCTGCCCCATTCGCGGCACAGATAGGCGCGGAACGGAGTCCAGGTGCGAATGCGCCCGGTGCGCTTCCGAGATCGAGGATTCATCAGGCATCATCCAACACGCGAATGCCGAGCTCGTCGGCGATGCGATGGAAGAGCGCGCTCACCTGCGGTAGCTCTTCGGTTGTGTTGCCCTCAGCGATCACCGGATAATCGGGCGAAAGCGCTTCCATGTGCCGGAAGAGCGCTCGAAAGTCCACCAGCCCCCGCCCCGGACAACCCTGATCCACCCGAACGTTCAGATGGTTGACCGGCCAGGCGTCTTTGGCGTGGCAACTGACGATGTATTCACCCAGCGTGTCGAAGTCGGACGCGATCGCCGCTGCCGAGTCGTATACCGTCTTCAACGTCAGCCAGTTGGCCGAGTCATAGTCGCTGCGCACCCAAGGCGAGCCGACTTCATCCAACACCTCGCGGGTCACGCGCGCGTTCTCCAACGTCACCGTCTGTGCGCCTTCCAAACAGAGATACACACCGGCATCCTCGGCAGCCGGGGCGCACTCTTTCAGCGTCTTCACCAATTGGTGGCGTGCCTGGGCCGTCCAGTTGTATGGATGCGGCCACCATGACGCAGCATGTACGCCGGCGCTGTCGGGATGCATCGAGCCAGGTCCGGTGTCTATCGCCCGCGCGCCCATCCATCCAGCCAGCCGAAGCGCCGCCTGGATCACGCGCACCGATTCGCATCGGACGCTCTCATCCGGCGTGATCATGTTCTGCCAGTAGCCGGTCGCCTGATACATGCGCAGACCTTCGCCAGCCAAGATATCGCGCACGCGCTGCGCAACATGGCGCGGTGTTTCGCGCGGATCGTTGGCGGCGAAGCGCGTGAAGATGCCGCTGAAGCCGAGCGCGCGCACTCGGCGGCATAGCTCCGGCGTCAGATCGTTCATGTCTGCGGGCAAGAAGCATCCGCTCATTCCCAAGCGCATCGTGCATCGCTCCTGTGTCGAAGAGATTCGTCGCAATCGTAGCATTCTGTCAGACCAAATAGCGCTCAACGCGCTCCAAGTGCGTTGAGCGCTAGCTGCTTCACAGTGGCCTACCCGCGACAGGTGAATGGTTCATTTGTAACTCGTCTGAACAGCCCCATGAGTTCGGCGGCCTGATGCAACCATGCGGGCTCGCTTCGTGCATCTGTGCTACACTTCCGGCCACGAGTGACCGATGCGGTGGATTCGCACATTGAGCGATTGGGTGATCTGCACGCCAGCGCTGGCCTGGTCGGCGTTCGGCGCGTGTGTTTTTGCGTTCGTCTTCGGCACGGTCGGCTGGTATGGCAGCTTCTTCGGCGAGGTCAACGCGCCGCTATGGGCATACCCGTTCATCCCCGATTGTCCGCTGGCGGCGCTGATGTTCGGCATCGCCTTCATCCTGATGCACCTGAACCGCACCAGCAACCTGCTCAACCAGCTCGCAGCGGTGTTTTGCATCAAGTACGGCGTGTGGACGATGTCGTTCTGGGCGTTGTATTGGGCACGCACCGGCGACATCGAGCTGAGCGGTGTATTCAGCGGGCCGGTGATGTTCGTTACGCACCTCGGGCTGACGATCATGGGGCTGTTGCTGCTGCAATACGTGCGGCCCGGCGTGCGCGACTCACTCCTTACTTTCGGATGGTTCGTGCTCAGTGACATCGTGGACTACGCGCCGATCGCGCCTGGTCGGTGGGGCGGCTATGGCTACTACCCACCGCTGCCGTGGATCAACGGCGACCCGGTCGCGCTCGTGCCGGCCATGATGTGGAACGCCATCGTCATGACCTGGCTGCCGAACGGACTGTTGTTGATCCGCGCGCTGTCACATCGTCACAAGGTCGCGAAGCAGCCCGCGCCGGCGCGCGCATCAGCGCGGTGACCCCGGTGAGGCTTTAAATCGGCCGGCGCTCGATCTGCGCGCCGATGGCGCGCAGCTTCTCCTCGAAGCGCTCGTAGCCGCGATCAATCTGCTGCACGTTCTGGATTACGCTCTCGCCCTCGGCACAGAGCGCCGCGATCACCAGCGCGACGCCGGCGCGAATGTCCGGGCTTTGCACGCGCTCGCCGCGCAGCCGGCTGGGCCCTTGCACTACACAGCGGTGCGGGTCGCACAGCACGATGCGCGCCCCCATGCTGATGAGCTTGTCCACCCAGTACAGGCGGCTCTCGTACATCTTCTCGTGGAAAAGCACGCTGCCCTCGGCCTGGGTGGCGGCCACGATGGCCGAGCTAATGGCGTCGGCGGGAAAAGCCGGCCAAGGATTGTCGTCAATCTTCGGCATGTAGCCGTCGAACTCCGGCTCGACGACCAGGCGCTGGTTGCCCGGCACGAATACATCTGCGCCATGCGTCTCGAAGCGGATGCCGAGCCGGCGCAACACCAAGCGCGTCATGCCCAAGTGCTGCGGGGCGGCGTTGCGAATCCACAGCCCACGCTCGTCGGCACATAGCGCGCCGATGACGATGAAGCTGGTGACCTCGATATTGTCCGCACCGATGGTGAACTCCGCGCCGCCCAGCCGGTCGCGCCCACGAATCACCAGCGTGTTCGAGCCGATGTTCTCGATGTGTGCGCCCATGCGGTTGAGGCAATGGCAGAGGTCTTGCACGTGTGGCTCGCTGGCGGCGTTGCGCAGCACGGTAACGCCTTTGGCCAGCGCCGCAGCCATGATGGCGTTCTCCGTCGCCGTCACGCTGGCTTCGTCCAGCAGAATGTCGGCGCCGGCCAGGCCGTCGGTATTGACCTGGAACTCACCGTTCACGCTGATGTTCGCACCGAGCGCGCTGAACGCGAGGAAGTGTGTGTCGAGCCGGCGACGGCCGATCACATCGCCGCCCGGCGGGGGCAGGTTGATCCGACCGGCGCGTCCGAGCATCGGGCCGGCCAGCAGGATGCTGGCGCGAATCTCACGACACAGGTCACGGCTCAACCGGCAGGCGTTGACATCGGCTGCGTGCAGGCGCAGGCTGTTCGCCGCGATCCACTCGACCGACACGCCAAGCGTCTGCAACAGGCGCGCCATGACCTCCACATCGCGAATGCGCGGCACGTTGTGCAGAATCAACGGCTCATCGGTGAGCAGGCTGGCGGCGAGCAGCGGCAGCGCGGCGTTCTTGTTGCCGGAAGCAGCAACCTGACCGCCCAGGCGCACGCCGCCTTGAATGATGAATTCCGAATTCATTTCGATTGGAATGATCTAGGGAACAGCCTCATTGCATGCGAGTAAGTTTGGTTTCGCACGACAAAAAAGCCGCTTGTCGTCTGGGACGGCAAGCGGCGTGGCGTGGCGCTCACTAGAGCACCAGGCTCCATGGATTCTCGAGCAAACGCTTCACTTCGTTGATGAATTGCGCGCCTTCGGCGCCATCCGTCACGCGATGATCGCCGGAGAGCGTCATGTTCATCATGGTGCGGACGACGATCTCGCCGTTGCGCACCACCGGCGTCGGCGTCGCCGTCGCCACGGCCAGGATGCCAGCGTCGGGCTGATTGACGATGGCGATGAAATTCTCGACATCATACATGCCGAGATTGCTGATGGTGAACGTCTGCCCGCCCGTATCGCCCGGCTGCATCTTGTTATTGCGCGCCCGCTCGGCCAGCGCAGTCATCTCCTGGCTGATCTGTTTGAGCGTCTTCTTGTCGGTGTCGCGCACGGTGACGGTGACCAGGCCGCCCTCGACCGTCACGGCGCTGGCCACGTTCACGAAGTCGCGCATCTCGATTCCCTCCGGCGTGAATGAGGCGTTCAGGTTGGGGAAACGGCGCAGGGCCAGCGCGACGGCGCGGATGACCATGTCGTTCACCGAGATCTTGATCCCCTCCGGCTTCAGCGACTCGTTGATCTGAGCGCGCAACGCTAGGGCAGCATCCATCTCCACGGCCACCGTGATGTAGAAGTGCGGCACCTGCTGCTTGCTGGCGACCATGCGCGTCGCGATGGTCTGCCGCATGCGCGTGAGCGGTTGCTTGACTGCAGGGCCGGCGGGCGGCAGCACTGTCGGCTGAGCGACCGGCGCAGGCTGTGGCACCGGCTCGGGTGCTTTGAGAATCGGGCTGCCCAGCGGTTTGCCGATCGGCTCCGGCTCGGGCGCGGGCGGCGCCGGCGGCACAAACGCCTCGACGTCGGCCTTGGTGATGCGCCCTTCCGGGCCCGTGCCCTTCACGTAGCGCAGGTCGATGCCGCGCTCCTCGGCCAGCCGCCGGGCGACCGGTGTGGCAATGATGCGGCCTTCGTTCACCACCTGCGGCGCGGAGGCCGGCGGTTGCGGCGACGCTTCCCGCTGCGCCGCTCCGTTCGACTTCTTCGCAGCAGGCACAGGCTGAGCGGACGGCTGCACAGGCGCAGGGGGCTGTGCCGCTTCGATCTGCTCATCTGGGTCGGCGATGATGCCGATGATCTGACCGACGGGAACCTTCTGGCCGGCCTGGGCGATGATCTTTCGCAATACGCCGTTGCTGAACGATTCGATCTGGATGGTGGTCTTGTCGGTTTCGATCTCCGCGATCGGCTCACCCTTGGTCACGGGATCGCCCTCTTTCTTCAGCCAGGCAGCGATCGTGCCCTCGGTCATGTCGAACCCCATCTGGGGCATGGTGATTTCTGTAGCCATGTTTGGAACGCAGAACTGAGAAGCGAGAATTCGTCGAAAAGATATTCTCGTGTTTTGCTCGCTCGGTGCTCGATTTTAGTATTGCTTCTGCATCATCGCGTGCACGGCGGCGATCACATCTTCGGCGAACGGGAGCGTTGCGCGCTCCAGGTTTCTCGCGTAAGGCATCGGCACTTCCAGGCCGGCCACGCGCGCGATCGGCGCGTCCAGGTCGTTGAACGCCATTTCCTGTAACGACGCGGCGATCTCCGCGCCCAGGCCGGCCGTGCGCCAGCCCTCTTCAACCACGATGACGCGGTTGGTCTTGTGGACGGATTCCAGCGCCAGCGATAGGTCGAGCGGGCGCAGCGTGCGCAGGTCCACGATCTCGACGTCTATGCCCTCTTCGGCCAGGATGCGTGCGGCCTTCAGGCTCTCCATCGTCATACGCCCCCACGTAACGATGGTCACGTCCTTGCCGCGCCGCTTGTAGTCCGATACGCCGATGGGGATCAGGTATTCCTCATCGGGAACCTCGCCGCGCGTGCCGTAGAGTTGTAGGTGCTCCAAAAATACGACCGGGTCGTCATCGCGGATGCTGGTCTTCAGCAGCCCTTTGGCATCGTAGGGTGTGGCCGGCGCTACCACTTTCAAGCCGGGAATGTGGGCGAACCAGGCGTCGAAGTTCTGCGAGTGCGTTGCCGCGGTGCGGCCGTGGCCGTTGGGCGTGCGGATGACCATCGGCACCTTGATCTGGCCGTTGAACATGTGGCTTTGCTTGGCGGCGTGGTTGACGATCTGATCCCAGGCCACGAGCGTGAAGTTGACGGTCATGATCTCGCACACCGGCCGCATACCGCCCATCGCTGCGCCGATGCCGACGCCGATGATCGCCTCTTCGGCGATGGGCGTATCGCGCACACGACCGGGGAACTCCTTGGCCAGACCCGAGGTGACGCCGTATGCGCCGCCGCCTGCGTAGGCCACCACATCTTCACCCCAGATCACAACGGTGGGATCGCGCTGCATCTCCTCACGCAGCGCGCGCTTCAATGCTTCGCGATAAGTGATTTCTGCCATGGCTCATGCGTGTTTGCCGTTCGTCGGGATGTCTTTTGCAATCGTGGGCGGGCCGATGAGCGAGCCAGCGATTTGCATGTTGCGAACGGGCTGTTGATAAATGTAGTCGTAGAGTGTACTGAGCGAAGGTTCAGGGCTTTTGTCGGCAAACTCGATCGCGTCTTCGACTTCCTGCTCAACGCTCTTTTGGATGTCGTCCAGGTCTTTCGGCGTCACCAGGTTGCGCTTCAGCAACACCTCGGTCGCGAAGCGGGTGATGGGGTCGCGCTCCTTCCACCGCGCGATCTCGGCCTTATTGCGCTGCACATCGGGGTCGGCCATCGAATGGCCACGGTAGCGGTAGGTGACCACGTCGAGGAAGGAAGGACCTTGGCCTTTGCGCGCGCGCTCCGCCACGCGGCACACCGCTTCGCGCACCGCCATCACGTCCATGCCATCCACTTCTTCGGCATACATGTTGTAGCCGGCAGCCTTTTGGAGCATCGGCACAGCGCTGTGCACGTCGTAGTGCGTCCCCATCGCGTACTGGTTGTTCTCGACCATGAAGATGATCGGCAAGTTCCACAGCTTGGCCCAGTTCATGGCAGCGTGGAAGGTGCCGATGTTGGTCGAGCCATCGCCCATCGAGCATAGCGTCACCCGGCCGGTCTTGAGATACTGCGCTGCCGCGGCCAGCCCGGCCGCCAGCGGCAGATGGCCGCCGACGATGGCGTAGCCGCCCCAGAAGCGGTTCTTCACGTCAACCAGGTGCATCGAGCCGCCGCGCCCGCCGGTGGTGCCCGTCGCGCGCCCGAACAGCTCGGCCATCACCGCGCGCGCCGACGACCCGCGCGCCAACGCCCAGCCGTGATCGCGATAGTTGACCACCACATCGTCGTCTGGGTTCAGCGCCGACACCGACCCAACGGCGACCGCCTCTTGCCCGTTGTAGAGGTGCAGGAAGCCGGCGATCTTGGCTTTGGCATACATCTCCGCAGCGCGATCCTCGAACACGCGGATGAGGACCATTTGCCGGTAGAGAGCGACCAGATTCTCTTTATCCATTTCTTCTCCGTAAACTTTCTTCCCCTCCGCGCCGAGCTGTGAACCGGTCTTGTCCTCAGCCAGATCTAGCTTGGCCCAGGGCGCTCGTATGCGGCGGAAGTGTTGATTCGACCACTGAAGTAGAACACTGCACTGTCCCCAACGGTTCGTAGCAGCGCAGCAACGAGGGTGCGCTCGAACGTAGATGAGCGGCGCAACACCAGCGCACAGCAGCTATTTTACGCACGATCTTCAGGCGGTCCGACCACTTCGAGCGGTCGGACTCCTATCTCACCCCTTCGCCAGCGTCACGTTGCTCACGCCGGCCAGGGCGTTCTCGTACAAGCTCAACACGAACAGCAGCGACGACAAGCGATTCAGATAGCGCACCAACTCCACGTTCTCCACCAAGCCGTCGTGCACGAGATGCACGACCAGGCGCTCGGCCCGCCGGACGATGGTGCGTGCTAGGTCGAGGTACGCGCCCGGCAGCGAGTCGCCCGGCACGACGAACTCCTTCGGGAGTTGGATCAGCGCCGTGATGGCATCGGTCTGCTCCTCCAGCCAGGCCACCCGCTGCGCGTCTATCTTGCGGAACTGCGGGGCCGTCTGTTGCGTCGCGGCCAGCTCGGCCATCAGATGATAGAGGTCGCGCTGGGCAGTGAGCAGTAACGCGCGCGTGCGTTCGCTCTGCGCTGCAGCACGCGCGATGCCGATGGCGGCGCTGGATTCATCCACCGTGCCATACGCCTCCGGCTGCGGCATGTACTTGGCAACGCGCCCTTCGCCGAGCAAGCTGGTGAAGCCGTCGTCGCCGGTGCGCGTATAGAACTGAGTCGTCATGACGATGTGGATTATATGGGGTGCACTCTTCGGGGGTGCATTTCAAAATGGGGGAGCGCGGACTGCCCGCCGCGGTATTCGCCTCAGTCGCGCTGGGATCAATCCCAGCGCTGAGCATACGGGCAAGCCGCGCATCCGCCCCTTTCAGCCCCGGCGTTTACGCCAGGGCGGGTTTACGTCTGCCCCCGTTGCGAATGCACCTGCTACCTGTTGGCCGTCGGTATAATCTTGTCGTGCTGCCTCGCGCGTCGCTCGCATCTATTGCCGGCCTGCTCGCTTCGATGATCATCGCCGGCTGTTCAGGCGCAGTGAGCGACCAGACGCCTACGCCGCCGCCCACTGCCATCCTGCCTACCCCGCGGCCCACGCTTACCCCACGGCCCACGCCGACGCTCGCCGCAGCAACGCCGCCGCCACCCAGCCAGCCAATCGCCACGCCCACGCCGGTGATCTACATCGTGCAAGCCGGCGACACGCTGATCCCCATCGCCAATCGCTTCGGCGTGAGCGTCGCCGATTTGATCGCCGCGAACGGCAACCTCGACGCGACACGACTACAAATCGGACAACGACTGATCATTCCACAGTTGCCGCGATCGGTGCCTGCCGATGGCTCACTGATCCCCTCGCCGACGCCGCTGCCCCACGAGGTGCGCGGCCTGAACTTCGTTCGCTCACCGGCGGGCAGCCTGGACGTGATGGGTGAGGTATTCAACCCCGGGCCAACGGGCATAGGCAACGTGAAAGTGCTGGTGACGCTTCAGGACGACGCCGGCAACGCGCTACAGAGCGCCGTCGCCTCCATCCCTCTGAGCGCCGTGCCGGCCAACCAGACCTCGCCGTTCCGCGTGTTGTTCACCGATCCGCCACAGGGCTTCGCCAAGTTGAGCGTGACGCCGCTGCGCGCGGAAGCCGTTGACCCGCGCACGATCATCATCCCGCTCGCCGTCAGAACCGTGACCGGCCGGCCCGAAAGCCCGCAGTTCCGCGTGACCGGCGAAATTGTCAACACCATCGCCGATACGGTTAACCAAGTGCGCCTGCTGGTGACGATCTACGACGCCGAGCGGCGCGTGGTGGGCTACCGCTACTTCGCGCTGAGCGAGGCGCCGCTGGGGCCAAACGGCGTCTTGCCCTTCGACGTGCTGCTGACCACGGCAACGCCCAACGTTGCCAGCTTCGCCGTATACGCCGAGGGCGCGCGGTGATGTCGCGCCACAGGCTGAGCTTGTCGAGACCTGCAGCAATCAGCAACCGCCTTCCGGCGACTGGAAGTCGCGGGCAACTTGGGGCGAAGCCAGCCTGCGCCGACCGGGCTGCTTGCCGGACGTCGCGGGCCAAATTGCCTGCGGATTTTGAACACTCTCGAGGGGGCATTTCAAACTGGGGGAACGCAGACCGGCAGCAGCAGTATTCGCTTCAGTCGCGCCGGGATAAATCTCGGCGCTGAGCACACGGACAAGGCCGCGTCCTGCCTGCCCGTTCAGCCTGGGCGTTTACGCCCGGGCGGGCGACATCGGCGCGTTTGCGCATCGGGGTAGAGCGCGCCCTAGCTAATACGTTTGCCCCGTTGGCAAATGCACCCTTTCGAGTCGCCGAGCAGAGTCGCAGGTAGAATTAAGGTGCTCGCTTCGTTCAGCTCCCGTCCAAGTCCGCGCGCTCAATCATTCCCGGTTGCTGGCCGTCCATCGCCCCTGCCCATCATCGCCTGCGGCGGCCGGCCCGAGATCGCAACGCGATATGGAAGAACGCTATCGAACGTCGCGCTTTCCCCCTGGCCTGTTGATCCTGGGCGCGTCCGGCGGCGTCGCCCATGCCTTGTTGCAACTCCTGCCCGAATATCGCCACGAGTTCGGCGAGCTGGTCCTGATGGACGGGCGACGCTGCGTGACCGATTCGCCCTTCCTGGATCATCGCGCCCTGCGTTACACCTTCATCGAGCACCACTTGGACATCCGGCGCGCCGATGCCGAACTTGCGCCTATCTGCGCACGACACGCCATCGGAATCGTCCTCGACCTGACCGACGCGCGCAGCCTCCCTATTCTCAGGGCGACGCACCGCGCCGGCGCCAGCTACATCAACACCATGCTCAACGACGAGCGCTTCACGGTGCCGGAACAGCACGCCCAGATCCTCTCTTGCAGAGCCGAGTTTGCGAGCCGGCCGCATCTGCTCTGCACCGGCATGAACCCCGGCATCGTCAACCACTGGGTCAGCCAGACCATCATGCGCCATGGCCGGCCGCACGAGATCGCTTTCTTCGAATTCGATAGTTCTGCGCCGGCCGACGCACCGCCGCACGAATGCGCGCCGTTTATCACCTGGTCGCGCAAGGAGTTCCTGCACGAGATCGCAGAGGAGCCCGGCGGAAGACTAAGCTACGGCGGCGAGATCGAATGGCTTCGGCCGAACGCGCTCAGCCATCCGGTGGACATGCGCCCACATTTGGCGCCGATCGTCGCGCAATCCAGCTATCCGCGCGGCATGCTGTTGCTGCACGAGGAAGTCGTCACCCTCGGACGACGGTTCAACCTGCCGGCGTCGTTCACCTATGGCATTCACCCCGCGTCGCTGGCTGCGCTGCGATCGAGCTGGCTGAGCAACGATCCATTGACCGTCGAGGACTTGTTGTTGGCCGACAACGTGACCCTGCCCCTCACCGGCAGTGACCTCGTCGGCGTATGGCTGAAATACGACGATCGCGATGTGCGGATCTTCAATGTGATGCACAACCGCGACCTACGCGGCACGAATGCCACTTATCGCCAAGTCGCCGTCGGCGTGCTGGCTGGCGTCCGCGCGATGGCGCATGGGCAGATCCTGTGCGGCGTGCACTTCGTGGAAGACCTAGACTCGCCTGTATTCGCAGAGACGGTGCGCACCCACATGGTCGTGCAGGAGCACATCATCTGGAAGCCACAACCGGAAGTGCAACCGGTGCGGCGCGACGTTCCGTTGGTGCGGCATCTCTGACACCCCGCTCGCGCCGACGATCAGTGCGTGCGCACGACCAATGCCTGCGGATCGGCCTCGGTGAGTTGCCTGGCGCGGCGTTTCACCGGCAGATGCTCACCTTCGCCATCGCGCAGCGCCAGCAGCAACACCGGCGCAATGCTGGGCGAGCGCAAAAAGATAGGTGAATTGGCCGCCACGAGCGGCCGCGCCACTACGCCGCCGAAGCCAACGAAGACGTTGACGGCGTGGGCCGCCGCCAGGTCGCTCGACCCATCGCCCACCAGCATTGCCCGGCAACCACGCTCACGCAGCCGGCGGATGACCTCGGCCTTGCCGTGCTGCGTGGTCAGCGGCGACTCGTCATACATTAGATACGACTCATCGGGATTGCCGATCTCGTTGCAGCGCTGATAGTCCCACCACCGACCGCTGAGCTGGTTATAAGATAGGCCGACGGCATGAATCCGCTCGCGCGGCACGCCGAGCCACAGGCCGAAGCCGATCACCGCGTCGGCCAGACCGCCGCTGACGATGAACACCTTACGCCCCAGCTCGTGCAGAGCGGCGATCGTCTCACGCGCGTCGGGCGTGACGGTGCGCTTGTAGGCTTCTTCGATGGCGCGCAGATCGGCGCGCGTCGGCGCCAGCAGGCGTAACCGCTCGGCGTAGACCTCCTGGAGCGGGATGCGCCCGTCCATAGCCGCATTGGTCAGCGCGGCGATGCGCTCCTCCACGCCCTTGAGCCGCGCCAATTCGTCAATGCCCTCGATGGTCGAGAGTGTGCTGTCACAGTCGAAGAAAACTTCGTCAACCGGCAGCGGGCGGCGCTCTAGCATGCAGTTGATTGTATGCCCGAGCGGGATATCATCGGCAGCGTCCATGTTGGCCAAAGTGCACTCGTGCGCAATCATCGGGCTGGAAGGCCACGTCGTCGAGGTGGAAGTGGACAGCGGGCGCGGGCTAGCGTCGTTCACGCTGGTCGGCTTGCCCGACGCTGCGGTGAAGGAGAGCGGCGAGCGCGTCCGCGCCGCCATCCGCAACAGCGGCTTGCACTTCCCCACCAACCGCGTCACGGTCAATCTCGCCCCGGCCGACCTGAAGAAGATCGGGCCAAGTTACGACTTGCCCATCGCGCTCGGCTTGCTGATGGCGTCGGAGCAGCTCGACCCGAATTGTCTGGACGGCGCGATGGTCGTGGGCGAGCTGGCGCTGGACGGCAACGTCCGGCACGTGCGCGGTGTTTTGCCGGCCACGGCCTTCGCGCGCGCGCAGGGCTTCCACCGCATCTTCGTGCCGGCTGCCGACGCAGGCGAGGCATCGTTGATTAGCGGCATCGAGGTCATCGCCGTCGAATCGCTGGGGCAGCTCGTGGGCGGGTTGACCGGGATGATCGAACTGCAGGTCGTCAAGCCAAGCCCGCCGGTACACATGCCATCGGCATCACTTGCGCTCGCGCCGATCACCGACTTCGCTGAAATCAAGGGCCAAGAAGTCGCCAAACGCGCGCTGGAAGTGGCGGCTGCCGGCGGGCACAACGTACTGATGGTCGGCTCGCCTGGCGCAGGCAAAACGCTCCTGGCGCGCGCGTTGCCCGGCATCCTGCCCGAGCTGACGCTCGAAGAAGCGCTCGACATCACGCGCATTTATAGCGTGGCCGACATGCTGCCGCCTGACACGCCGCTGATCCAGCAGCGCCCGTTTCGCGCGCCGCACCACACCATCAGCCATGCCGGTATGATCGGCGGCGGCAAATTGCCACGCCCGGGCGAAGTGTCGCTGGCCCATCGCGGCGTACTCTTCCTGGACGAGCTGCCGGAGTTCGACGCGCGCACGCTGGAGGTGTTGCGCCAGCCGATGGAGGACAAGGTCGTGACGATCTCGCGCGCGTCCGGCGCGCTCAGCTTCCCGGCCAACTTCCAGCTCGTCGCAGCGATGAATCCATGCAAATGCGGCTGGTACGGCGACCCGGTCAGGTCGTGCACATGCACACCGGCGCAGATCAGCGCCTATCAGAAGAAGATCAGCGGCCCGCTGCTCGATCGGATCGACATTCATCTTGAGGTAACGCGGGTGAACTTCGATAAGCTGAGCGATATACGCCCCGGCGAACCATCGGCAGCGATTCGCGCCCGCGTTCAGGCAGCCCGCGACCGCCAGGCACACCGCTTCCGTGGCACGCCCCTGGCCTGCAACGCCGATATGGGCGTGGGCGACCTGCGGCGATATTGCGAGCTGGACGAGGCCGGCCGCAGCCTGATGAAAGCCGCGATGAACCAGTTGCAGATGAGCGCACGCGCCTTCCACCGCGTGCTCAAGTTGGCGCGCACCATCGCCGACATGGCCGGCAGCGACCGCATCACCACCGTGCACCTGGCCGAGGCGCTGCAGTATCGCCCGAGAAGACAAGAGGGAATTTAACGCACTCTTGAGGATGCGTTGACGACGGCTTAAATCGAGCGTGGCAATATTGTGACAGGCGCTTCTTCCTTTTCTCTTCCTCTTCTTGGACGGTCAACGCGGTGGAACCCCCTTCCACCGCGTTGATACGTACTCGGCGCTTTGCATGGTTTACTTCGCACAGTTATGCTCAACACCACTTATTAAAAAAATTAATCTACGCTTTTTATTTTCTTAAACTCAATATGGCAACGTAATCGTCATACACAGGGCTGCCTTTGGTAGAAGCGCGATTCTACACAAAACCTTAAAGCGCGCTTAACAGGCCGAAGTTAGGCTGCTATCAAAACAAGCAAGCCAGACAAGTGACGCATAAGGAGACCGAAATATGAGCCACACGACAAACTTCAGACACTCAAAGATCATCGCGAGCCTCGTTGCCGCATCCATGGCGCTTGCCGCGTGCGCTACAGCGACGCCGGCTGCCCCAGCGCCCACCACAGCAGCCGCTCCCGCTGAACCGACCGCGGCCGCGCCTGAACCCACTGCACCGGCAGCCGAGAAAATAGGCCTCTTCGAGGGCACGCCGCCCGAGCCTGCGAATAAAGAGGAACTCGCCAAGCTCTCCGGCGAAATTTCGATTGACGGCTCCAGTACGGTTTACCCGGTGACCGCGGCTGCCGTCGAAGAATTCAACAAGTATGCGCCGAACATGCGCATCGCCGTCGGCATCTCCGGCACAGGCGGCGGCTTCAAGAAGTTCTGCAACAACGAGACCGACATCTCCAACGCCTCCCGCCCCATCCTGCCTGCCGAGCGCGAAGCCTGCGCCAAGAACAACATCGAGTTCATCGAGATTCCCGTCGCGTTTGACGGTCTCGCTGTGGTGGTCAGCAAAGATAACACCTTCGCGAGCTGCATCAAGGCCAGCAAGCTCAAGGAGATCTGGCAACCCGATTCGCAGGGCAAGACCTTTAAGTGGAGCGACATTGACCCGAGCTGGCCGAATGAGAACATCGTCTTGTTCGGCGCCGGCTCTGACTCGGGCACGTTCGACTACTTCACCGAAGCCATCGTCGGCAAGGGCAAGTCGAGCCGCGGCGACTACCAGGCCAGCGAAGACGACAACGTGCTGGTGCAAGGCGTGTCAGGTGACCAATACGCCCTCGGCTACTTCGGCTACGCCTACGTGGTGGAGAACACCGATAAGATTCGCGCCGTCGCGATTGACTACGACCTCAACCCCAAGACGGGCGAGCCCACGCCATTCGCCGGCAAGTGCGTTGAGCCAAACTTCGAGACCATCAAGAATGGCACCTATCAGCCGCTGTCGCGCCCGATCTTCATCTACGTGAAGGCGGCTTCGGTGGATAAGCCGGGCATGAAGGAGTTCATCAACTTCTACCTCAGCCCCAGCTTCACCCCGCTGATTCAGAGCCGCGAGGTGGGTTACGTCGAACTGGAACGCGCGATCTACGAAGCCGCTGCGAAGCGCTTCAACAACCGCGTGCTGGGCACGCTCTTCCCCAACGGTGAAGAAGTAGGCGCAACGTTGGACCGCTATCTGCAGAATTAGCCGGAACGCGGATCGCGGCTCAACGACCTGGCTGTAAAGCGCAAGGGTAGGCGAAGGTATTGTCCTCGCCTACCCTGCCGTATCTCGCAAGACCGGCCTTCTCGTAGAATGTATAAACTTGGAGCGATCGAGATAATGCGAAATGCGCGCAGCGTGGCCTTAGGCCGTCCTTTGAGTAGCCCATGAGCATGGCAGCGCTCTCTGAATCAAGCAATGCAGGGTTGGAGCTGCAACGAAAGCGCACAGGCGCGCTTGGCGAGCGGTTGATCAGCATTTTGCTCGCGAGTGCAGCGGCGCTCTCCGTCGTCACCACATTTGCGATTGTCCTATCGCTCGCCGGCGACACCATCGCCTTCTTCCAGGAAGTATCGGTGATCGAATACCTGACCGGCACACTGTGGACGCCGCTGTTTTCCAACCCCAAATTCGGCATCTGGCCGTTGATCACGGCGACCTTCATGACCTCAGCGATCGCCATGCTGGTCGCTGTGCCCTTCGGGCTGGCCATTGCGGTCTATCTGAGCGAGTTCGCTTCGCTGCGCGCGCGAAGCTTGATCAAGCCGCTGCTAGAGGTGTTGGCGGGGATCCCTACCGTAGTGTATGGTTACTTTGCGCTCACAGCGGTCACGCCCTTCCTGCGAGGATTCATCCCGGAGATTAAATCATTCAACTCGCTCAGCGCCGGCCTGGTCATGGGTGTGATGATCATTCCCATCGTGGCATCGCTGACGGAGGATGCGTTCAACGCTGTGCCGCGCGGGCTGCGTGAGGGGGCCTATGGGCTAGGCGCCATGCGCCACGAAGTCGCGCTGCGCGTGGTATTTCCGGCGGCGCTTTCCGGCGTTGCAGCCGCGTTGCTGCTGGCGCTCTCGCGCGCGGTGGGCGAGACGATGATCGTTGCGCTGGCCGCC
Organism: Candidatus Roseilinea sp.; assembly: GCA_025998955.1. Taxonomy (NCBI): domain Bacteria; kingdom Bacillati; phylum Chloroflexota; class Candidatus Thermofontia; genus Candidatus Roseilinea; species Candidatus Roseilinea sp. The sequence goes on from AP024676.1 coordinate 1,848,711, forward strand.
GGACAAAACCCCACCTTCACGCTAGACCCGCTTGTGCCCGTGTCCACCATGACCGCTTACATCGTGCAGGTCAGTTTAGGCGACACGCCCTATGGCTCAATTGGTTATAAGACGATCTTCGCCGTCGGCGCGACGCTCTTTGTCATCACGTTCGCCATCAACTTCGTCAGCACGCTCATCGTGCGCCGGTTTCGTGAGCGCTACGATTGATCTCGTTGAACTGCTATGGCTACAAGTGAAATGCGTCGCAGTTTTGCTCCCGCCGAGGACATATCGTTCGGCACCATCCAGGGCTCACGCCGCCTGAAAGGCATGCTCCTCGTCGCGTTCAGCATCCTTGCGCTGGCCGTTGGCGTCGGCATGGTGCTCACGCTCCTGATTGATGTGCTCGTGCGCGGCTTGCCCTGGTTGGACTGGCAATTCCTGACGAGTTTCGACTCGCGGTTCCCCGAACGCGCCGGGATCCTGGCGGCGATGGTGGGCACTGCGCTGACGATCGTCATCACGGTGGTCGTCAGCCTGCCCATCGGCATCATGTCGGCGATTTACCTTGAGGAATACGCGCAAGACAACTGGTTCACCCGGCTGGTCGAGACCAACATCGCCAACCTGGCCGCAGTGCCTTCCATCATTTACGGATTGCTCGGCCTGGCGGTGTTCGTGCGCTTCTTTGGTTTGAACCGCAGCATCCTCGCCGGCGGCCTCACTTTGGCGTTGTTGGTGCTGCCGATCATCATCGTCGTCTCGCGGGAGGCCATCCGCAGCGTGCCTAACGGCATCCGGCAGGCAGCCTACGGGATTGGCGCCACTAAATGGCAGACGATCTGGCATCAGGTTCTGCCGGTCGCGCTGCCGAGCATCCTAACGGGCAACATCTTGGCCGCCTCGCGTGCGATCGGCGAAACAGCGCCGCTTGTCACGCTGGGCGCGCTCACGTTCATCCCCTTCCTGCCCAAAGACTTGCTCGACCGATTCACCGTGCTGCCCATTATCATCTTCAACTGGTCGTCCAAGCCGCAGAGGGAGTTCCACGACGTCGCCGCTGCGGCCATCATCGTGCTGCTCGCCATCTTGTTGCTTGTCAACATCCTTGCCATTGTCCTGCGCCAACGGCTGCGCAAACAGTTCTAAATGGCGTTTTGCCGAATCACCTATTCACCCTTAACTCAAGCGGATCAGACCCTATGCCGGTATTCATCAACGTTACGCAGAAAGAACGAGAGACTGAGCCGATCTCAGAGGAGATGGGCGCCGCCGATCGCGCGAATGTCGTGCTCGCGACGCAACAGCTCAGCGTGTTCTATGGCAATTTCAAGGCCATCCACGAGGTCAACCTGAGCTTTTATAAAAACAAGATCACCGCGCTGATCGGCCCGTCGGGTTGCGGCAAGAGCACGCTGCTGCGCGCCTTGAATCGCATGAACGAACTCGTCCCCACGGCGCGCGTGGAAGGCGCTGTGCTCTATCACGGACAAAATTTGTATGCGTCCAACATAGACCCGGTTGAAGTGCGCCGGCGCATCGGGATGGTCTTCCAAAAGCCCAACCCCTTCCCCAAGAGCATCTACGAGAACATCGCGTTCGGCCTGCGCGTCAACGGCTGGAAGGGATCAAAATCCGAGATGGACGATATTGTTGAGCGCTCGCTGCGCCGGGCTGCGCTGTGGGATGAGGTCAAGGATAAGCTTAAGCAACTCGGGACATCGCTCTCCGGCGGCCAACAGCAGCGCTTGTGCATCGCGCGCGCCATCGCTGTGGAACCCGAGGTGATCTTGATGGACGAACCCTGCTCGGCGCTCGACCCGATCGCGACGCTGAAGATCGAGGAGCTGATGATCGAGCTGGTGAAGCAGTACACGATCATCATCGTCACCCACAACATGCAACAAGCTGCGCGCGTGAGCGACTACACCGCGATGATGATGATGCGCCCCGACCGCGCCGGTGAGGTCATCGAGTTTGATAAAACGGAGACCATCTTCACCAAGCCAAAGGACAAGCGCACCGAGGACTACGTCTCCGGGCGATTCGGTTAAGCATCACGCGGCGTCAAGTCGGATGCCGTTCTGCGCCAGCAGGTCCCCGATGTTCACCACCGCGCCGCTGCGCACCGACGCTTCCGCCGCCACGCCGACCACGACCGACCAGAAGCCTTCCTCCGCCGTCGCTGCGTTCGTCGGCCGGCCCTCGATGCGGTCTATGAAGTTGACGTGCTCGAAGTAGGTGCCGCCGTTGTGGCCGGTCAACTCGATGAGCGCCGGATAGCTGGGCGTAGTTATGCGCGACGGCCCGCCCTCACCTCGCATCACTTCTAGGCCGGCGTGTGGCCGATGCGAGGGGAGAAAGTCCTCGTTCTCATAGGCTTTCAGCCGACCCGCCGAGCCACACAGCACGATCTCCTCATACACCATCGGCGCAAACATGCACAGGTTGAAGTTCGCCCGCACGCCGTTCGCATAGTTCACAATCACAAAAGCGTTGTCCAAGACGTCCGACCTCTCGCCGGCATACTCGAAGTCGAGAAAATTCACCGCCTGGCTGCCGGCGGCGTATACGCTCACCGGCCTGGACTGCGCAAATAGGTTGAACAAGTCAAAGTAGTGGCAGCATTTCTCCACCAGCGTGCCGCCGGAATACTTGGAGAACTTGTTCCACTGGTTGACCTTGTCTAAGAACGGCTCGCGGTGTTCCAGGATCGTGATCGTCTTGATCTCGCCGATGCTGCGGCGCGTCAGCGCCTCGTGGATCGCCTCGACGTAGATCGGCTTGTAGCGATACTGCAACCCGACCTGAATCACGGCGCCGTAGCCCTCGGCCAAGCGCAAGATCTCGTGCGCGTCCTGCAGCGTCGTCGCCATCGGCTTCTCCAGCAGGATGTGCTTGCCGGATTTGACCGCCTCGCGCAAGACGGCAATATGGGTGTGGTTTGGCGTGGCGATGATCAAGCCATCCACGGCCGGGTCGTGGCACGCTGCCTCCAACGAATCGTAGACCACCAATCGCTCCGGCGGCGCAAATTGCGCGTATTCACGCCGCGCGCCCTCAATACTGCGGGGGTTCGGATCGTAGACGCCATGGATGACGGCGCGGCCTTCCAGCATCGTCACGCGGATGTGCTCCTGGCCGTTCACGCCGCAGCCGATCACATTGAAGCGATGGCGCGACTGACCGAGCGCAAGCACGTAGCGGTCGGCATCGGGCAAGTAGCCAAAGCGCGGGTTGATCGCGCGCGCCTTGTTGCGGAACTCTCGGTAGCGCGTCATAGCTCATCATTCCGACGGCGGGGTGAATTCCCCGCGCGCCCTACACGAGCTGAGTGTAGCGAGCATGACCGGCGTGTCAAACGTGACACACGATTCACATTCATGCCTGCTCAGAAACCTACACCCCTAACCATTCTTAACATTCTCTTCACTTAGCCTTAAAATGATGGCGGCAGTATTTATCGCTGTGCTCCATCCTAGTCTGGATGAACGAACTGATCGAAGGAGGCAATGAAATGCAAAGCCGTTTACCGGCCCTGTTGATGATTGCGACGTTTGCCGTCGCCGCCTGCGCTGCGCCACCGCCGGCGCAAGCGCCCGCCCAACCCCAGCAGCCGGCTGCTCCGGCCGCGACCGAAGCGCCCGCCCCGGCTAAACCCGACAAGCTCACCGTGCTCTGCACGCCGCAAGAGGATTGGTGCCAGGCCATGACCAAGGCCTTCCAAGAGAAGACCGGCATCCAAACCAGCTATGTGCGCCTGTCTTCGGGCGAAGCGCTGGCCAAATTGCGCGCTACAAAAGACAACCCCGAATTCAGCGTATGGTGGGGCGGTCCGGCCGATGGCTACGTCGCTGCCAACGCTGAAGGGCTGCTGGAACCCTATGTCTCGCCCAACGCTGCGGAGATCCCCGCTGCACAAAAGGATCCCAACGGCGTGTGGACGGGTGTCTACGTCGGCGCGCTCGGCTTTTGCTCCAACAAAGACGTGCTCAACAAGCTGGGTGTTGAAAAGCCCACTTCATGGGAAGCCTTGCTCGACCCCAAGTTGAAGGGGCAAGTTGCCATGGCGCACCCGGCCAGCAGCGGCACCGCCTACACCGCCGTGTGGACGCAGGTGACACGGCTGGGCAGCGTGGACGCAGCTTTCGATTACCTGAAAAAGCTGCATCAGAACATCCTGCAGTACACCAAGAGCGGCTCGGCACCCGGGCAAATGGCCGGTCGCGGCGAAGTGGCCGTTAGCGTGATCTTTTCGCATGACTGCGTCAAGTTCGCCGATGAGGGCATGAATATGCTCGAAGTGTCGTTCCCCAAAGAGGGCACCGGCTACGAGATCGGCGGTGTAGCGTTGATCAAAGGTGCGCCGGAGCCAGAAGCGGCCAAGATGTGGATTGACTGGGTGCTCACCGCCGAAGCGCAGGAGATTGGCCCCAAGGTCAAGTCGTATCAGTTGCCCACCAATCCTAACGCCAAGGTCTCCGAGCGATCGGTGAAGCTCTCGGAAGTGAAGTTGGTGGACTACAATTTCGACGAGGCTGGCAAGAACCGCAAGAGCATTACCAAGCGCTTCGAGGACGAGATCACGGTCGCGCCGCAGTAAAATTGGTGCGCTTCATCTCTGCAGCAAACGCGCCATGGCCCTCAGCGGCTATGGCGCGTTTTTGAACGCTATGCGATCCAACCACGCCGTCGCCCCGCTGCCCCACGCGCTTCGGCCTTCAGCCTGGCGACGCGCGCTGCGCGAATATCGCGCGCTGGCGCACGACCCGGCCTTGCTGTTGGCGCTGATCATCGCAACGCTCTTCGTTCTGATCGCTGTGACCTACCCGCTGGGGGCGACGTTGGCCGAAGCGGCGTCACCCGAAGGCATCCGGGCTTTGTCCGATGTGCTGCGCCGGCCGGTCTACCACCGCATCATCCTCAACACGTTAGTGATGGGGTTGACCACTGCGGCCATCGGCACGGCTGTCGGCTTCCTGTTCGCCTACGTGCGGGTGAAGGTCGCCGCGCCCAACTGGATCAAGCAACTCATCCACCTCACTGCGCTGGTGCCGGTGGTCAGCCCGCCGTTTGCCGTCGCCATTGCCATCATCGTGCTCTTCGGCCGCAGCGGCTTCATTACGTATAGCCTGCTCGGCCTGCGCCCCGACATTTACGGCCTGCCCGGCCTGACGATGGCGATGGTGCTGTCGTTTTTCACCGTGGCCTACTTGAATCTGGCTGCGCTGATGGAAGGGCTGGACCCGGCGCTGGACGAAGCCGCCGCCAACATTGGCGCGAGCAAGTGGCACATATTTCGCACGGTGACTCTGCCGTTGCTTATGCCGGGCATTGCTGGCTCGTTCCTGCTGCTGTTCGTCGAGGCGTTGGCCGATTTGGGCAACCCGCTGGTGCTGGGCGGCAACTACACGGTGTTGGCGACGCGGCTGTATCTGGCCATCGTGGGTGAATACGACATCACCACCGGCGCGGTGCTTTCGATCATCCTGCTTGTGCCATCGGTGCTGCTCTACTTCCTGCAACTGCGGCTGGTCGCCCGCGCATCGGTGGTCACCATCACCGGTAAGCCCAGCGGCCGCGCGCAACCGGTGCGCGATCGGCGCGTGGTGATCCCGCTCGTCGGCGCGGCGCTGGCGATTGCCCTGCTCATCGCGTTGATCTACCTCACGATCCTCGCCGGCGCGTTCACCATCTCACTGGGCGCGAACAACGCGTTCACGTTGCGCAACTTCGAGTATGTGCTGCTGGGCTATGGCGCCGAGGCGATGTTCGACACCACGGGCATGTCGGTGATCGCTACCCTGATCGCCGGCCTGTTGAGCATGGTGATCGCATTTCTGGTGGTGCGCGGCAAGTTCGCCGGTCGCAACGCGCTTGACCTGGGCACCATGCTGGGGATCGCCGTGCCGGGCACCATCTTCGGCATTGGCTATTTGCTCGCGTTTAACAGCCCGACTGCGCTCTTCGGCATCCCGCTCATCCCCAAGCTCACCGGCGGGGCGGCCGTCCTCGGCGGGGCGCTGGCCATCGTGATGGTGTATGTCATTCGCTCCACGCCAGCCGGGCTGCGTTCAGGCGTTGCGGCATTGCAGCAAATTGACCCGGCCATCGAGGAGGCTTCCGTCTCCATCGGTGCCGATCAGGCCACCACCTTTCGCCGCATTACGCTGCCGCTTGTACGGCCGGCGCTGCTCACGGCGATGATCTATGCCTTTGCCCGCTCGATGACGACGGTGAGCGCCATCCTCTTCCTCACCACGCCGCAAACGCGCATCATGACTCAGCAAATCCTGAACGAGACCGAAGCCGGCCGGTTCGGCAACGCATTCGCCTACGTCGTCGTGCTGATCGCAATCGTGCTGATCGCAATCGGCATCTTGTTCGCGCTGATCGGCAGCCGCAGCGGGGCTGCCCGTGACGTTATCCCAGCCCAACCCATACGCGCCACGTTACCATGACGCAAGCACACGCACTAGCCCTCGAAGGAGTCACAAAAGTCTTTGAGACGCCCGAAGGGCGCCTGGTCACCGCCGCCGATAACGTCTCGCTGACCATCGGCCAGGGCGAGTTCGTCACCCTGCTCGGCCCATCGGGCTGCGGCAAAACCACAACGCTGCGGCTGATCGCCGGCTTTGAATTTCCTACTGCGGGGCGCATCTTGCTGGATGGCAAAGACATCGCGCAGACGCCGCCCAACAAGCGCGAGATGGCGATGGTTTTCCAATCCTATGCGCTCTTTCCGCACCTGACGGTGTTCGAGAACATCGCCTATGGGCTGCGCTTGCGCCGCAAGCCGCCGGCTGAGATCGAGCGCACAGTGCGCGAGATGTTGGCGCTGGTCAACCTCGTCGGCCTAGAGCAGCGCCGGCCGGCAGCGCTCTCCGGCGGGCAACAGCAGCGGGTAGCGCTGGCGCGCGCTATGGTCATACAGCCGAAGGTGTTGCTCTTCGATGAGCCGCTCTCCAACCTGGATGCCAAACTGCGCGTGTCGCTGCGCGCCGAGATTCGCCGGCTCCAGAAGCGCCTGGGCATCACCAGCGTATACGTCACCCACGACCAAGCCGAAGCGATGAGCCTATCGGACCGCGTAGTGGTGATGAACGCCGGGCGCGTGGAGCAGGTGAGCACGCCGGAGGAACTCTACGTCCGGCCGGCGACGCGCTTCGTAGCGGACTTCATCGGCCGGGCCAATTTCCTGACGGTTAGCGTGGCGCACATCGAGGACGGATGCGCCGCCGTCCAATTTCGCGGACATGCGCTGCGCGCCCCAGCTCATCCCAGCGTGGCGCCGGGTCCGGCCACGCTGATGCTGCGGCCGGAGATCATCCGCTTATACCCTTACGATGGAGGGAAGGCGCGGTTCGTCGGGCGGGTGCGCACCACCACCTACCTGGGGCACACCGTCGAATACGAAGTCGAGAGCGACGGCGATGTGCTGAGCGTGACCGATCCTGAAGCCGTCTGGGGACACATCTTCGCCGAGGGCGAATCAGTCGGCTGGGACTTCGTCGCGGAGCGCGCCTACATACTGAGCCACTGACGCGCCGGCGCGCTGCGCAATCGAATCGGCGTCCAACGCAACAAAGTACGAGTCGCCCGCGCAGTGCGCGCACAGGCGCGCGCCGTTCACCCAACGCTCGCGCTCGTTGATGATCTCCTCGCCGCACCGGTCGCACGTCACGCGCACGCCAGGTCGGCTGATCAGTGCTTTCACCGAGACCTGCAGCCTCACCCGCGCCCAGGCCAGCAGCGCGTCATCCGGCATGCGCTGATAGGCTTCGAGCTGGGCGCGCCAGCGACTATTCAGATCAGGACACAATGCGCGCGCCTGTTGCCGCACGGTCGGGCGCGGCCAGATGCGCAGCCCGCTGTACGGGTCGCCGCGCGTGTCCACGAAAGTCGCCGCCACCTTGCCCTGATCCACCAGGCGCAGCGTGCGGTGGCCGAGCGAACAACCGGTGGCCACCATCACGCCATCGGCGAAGCAGCCATCAGCCTCGACGAAGACGAACAGGCGCTTGTCGCTTTGGGGCAACGACACGCCGAGCAACCGTCCGGCCAGCTCGCCCATGCGCAGGCCGAGGATCTGGCGCGGGCAGATGTGGTCGTGCAACTGCAACAGCCGGGCGCGATAACGGTCGAGCAAGAACATCTCAATTCGCGTTGTCACTTGCATCGGCTTCCATCGCTTCCTGCACCCAGGAAAGGGCGGTCATCATGGCCGGGAAGCCGATGGTGGTGATGCCGAGGAGAATCGCATGAATGATCTCCTCGTTCGAAGCGCCAACGGCCAGCGCACGATGGGTATGCGACTTCACCGCGCTCTCTCCACGCAGCGCCGCTGCCATGCCAAGTTTGATCAATTCGCGCGTCTTCGCATCGAGCGGGCCGCTCTCGGCAGCAGTTGCCCCCAGTCTCTCATAGGCGCGCCACACCTTAGGGTGCAATTTCTTGAAGCGTTGATAGGTCTTCGGTAAGTTTGCCATGATCGTCAGGATTGTAGTTTGAAAGCGCAAACCGGGTTTCTTCTACAAAAGCGAGAAACCCGGTTTGTGCCGGCGAGTATGCGATGTTCACCCGGAGGCTCACGCCTTCACTACCTTCACCTGCGTATCATAAAACACCGCACTCCCACCCACCGGATCGAAAAGCGAGGTATTGGTCACCAGTGGGTCGGTGCGCATGACGGCGTTGGCATGGAAGCCTTGCATGCGCGAGGGGTCGGCGGGGATGGTCTGACCATTGATAGTCACATCCACAGCGCCATAGGCCCAGTGGCCGAAGCCGAGGGCGAAGCCGACCACGCCCGGCCGCATGCCCTGCACGACTTTGAGCCGGCCGACCACTTCCACTTTCGAGCCGTTGCCCAGATCCCACACGCCTTCGGGATTGGTGGCCGAGACGATGCGCACCCGATCGCCATCCTTCAGGCCGCGCGCGGCGGCGTCCTGCGCATTCATGATGACGGCGTTCTCCGGCATCAGCGCGCGCAGCCAGTAGTTGCCGGGCGTGCGGCTCTTGGTCATCATGATCTCGCGGTAGGTGATGAGCTTGAGGTCATAGCCATCCTTCGCGTCGTCGATCACCTGGCCGTCGAAACCGGTGTACGGCTCGATGTAGGTCGCCACAGGGGGAAGTGGCTTGCCCGTGCCGGCGTGCTTGATGCCCACATTCTTCTCCAGATACAGGTTGATCAGCTTGCCGAACTTCACGCCGGTCGGGATGATGTAAGGCTCATCGAACGACCCGGGGCGTACACCGTCGCCAGGGTAGCCTTTTTCATAAGCCTGGAAACGCCCGCCCCGGCTGAGCACGGTGACCACTTTCGGCCACAAGGCATCGCCGACGATGGCGCGCCAACGGTCGGGGTCGAACACACCTTTGGGCAGATGCTTGCGCGCCTCGATGAACAGACGAATTTCTTCGGCATCGGCATCGGGCACGGCATCGCTCCCATCGGCCTTTTCGCCAAAGGCTAGATTGGCCACCATGCGCAGGTATAGATGATCGGGGTGAGTGAAGTCACCGAGATCGCCCAGCCCATTTGGGCCAAAGTTCGGCAGCCCCAGCTTTTCGGCCATGGCCAGCAAGAGCGCCTCCCATTGCAAGGCCATTTCCTGACCATACACGGTCACTGTGCCGGTGACTGGCGCGATGGTGGGCTGTCGCACGCCCTGCACCTTGAAGGTCATGGAAGGATGCGATCCGCTGAACTCCCATCGCTCCAGGAAGCTGGTATCGGGGAAGATGTAGTCGGCGTACATGCTGGTCTCGCCGATGACGATATCGCTGGCTACGAACAGGGGCAGCTTGTCGACATCGCGCAGAATTTCGATCCACTTGTGGCCGGCCGGCAATGAGTACACCGGCGACCCCATATACATGAAGGCGGCCTTGATGGGATAGGGGTACATGTCGCCGGCCGACGGGATGATCTCCTCGTACACGTCGGACGCCAGTGGATACCAGTTGCGTTTGGCCGGATAGCCCTCGAAGATCGTGGTGTCTTCGTACTTCGTATCGTGGCGGATGATGCTGATGCCGAACGGCGCCAGCGCGCCGGGGTCGGCCTTGCCAAGCACAAATGGGCCTTCGGCCTTCGAGCCGCCCACATCGTAGGTGCTGGCATACACCTGGCCGCCGCGCCAGTCGTAGCTGCCGATCAACAGGCCAAGCGCATTCCAGGCCAGCACGTTGTAATAGCCGTTGGTGTGCTGGCTGACGCCACGGTGAATGTCGATGGCGGCATTTTTGCCATGCGAGGTGTACTCGCGCGCCAGGTCTTCGATGTCTGTGGCGCGGATGCCGGCGATATCGGCCCATTCCTCGATCGTTTTCTCACTGGCCGATTCGTAAAGGATTTGCAGGCTGCTCTTCACATCGAAGTCGCCGACCTTGCCATTCACCAGCAACTGGCCGGCTTCCACAGCGCGTTCCTCGTCATTCGGGTCGAACAAGACCGGATTGCCATCTTTATCCAGCACCACAAAAGGATCGGTGTTGAAGACCGTGCCGTCCGGCGTGACCCAGGTGACAACCGTCTTGTCATCCTTCTGTTCTTCCTTTTTCTCGACCAGCTTGAGGTCGCTGCCACGCAGGAACTTGCCTGGCTTGCCGTCGGTGACTTTCACCAGCCAGGCGGCGTTGCTCCAGGTCGGCTCGCCGGCTTTCTTGGCGGCGGCCTTGTTGGCGTCGGCCAGATACTGCGCGTCGTAACGCTGATTGGCGATGATCCACTGAATCATGCCCAGCGCAATGGCGGCTTCGGTGCCGGGCTTGTTGGGCAGCCATTTCCAGGCTTTGCCGGCCAGCTTGGACAGGCGCGGATCGATTACCACGAATTTCATCGCGCCCTCTGCGGCGCGCGGCGCAATGCGCGGCACGCGGTTGGTGGGGCCGTAGTTGCCCTCGAACGGCGACGCGCCAACAAAGATGACAAAATCGGCGCTGGCAGTGTCACCCTGCCAGTAGGCTTTGGCGCCGCCGGTAAACTTGCTGCCGTCCCACTGGTCGCTCATGCTCTTGCCGGCGAAGTACAGGCTGCCCTGGCACACCGTGGTGTGGCCATGCGTATTGGTCGTGCCCAGGCCAGAGCGGAAGAAGCGCAGCGCAATGTCGCTGCGACCGCCCTTCTGCCTGCCCCAGAAGTACAAAATCTGGTTGTTCTTCGGCCCAAGATCGGGGTGATCGGGGTCGATCATCTTGTCAAGATGCTCAGCGAAGTCTGCCTTGAACTGCTCGATCAGGGCTTTCTTTTTGTCGGCGTCCTTTTCGGCCCAGATCTTCTTGATGGCGGCGTCCATTGCCTTCATCACCTTCGGGTCGGTGAGCGCGCGCAAGGAACGCAGGCCCTCGACTTCGCGATTCTCTTCGCCGGGCACATTGGCGAACAACTTGCCGCCCTCTACGATCTCTGTGACAGCCTGATCGAAATCGATCACCGTCCACTTGTTCTCGCCACGCTTGCCGGCGCGCTTGAGCACCTTGACCAGGCGGTAGGGGTCATAGGCGGATTGCAGACCGGCCTGACCCTTTGGACACAAGGGCGCGTCAATTTTGGCCGTGTCAGTAATCGGCGTGTTGTAGGACAGATGGGGCACCAGGTTCCAGGGTGAGAATGGGTTGCCATCAATCTTGACCGCCACGCCGTCCAGCAGCTTGACCTTGATGCCGCACTGGGTGTTGCACTGTTGGCAGACCGAGTAAATCTGATGCGCCGGATCGCCGAGCGGATAGGCGCTGCCTTCGCCGGTCGCCTCCAGCGCCGCTTTCACCTTTGGCAGCGCGCCGAGGAAGGCGCCGCCCAGCACAGCCCCGCCGCCGACCAGCGCAGCCGCTTTCATGAAGCTGCGGCGTGACACTTGCCAGTCGCCCGGCTGCGTCGCAGCGTGTCCGGCGGCGCTTTGAGAAGATGATGAAGGCTGAATCGGATTGCTCATTTGGTCACCTCATACTTTTTCAGGAATGGCAGCGCATCGACGCCGATCAGGTAGGCCAATGTGGCCAGCCCAACCACGCCAGAGACCACCGATAGCTCCATCAGGCTGGGCGCGTAGTCAATGTTGAGATGCGGGCCGTGGAAAGCCTCGGTCAACCCCTCCAGTTCGGGAATGGCGAGCGCCGGGAAGATGATGTTTGAGCGCGCCACGGCAAAGCCAACCAGCACCAGCACACCCATCAGGCCGGCCCAAAATCCGCTGCGCGCCAGGCGCGGCTGCACCAGCACAATCAGCGGCACGATCATGCCGAGCGCCACCTGCAAGCCCCAGAATGCCCAGGCATACTGGCCAAACAACACCAGCTCAACCGCACGAGCCGTGTCCGGCACGCCACTGTATAGGGCCACCGAGTAATCAACCCACAGGTAGTACGCCTTCACCAGGATCAGCACAATCATGGCCAGACCCAGCAGGCGCACGCGCTGCTGGCGAGTTTCATCATCTGGCGTGAACCAGCCCAGCAGGGTCATCAGCAGCGCCACACCCGAGGTGAGCGAGAAGATGGGGAATTGCGCCGGCAACATGGCCGCATGCCACGACGCGCGGCTGGCATTCACGCTGAGCAGCGCGCCCACGCCGCCGCTGAGGAAAATGGCCAGGAATAGCCCAATGCTCATCACTACTTTGGTTGAGAGTGTTTGCGGCCGCCGTAGCGTGAGAACAAGCGAGACCACAATGACGACCAGGAAAAGTGTGTAGCCCCATACCAACTGCGCCATCGGCGCGCCAAAGTTGGGGCTGAGGTACACCTTCCAGATGCGCTCCATGTGTCCCAGATCGAAGGCGATGGTGATCAGCGCCGCCGGCATGGTCACCAGCGCGCCCCACAAGGCGTATTTGCCGGCGCCCTTGAACAGGCGGACGTTGAACAGGTGATCGAGCGTCGCCAGCATATACGCGCCGGTGGAGATGCCGGCAAAGAACAAATACATGGCCACCCACAGCCCCCACGTCACATACGAGCCGTAATTGACCTCGCGCTCGCCGATGAACAGACGAGAGTAGAACCCATACAGGCCCAGCAACAGCGCCAATGCGCCCAGGCCATACACGATTCTTTTGATCATGACGCTCCTCCCTCACACGATGTAATACACGCGCGGCTGGGTGCCCAACTCTTCTTTCAGCCGGATGACATTCGGGCGATGAATCAGTTGGGCCACCACGCTATCGGGATCGTTGGCGTCGCCGAACAAGGTAGCGCGCCCGATGCATGTCGTCACACATTCGGGCAACAACCCCTCCTTGACGCGATGCAGGCAGAAGTGACACTTGCGGGCGTTGCCCATTGGCGAACCATGCGCTTCGCGCGGCCATGGCCGGCCATACTCGAAGTTCGGCGCGCGTTCGTATTCGTCAGCAGCGTCACGGCCCAAGATCAGGCCGTCGGCATTGGGTGTGCCCTCGGCGTAGGTGTAGCCAAAGTCCGAGGTGCGCGCCCCATACGGGCAGGCGGTCAGGCAGGCGCGGCAACCGATGCACTGCTCGTAGTTCACCTCGACCACGCCCTCGGCATTGGTGTAGGTGGCGTGCACCGGGCACACCGGCACGCAGGGCGGGTTCTCGCACTGCATACACGGGCGCGGAATGAACCGGCGCGTCACGTTGGGATACTCGCCGATCTCCTCTTCGATGACCGGGCGATACACCACGCCGGGTGGCAGCTTGTTCTCGGCCACACAGGCAATGGTGCAGGCATGGCACCCCACACACTTGCGCAGGTCAATCACCATCACCCAACGGCGCTCGGAGGGTTGTTTCTTCAGCGCCCGGGCGAGATCGGCTTGCATACGGATGAGCACATCAGCGGTTTCATCGGCTTCGGTCACCGTCTGCGGGACCAGCGACTCCGCGACCTGCTCCGGCGCAGCCTCAAGCGCATCTAACACCTGCAGCGCTGTGACCGCGCCGGCCGCGCCGGCGAGGGCGCGCAGGAAGTTACGACGCCCCACATCGGCGGATGCCTTCTGTTGATTTTGCAGCACCTGCTTCATCGTCAGGGTCCTCACACGTGAAAGTCGCACAGTGACATGCGTGTCGCCAGTTTACGGGTCAGGCGTGCAAGAAACACCATCCGGGTAGTGAGTGCCGTCCTGGTCGTACGGTCAGCCTTATATTCATTTTTTTGAATATGATTAGGGTGTGCAGATAAGAGAGCAAGAGCATCTGGCTGCCTTCTTCAAGGCCCTCGCACACCCAGAGCGCCTGACTATCCTCGCGCTGCTGAGCGAGAGGGAGTGGTGTGTGTGCGAGCTGGCCGCGCGCTTAGGTCAGCGACAGGCCTATGTGTCACAGCAGTTAGCCGTGCTGCGGCACGCAGGTCTGGTGACATGCCGGCGAGCAGGCTGGCAAATCGTCTATCGGCTGGCCGATCGTCGCATCCCAGGCCTCGTCGCCGACGCACAGGCCATCGCCAGGCCCTGTTCAGGAAGCGGGCAGCCTAACGGCTCATTGCATTGAATCGGCAAATCCACCAGAAGAATGAGGAGGAACAACGAGATGTTGAATGTCAAAGTGCTTGGCTCGGGGTGCGCCAACTGCAAACGGCTTGAACAGGCCATGCAGCGAGTCGCCAACGCGATCGGAGTCGCGATAGAGGTCGAAAAGGTCACGGACTACGCAGAGATCATGAAATGGGACGTGCTACAGACGCCTGGGTTGGTGGTCAACGGGAAACTCGTCGCCGCCGGCCGCATCCTATCCGATGAGGAGATCGCCTGGCTGCTGAAGCCCGCGCTATAACTCCGCGCATGGCGTTTACGTAAGAGAGACAGCCATGAATCCCCTACCCACTTCTTCCCTTCGCCCAACGCATCGGACGGAGACCCGCGCATTTGCATTAGTGGCGCTGTTGGCCATCGCCTGGGTCGCCGCCTATAGCGCGATCCTGCCGCTGGCGGAATGGTTGACCTACGACGTGCTTCGGCTGGCGCACGGCTCGCGTCTGGGCGAGTCGGTCGCTTTCTTCCTATACGACTTGCCGAAGATCCTGTTGCTGCTCAGCGGCATGATTTTCGTCATCGCGGTGATCCAATCGTTCTTCAGCCCCGAGCGCACGCGCGCCGTGCTCAGCGGCAAGCGTGAGGGCGTGGGAAATGTGTTGGCAGCCGCCCTGGGAGTGCTGACGCCGTTTTGCTCGTGCAGCGCTGTGCCGTTGTTCATCGGCTTCGTCAGGGCTGGGATTCCCCTGGGTGTCACTTTCTCTTTCCTGACCGCTGCGCCGCTGGTGAACGAGGTGGCGCTGGTGATGTTGTTTGGCACGTTCGGCTGGCAGGTCGCGGCGCTCTACGCCTTCACCGGCGTGACGATCGCCGTCATCAGCGGCATCGTGATCGGCAAGACGCGCCCTGAGCGCTTCGTCGAGCCGTTCGTGTTCCAGATCGGCGCATCTGGAACAAAAACGATTCAGTCGCCTGACGCGCAGCCCACCTGGTCGGAACGCTTCGCTACGGCCTGGCAGACTACCCGCGAAATTGTTGGTAAAGTGTGGCCGTTCATCGTCGTCGGCATCGGCATCGGCGCCGGGATTCATGGCTTTGTGCCGCAGGATGCGCTCGCCGGCATCCTAGGTCGAGAGGCGTGGTGGTCGGTGCCGGCCGGCGTGTTGCTGGGCGTGCCGCTCTACTCGAACGCCGCCGGCATCGTGCCCGTCGCCCAAGCGCTGGTCAGCAAGGGCGCGGCTTTGGGCGCTGTACTGGCGTTCATGATGGCCGTCGTCGGGCTGAGCCTGCCGGAGATGATCATCCTGCGCCGCGTGCTCAAGCCGCGCTTGTTGGCCACGTTCGTCGCCGTGGTGGCAGCCGGCATCATCTTCACGGGTTATCTGTTCAACTGGGTGCTGCGGTAAGGCGAGAGGCGCAAGCAGGTGCAGCCCGCGCCTGTGCGCATCAATACGATGCGGCGTCGGGAAGCCCCAACGCTGCATCACTTCAGGATGTAGTAGGTGCCTTTCTTCTCACCCACCCGCATCAGCACGCCCTTATCCACCAGGTCGGCCAAGTCAATGCGCAGCGTTTCGGGGGTGACGTTCGGGCAGAGAACCTGAAAGTCGCGGTTGGTGATGCGGCCATGCTCGCGCACGTACTGCAAGGCGCGCGCCTGGCGTTCATTCACGGTCAGCCCGGGCGGCAGCGCGGCGCCGTCCGCCGCAGCGGTGGGCAGCAGGGTGATGTTGTGCGTCGCGCGTCGCTCGCGCACATTAGACAGGGTCACGGTAAAGCTGTAGGCCGTGGCGTTGAACTTGGGCACAGGGTGGCCGGCGGCCACCATGTCTTCGATCATCCGATCGATGCCTAGGCCCAGTTCCTCAATGTAGCCCCATTGGAACAGGCCCTGCACCAGGCGTGGGTTGCGCGAGAAATGTTCCTCGATGATGTTGTCGAGCGTGATGTAGCCGGCTAATCCGCCCGGCGAGATGATCTCCAGCCGGTCGGCATATTTGCGCACCTCGATGCGCCGGCCGCGCAGGCGGTAGTCGCGATGGCATACCGCGTTCACCAGCGCCTCGCGCACGGCAAACTCCGGATATTCCAGCACCTCCTCGCGCTCCAGCCCTTTAACAATGGCGCCGACGCGCATCTCCTCCAGTATCACTTGCCAGGTGCGCTCGATCACCCGCGCCAGCGGGCCGTTGATCTCTTCGCGCCGCCCATAGCCCACACGCCCGCCTTCGCCGCGCGGCTCCACGCCAGGGAACTTGACGAAGACCACGCCGCTCTGTGGCAAAAAGGCCTGCGGGTTCTTGCCGAACAGCAGGATGCCGGCGACGGTGGGCTGACCACGGGCATCCAGCGCGCCGATGTCTTTCAGCAGCGACGCAGCGTGTTGTGCATCGCGCTCGGCCAGCTCAATCTTGCGGCGGGTGCGCAGTTCGCGCTTGGCGATGTACTCCACTACGATCTCATCGTCGAAATCGGCCAGCGTCGCGCCGGGGACGGTCTCGGCTTCGTAGTCGCCCGCCGACTTGCTCTGGGTGAGGTTGCGGATCTCATCGCCGGTGAGCGCGCGGTTCTCACCGGCAACGCGTACGAACACCCGGCCGTCCTTCAGCGAATGCAAATCCACGCTGCGCGGCACCCGCACGATCAATTGCGGGTTGCCATCGCCGCCGGCGTTCTCCAGCGTTGCGCGCACCGGTGGCGAGGTCAGGCTGGCTGCTTCACGCAGGACTGCCTCGATGTCCTCCGGCGTCGTCGCTCCGGACGGACGGCCGCGCTCATCATAGCCGAGCACGATGGTGCCGCCATCGCTGTTGGCGAAGGCTACCAGCGTCTCGGCCAGCGCTTGCGGATCGAGTTGCGGCAAGAAGGCCAATAGGTGAGAGGCCGCGCGTTGATGAGTCATGCGCTTGTTGAGCGTGCGTAATTATCCTTCCGAATTCGTAGCAGGCGGCTTAATCCACGTGCGCGAGGCGGGCGACGCTGGCCACGGTGTCGCCCTCGCGCAGATTGATCAGCCGCGAGCCGCGCGTGGCGCGGCCGGCCTTGGGGATGTCGCTGACGCGCTGGCGCAGCACCACGCCGTTGGCGCTGATGATGGTGATCTGGTCTTCCGGCTGAACGACGCGCGCAGCGACCAACTCACCGGTCACGTCGAGTGCGCCGCTCATCGTGCGCATGCCGCTGCCACCACGCCCCTTGGCGTTGTACTCGTCAAGCGTGGTGCACTTGCCATAGCCGCGCTCGGTCACGGTGAGCAAGTAGCCGCCTGGCTCGACCACCTCCATACCGGCGATGTAGTCGCCCGGCTTCTTGAAGCGCATCGCGCGCACACCGGCCGCGGCGCGGCCCATCCGGCGCACCAATGTCTCGCTGAAGCGCAGCGCCTGACCCTGCGCCGTGACCAGCATCAGCTCGCCGTCGCCGGGCGTCAGGCGCACGTAGCTCAACTCGTCGCCTTCGGCCAGTGTCATGCAGATCAGGCCGCTGCTGCGAATATTGGCAAACGCGCTCAGGTCCACGCGCTTGATCTTGCCCAGGCGTGTGCACATGGCGATGGTCGGCGATGTTTGGCCGTTCGACGGAGGCACGGCCGGCTCGGCCCCGTTCTCCTCGCCGGCGCCGTTGTTGCCGTTCTCCTCATTCACGTCCATCAGCGGCGCACTCTCGCCGTTGCCGTTGGCTTCGTCCTCATCCACCTCATCGGCCCGGCTGACCTTCACCAGCGCCATCAATTGTTTCGAGATGGGCAACGCAGCGGTGACCTTCTCGCGTTCGCCCAACGCGATCAAGTTGGCCAGATACACGCCCTTGGCCGCGCGGTCGGCTTCGGGGATTTGATAGGCTTTGAGCGCATAGACCTTGCCGCGGTCGGTGAAGAACAGCACCGTGTCGTGCGTGCGGGCGTTGAAGAGGAAGATGACTTCGTCCTCCTCTTTGGTCGTCATGCCGCTCACGCCGCGGCCGCCGCGGTTTTGGGCGCGATAGGCCTCGACCGGCGTGCGCTTGATGTAGCCCTTCTCGGTGAGCGAGACGAGCACGCTCTTGTCGGGGATCAGCTCTTCGTCGTCGAAGTCCTCACGCGCGTCCAGCACGATGCGCGTGCGACGCACGTCGCCATACTTCTCCGCCAGCTTGAGCGAGTCCTCTTTGACGAGGGCGAGGATCTTGGATGGGTTGGCCAGCAGGTCTTCGAGGTAGGCGATGGTGCGCAGGCACGCCTGATACTCGTCTTCGATCTTCTGGCGCTCCAGCGCGGCCAGCCGGCGCAGTTGCATGTCCAGGATCGCCTGTGCCTGCACCTCGGTGAGCG